>NZ_JBFATS010000026.1:0-73012 GCF_040678435.1 Streptomyces sp. NPDC052682 | reverse complement strand
GTGGCGGGGGCGGGGGGCGGGCCCCGGGCGTGGCCGGCCCCCCACGCCGCGCACGGCAGCGCACCCGCAGTGCGCGCCAGCGCCAGCAGCGCGTCCAGGTCACACCCGGCGGAGACCTGCGCGCCCATCGCCGCCACGGCCGCCACGGCGGCCGTACCCCGCTCGGCCACCGGCACCAGCCCCAGATGCCGGGAGGGCGTGTCCACCTGCGCGGCCCGCCGCAAGGCGCCGAGCACCGGCACCCCCGCCGAGTCCAGCGCTTCCCGCAGCAGCGCCTCGTGCCGGTCCGAGGCGACCTTGTTGAGGATCACGCCCCCGACCCGCACCTGCGGGTCCCAGGACGCGAACCCGTGCACCAGCGCCGCCACCGACCGAGACTGCGACGAGGCGTCCACGACCAGCACGACCGGCGCCCGCAGCAGCTTCGCCACCTGGGCGGTGGAGGCCAGTTCGCCCTCACCGGCGGCCCCGTCGTACAGCCCCATCACGCCCTCGACGACGGCGATGTCACACCCGCGCGCCCCGTGCGCGAACAGCGGCCCGACCAGCTCGGGCCCGCACAGGTACGCGTCGAGGTTCCGTCCCGCGCGCCCGGTGGCGAGCGCGTGGTACCCGGGGTCGATGTAGTCGGGCCCGACCTTGTGCGGGGACACGGCGAGCCCCCGCCCGGTCAGCGCCGCCATCAGCCCCGTGGCGACGGTGGTCTTGCCGCTGCCGGACGACGGCGCGGCGATGACCAGCCGGGGGACGGAACACGTCACCACTCGATGCCCCTCTGCCCCTTCTGCCCGACGTCCATGGGGTGCTTGACCTTGGACATGTCGGTCACGAGGTCGGCGAAGTCCACGAGCTTCTCGGGCGCGTTCCGCCCGGTGATGACGACGTGCTGGGTGCCGGGCCGATGGCGCAGCACGTCGATGACCTCGTCGGTGTCCACCCACCCCCAGTGCATCGGGTAGGCGAACTCGTCGAGCACGTACAGCCGGTACGTCTCGGCCGCCAGGTCCCGCTTGACCTGCTCCCAGCCCTCCCGGGCCTTGTCCTCGTTGTCCATCTGCGCGTCGCGCTGCACCCAGGACCAGCCCTCGCCCATCTTGTGCCAGGCGACCGTCCCGCCCTCGCCGGAGTCGCCGAGCACCCGCAGCGCCCGCTCCTCGCCGACCTTCCACTTGGCCGACTTCACGAACTGGAACACCCCGACGGGCCACCCCTGGTTCCAGGCCCGCAGCGCGAGCCCGAAGGCGGCGGTGGACTTGCCCTTGCCGACGCCCGTGTGCACCACGACCAGCGGCCGGTTGCGTCGCTGACGCGTCGTCAGACCATCGTCGGGAACGACACTCGGCTGTCCCTGCGGCATTACGCGGCCCTCCTCGTCACGTCCTTCACCAGCCCGGCGATGCTGTCCGCGCGCAGCTCGTCCAGCGTCACCGCCGTACCGCCCAGCTCACCCGCGAGCTGTCCCGCGAGCCCCAGCCGCACCGGCCCCGACTCGCAGTCCACCACCACCGACGCGACGCCCTCGGCCGCGAACAGCCGCGCCGCCCGCCCGGCCAGCGCCACCGGCTCCGGCCCGCCGGTGGCCCGCCCGTCCGTCACCACCACCAGCAGCGCCCGCCGCGCGGGATCCCGCAGCCGCTCCACCCGCAGCACGTCATGGGCCTTCAGCAGACCCGCGGCCAGCGGGGTGCGGCCGCCCGTCGGCAGCGACTCCAATCGCGCCGCGGCGGCGTCCACCGACGACGTGGGCGGCAGCGCGACCTCCGCGGACGTGCCCCGGAACGTCACCAGCCCCACCTTGTCGCGCCGCTGGTAGGCGTCCAGCAGCAGCGACAGCACGGCCCCCTTCACGGCACTCATCCGCTGCCGGGCCGCCATCGACCCGGAGGCGTCCACGACGAACAGCACGAGGTTGCCCTCCCGCCCCTCGCGCACCGCCTGCCGCAGATCGTCGCGCCGCACCACCAGCCCGGGCCCGGAGCGTCCCCGCGCCCGCTGATGGGGGGCGGCGGCCCGCACGGTCGCCGCCAGGTGCAGCTTGGTCAGCGTGCCCCGGGGCCGGCGCGCCCCGGTGGTGCGGCCGTGCTCGGTCCGCGCCCGCGACCGCCGCCCGGCGACGCCCTCACCGACGCCGGGCACGCTCAGCACCTTCGTACGGAACGGCTCGGCGGCCCGGGCCGGTGCCTGCTCGCCGGCACCGCCGGACGACTGCGGCTCCCCGTCCTGCCCGGACTCCGGCCGCGCACCGGTGTCCCCGCCGCTCTGAGGGCCGTCCGGGGACGGCGGCCGGCCACCGCCCCCGCCCGGGCCGTCCGGGTCCGGGTCCTCGTCCTCCGGGCCGCCGCCGAACTCCTGGAGGGTCTCGTCCAGCTTGTCCTCGTCGAGCCCCGGCGCGTCGAAGGGGTTGCGCCGGCGCCGGTGCGGCAGCGCCAGCAGCGCGGCCTGCCGTACGTCCTCCGCCAGCACGTCGGTGCGCCCGGCCCACGCGGCCAGGGCGGTCGCGGTGCGCGCCATCACGATGTCGGCGCGCATGCCGTCCACCTCGAAGGCGGCACAGGTCGCCGCGATCTGCCGCAGCGCCCCGTCGCCCAGCCGCACCGACGGCAGCAGCTCGCGCGCCGCGGCGATCCGCGCCCGTACGGCGGCCTCCTCCTCGGCCCAGCGCGCGGCGAAGGCGGCCGGGTCGGCGTCGTAGGCCAGCCGCCGCCTGACGACCTCCACCCGCTGGTCGGGCTCCCGGGAGGCCGCGACCTCGACGGTCAGCCCGAACCGGTCGAGCAGCTGCGGCCGCAGCTCGCCCTCCTCGGGGTTCATGGTGCCCACCAGCAGGAACCGCGCGGCGTGCCGGACCGACACGCCCTCGCGCTCCACGTACGAGGCACCCATCGCCGCCGCGTCCAGCAGCAGGTCGACCAGGTGGTCGTGGAGCAGGTTGACCTCGTCGACGTACAGGATCCCGCGGTGCGCCTCGGCCAGCAGGCCCGGCTCGAAGGCCTTCACGCCCTCGGCCAGCGCCCGCTCGATGTCCAGGGCGCCGACCAGCCGGTCTTCGGAGGCGCCGACGGGCAGTTCGACCATCCGGGCGGGACGCGCCGTGCCCGTGCCCGGCTCGTGCGGCCCGTCCGGGCAGCCGGGGTCCGGGGCGGCCGGGTCGCAGGAGAACCGGCAGCCGGGCACGACCGGGACGTCGGGCAGCAGCGCCGACAGGGCACGCACCGCCGTCGACTTGGCGGTGCCCTTCTCGCCGCGCACCAGCACCCCGCCGACCGCCGGCGACACGGCGTTCAGCAGCAGCGCGAGCCGCAGGTCGTCCTGGCCGACCACGGCCGTGAAAGGAAAGGGGGTGGTCACTGGTCGTCGCCCTCCAGATCGCCTTCGAGCTCCAGGTAGGTGGCGCGCAGCCGCTCCAGCGTGTCCGCGTCCGGCTCGGCCCACAGGCCGCGGTCGGCGGCCTCCAGCAGCCGCTCGGTGATGCCGCGCAGCGCCCACGGGTTGGACTTCTTCATGAAGTCCCGGTTCTCCGGGTCGAAGACGTACTCCGCGCTGAGCTTCTCGTACATCCAGTCGTCGACCACCCCGGCCGTGGCGTCGTACCCGAAGAGGTAGTCCACGGTCGCCGCCATCTCGAAGGCGCCCTTGTAGCCGTGCCGCCGCATGGCCGCCATCCAGCGCGGGTTGACCACCCGGGCGCGGAAGACGCGGTGCGTCTCCTCGCCGAGCGTGCGGGTCTTCACCTGGTCAGGGGTGGCCGAGTCACCCACGTACGCCTCGGGGTTCGCGCCGGTCAGGTGCCGCACCATGGCGACCATGCCGCCGTGGTACTGGAAGTAGTCGTCGGCGTCGACGAGGTCGTGCTCCCGCGTGTCGACGTTCTTCGCGGCGACCGCGATCCGCCTGAACGCCGTCTCCATGTCCCCGCGCGCCGCCCGGCCGTCCAGCCCGCGCCCGTAGGCGTAGCCGCCCCAGACGGCGTACACCTCGGCGAGGTCCGCGTCGCTGCGCCAGTTCCGGGCGTCGATGAGCGGCAGCAGCCCGGCGCCGTACGCCCCCGGCTTGGACCCGAAGATGCGGGCCGTGGCCCGGCGCCGGTCGCCGTGCCCGGCCGTGTCCTCCTCCACGTGCGCCCGCACGTGGTTGGACTCGGCCGGCTCGTCCAGCTCCGCCACCGCCCGCACCGCGTCGTCGATGAGCCCCACCACGTGCGGGAAGGCGTCCCGGAAGAAGCCGGAGATGCGCACGGTGACGTCGATGCGCGGCCGGCCCAGCTCCGCGAGCGGGATCACCTCGAAGCCGGTGACCCGCCGCGAGGCGTCGTCCCAGACGGGACGGCAGCCCAGCAGCGCGAGGATCTCGGCGATGTCGTCGCCCTGGGTGCGCATCGCCGAGGTGCCCCACACCGTCAGGCCGACCGACTTCGGGTACTCCCCGGTGTCCTGGAGGTACCGGGCCACCAGCGAGTCGGCCAGCGCCTGCCCGACCTCCCAGCTCAGCCGGGACGGGATGGCCTTGGGGTCGACGGAGTAGAAGTTCCGCCCGGTCGGCAGGACGTTGACCAGACCGCGCGTCGGCGAACCCGACGGGCCCGCGGGGACGTACCCGCCGTCCAGGGCCTTCAGGATGTGCCCGATCTCGTCGCTGGTGCGGGCCAGCCGCGGCACGACCTCGGTGCAGGCGAACTCCAGCACGGCGATGGCGTCGGGCAGTTCGGCGCCCAGCACCTCCCGGACGAGCGGGCCGCTCTCGGACACCTCCCAGCCGCGCTCCTCCATGCCCTGCGCGATCCGCCGGCACAGCTGCTCCAGCAGGTCGATGGCGTCGGCGGCCGTACGGGACGGGCCCTCGACGAGGTCCGTCAGCTCGGCCGGCACCTTCACCGCAGCGCCGGGCTCGGCCAGCAGCTCCTTCTCGCTCAGGCCGAAGTGCTCGGCGAGCGAAGCCCTCAGCCCCGGCAGGGCGTTGGCCTGCCCGCCCCACACCTGGGAGGCGCGCAGCACGGCCAGCACCAGGTTCACGCGCGGCTCGCCGACCGGCCCGCCGCCCAGGATGTGCAGCCCGTCGCGGATCTGCACGTCCTTGATCTCGCACAGATAGCCGTCGATGTGCATGACGAACTCGTCGAACTCCTCGTCGTCCGGCTGCTCGTCCACGTGCAGGTCGTGGTGGAGCTCGGCCGCCTTGACGAGGGTCCAGATCTGCGCGCGGACCGCCGGGGCCTTGGCCGGGTCGAGGTCGGAGACGAGCGCGTACTCGTCGAGCAGCTGCTCCAGCTTGGCCAGGTCGCCGTAGGTGTCGGCGCGGGCCATCGGCGGGACGAGGTGGTCGACGACGGTGGCGTGCCCGCGCCGCTTGGCCTGCGTGCCCTCGCCGGGGTCGTTCACGATGAACGGGTAGATCAGCGGCAGCTCGCCCAGCACCGCGTCCGGCGCGCACCCCGCGCTCAGCCCGAGGCCCTTGCCCGGCAGCCACTCCATCGTGCCGTGCTTGCCCATGTGCACGATCGCGTCGGCGCCGAAGCTGTTCTCCAGCCAGCGGTAGGCCGCCATGTAGTGGTGCGAGGGAGGCATGTCCGGGTCGTGGTAGATGGCGATCGGGTTCTCGCCGAAGCCGCGCGGCGGCTGGATCATCACGACCACGTTCCCGAACCGCAGGGACGCCAGCACGATGTCGTCGCCGTCGACGTAGAGGGAACCCGGCGGCTCGCCCCACGCCTCGGTCATGGCGTCCCGCAGCCCGGGGTCCAGCTTCTCGAACCACGCCCGGTAGTCCGCGAGCGGCACCCGCGCGGGCGCGGCGGCCAGCTGCTCCTCCGTCAGCCACTCCACGTCGTGGCCGCCGGCCTCGATGAGCCGGTGGATCAGCTCGTCACCGTGGTCCGGGTATCCCTCGACCACGTACCCGGCGTCCCTGAGGGCGTCGAGCACCCGCACCGCCGAGGCGGGCGTGTCCAGACCGACCGCGTTGCCGACCCGGGAGTGCTTGGTGGGGTAGGCGGTGAAGACGAGCGCCAGCTTCTTGTCCTGGTTGGGCTTGTGCCGCAGTGCGGCGTGCCGTACGGCGATGCCGGCCACCCGCGCGGCCCGCTCGGGGTCGGCGACGTACACGGGCACCTCGTCGGGGCCCTGCTCCTTGAAGGAGAACGGCACGGTGACCAGCCGCCCGTCGAACTCCGGGATCGCGACCTGCATCGCCGCGTCCATGGGCGACAGCGCCGCGTCCGACTCCTCCCAGGCGGCCCGCGAGGAGGTCAGGCACAGCCCCTGCAGCACGGGCACGTTCAGCTCGGCGAGCCGCCCGATGTCCCAGGACTCCTCGTCACCGCCGGCGGAGGCCTGCGAGGCGTGCGTGCCGCCGGCCGCGAGCACGGTGGCGACCAGGGCGTCGGCCCGGCCGAGGATCTCGTACAGCCCGTCGTCCGCGCCGCGCAGCGAACCGCAGTACACGGGCAGGGCGTTGGCGCCCCGCGCCTCGATCGCGTCGCACAGGGTGTCGACGAAGGCGGTGTTGCCGCTCAGTTCGTGGGCGCGGTAGAAGAGCACGCCGACGGTGGGGCGGCCGTCCCGGATCTCGTACGAGCCGTGCACCCCGTACTCGGGCATCCGCTGCGGCGGCGCGAAGCCCTCGCCGGTCAGCAGCACCGTGTCGGACAGGAACCGGGCGAGCTCGGTGAGGTTGGCCGGGCCGCCCTCCACCAGGTACTTCAGCGCCTCGGCCACCACACCGGCCGGCACGGACGACTCGGCCATCAACTCGGCGTCCGGCACGGCCTCGCCGCCCAGCAGCACGGTCGGGATGCCGGACGCCTTCAGCGCGGCGAGCCCGTCCTCCCAGGCCCGCTTGCCGCCCAGCAGCCGTACGACGGCGATGTCCGCGCCCTCGATCAGCCCGGGCAGTTCCCCGCCGACGTCCACCCGGGTCGGGTTGCCGATGCGGTAGGGCGCGCCGGAGGCCCGGGCCGCCAGCAGGTCCGTGTCGGCGGTGGACAACAACAACACAGTGCTCATGCGGGCGCTCCCGGTGGAATGAAAGGCAGTCCTTGCGGCGCGCCGGACTCGATGAGCCGCCACAGCGCGTCCGTGTCCGCGTGCTGTTCGATCAGGTCGCCGAGCCGGTCGAGCTGCGCCTCGCGCAGCGCGGCGAAGGAGGTGTCGGGCGCCGGCACGAAGCGGCGGCCCGCGGCGGCCGCCACCTTGCGCAGGAACGCCCGCCGGAACCCGTCCGACTCCAGCGAGCCGTGCCAGTGCGTGCCCCAGGTCTGGCCGACCCGGCAGCCGTCCAGGAACGGCTCGCCGCCGTCCACCCGGGCCACCCCGTGGTGGATCTCGTAGCCCTCGACCGGCTCCCCGAGGGCTTCCCCGGCCGGCCGGGTCAGGGTCTTCTCGCGGGCGAACCGCACCCGCACGGGCAGGATGCCGAGCCCGTCCACGTGCCCGCGGCGGCTCTCGACCTCGTCCTCGATGTGCTCGCCGAGGACCTGGAAGCCGCCGCACACGCCCAGGATCGGCCGCTGCTCGGCGGCCCTGCGGACGAGGGCGTCCGCCAGTCCGCGCTCCCGCAGCCACTCCAGCGCGCGGACGGTGCCGCGGGTGCCGGGGACGACCACCAGGTCCGCGTCGGCCAGTTCCTCCGGCCGGTCCACGAACCGCACGACGACGCCGGGTTCGGCGGCGAGCGCGTCGACGTCGGTGAAGTTGGACATCAGCGGGACCGCGCAGACGGCGACCCGCAGCACGTCCTCGCCGACGGGCGGGGTGACGGCCGACTCCCTGACGGCGCCCCGCAGGGAGACCGCCATCCCGTCCTCCTCGTCGATGCCGAGCCCGTGCCGGAAGGGCAGCACCCCGTAGGTGCGCCGCCCGGTGAGGCCGTGCAGCATCTCCAGCCCCGGCTGAAGCAGCGACACGTCGCCGCGGAACTTGTTGACGAGGAACCCGGCGACGCACTCCTGGTCCTCACGCGACAGCAGCGCGACCGTGCCGAAGAACGAGGCGAAGACGCCGCCCCGGTCGATGTCGCCGACGACGAGCACGGGAAGCCGCGCGTTGCGCGCGATCCCCATGTTCACGATGTCGGTCCGCCGCAGGTTGATCTCGGCGGGCGAACCGGCCCCCTCACAGATCACCGCGTCATACGTGCCCCGCAACTGCTCCAGGCAGTCCAGCACGGTGCCGAGCAGCGCCTGCTGCCGGCCGCCGTGGTACCCGCGGGCGCTCAGCTCGCCCACCGGCTTGCCCAGCAGCACCACCTGACTGCTCTGCTCGCCGCCCGGCTTGAGCAGCACCGGGTTCATCAGCGCGGTCGGCTCGATCCGGCAGGCCTGCGCCTGCATGGCCTGCGCCCGCCCGATCTCGGCGCCCTCACGGGTCACGAACGAGTTGAGCGACATGTTCTGCGCCTTGAACGGCGCCACCTTGACGCCCTGCCGGACCAGCCACCGGCAGATCCCGGCCGTGACGACGCTCTTCCCGGCGTCGGAGGTGGTCCCCGCGACGAGCAGACCGCCCCCCTTGACTCCACCACTCATGACGTACGTCCCTTCCCCCTGGATGCCCGTGCCGCGGATGCCCGTGCCGCGGATGCCCGTGCCGCCGGCCCGGCGAGGAACCGCGCGGCGGCACCGGCGCCGAGCGCGAGCCAGCCCACCCGCCGGGACAGCCGTACGGCCCGCTCGATGTCGGCCACGGCCACGGCCCGTCCGCCCCGGTTCAGTACGGGCCGGTGTTCGACCCGGCCGCCGTAGGACAGGGTCCCGCCGAGCCGCACGCCGAGCGCGCCCGCGAAGGACGCCTCCACGGGACCGGCGTTGGGACTGGGGTGCCGGTGCGCGTCGGCCCGCCAGGCGCGCAGTGCACCGCGCGGATCGGGTCCCGCCAGGGCCGCGAGGGCGGCGGTGAGCCGTGCCCCCGGCCAGCCGGCGAGGTCGTCAAGGCGCGCGGAGGCCCAGCCGTAGCGGCGGTAGCGGGGCGACTTGTGGCCGACCATGGCGTCCAGGGTGTTGACCGCCCGGAACCCGAGCAGTCCCGGCACACCGGCCGCGGCACCCCACACCAGGGCGCCGACGACCGCGTCGGAGGTGTTCTCGGCGACGGACTCCACCACGGCCCGGGCGATCCCGTCGGCGTCCAGCGCCTGCGGGTCCCGGCCGCACAGGTGCGGCAGCCGGGCCCGGGCGGCCTCGACGTCACCGGCGTCCAGCGCCCGTCCGATCGCGCGGGCCTCCCGGGCGAGCGAGGTACCGCCGACCACCGACCAGGTGGCGGCCGCGGTCAGCGCCACGGAGGCGGCGGAGGAGCGGCGTACGGCCCGCTGCGCCAGGCTTCCGAGGGCGACGGCCCCGCCGGCGCAGACGGCGGTGTGCACCGCGCCCCACCCGCGGTGGTCGCGCCACAGCACACGTTCCACGGCGGTCGCGGCCCGCCCGAACGCGGCGACCGGATGCCCGCGGCGCGGATCGCCGAGGAGCAGGTCGCCGAGGAGGCCGGCGGCGGCGCCGTACGCGAAGACGCGCTCGGCACCCATGGGCTCAGCCGGCCGCGGGGTGGGTCGGAGCAGGGGTACGGGGCCTCAACAGGCAGCCGAGCATCGCGACATGTCCTCACTCAGGGTGTCCACGCCCTGGTTCGACGAGACCGGCGGTGAGAGTTCCTGGCTCCCGGGGTTTCCTCCCCCGGTGACAGTGGCGGGACCGCGCCGGATTTCCACCGGCTTCCTCTCCTGCCGCCGCACTGGCTCCGGCAGTCCACCACGGCCGCGAACACCAGTCAACTTGCCGTTGACCTGCGGCGGGGGAGTGTGCTGAGGCCCACACCTCAGCGGTCGGCGGCCTCACGACCACCGCATGGCACGACAGCGGGGTGCGGGACGGCGAACCGTCCCGCACCCCGCTCAGGCGCTGCCGCCGGTCAGGCGACGATCAGATGGATGCCGTACGCCACGGCCGCCGCGCACGCCGCGAAGCACGCGTAGGCGCCGGCCACCGCGAGCGCCGCGGAACCGCCCTGCGCCGCCGCCCGCTCCTGGCGGGACAGGCCCGCGATGCCGAGGGTGAACAGGCTCACCAGGGCCACGGTGACCACGAGGCTGACCCCGAAGACGGAGCCGAGAGCCGCCCAGTCGATCTTCATGCTGCTACTTCCTTACGTGTCCGGACGCGGGGGCTCAGACGGTGGTGGGGGCCGCCGGGTCGGCGGTCGCCGTGGCGGTGGCCGGGGTCTTCTGGGCCGGGATCGTCAGGTCCTCGGCCCCGCTGCCGGCCACGGTGCCCGCCGGAGGCGGCGTCACCGCGGCGATGGCGGTGGTCACCACGCCGGCCGGCTCGTCCTCGACGTCGTTGACGTTGGTGTGGTCGACGACCTCGCGGCGCGAGATCTTCCAGATGGCCGCGCTGGAGGCGACCAGGAAGACGGCCACCAGGGCGGTGCCCCAGTCCCCGAGACCGGTGACCCACTCGGCGAGCGCGCCGACCAGGGCGGCGGCCGGCAGGGTCAGACCCCAGGCGACGAACATCCGGGTGGCGGTCGACCAGCGGACGACCCCGCCCTTGCGGCCCAGGCCCGCGCCCATCACCGAGCCGGAGACGGAGTGCGTGGTGGACAGGGAGAAGCCGAGGTGGGAGGAGGCCAGGATGACCGTCGCGGCGCTGGTCTGGGCGGCGAAGCCCTGCTGCGGCTGGAGGTCGGTCAGGCCCTTGCCCATGGTGCGGATGATGCGCCAGCCGCCGAGGTAGGTGCCGAGCGCGATGGCCAGGCCCGCGGAGAGGATGACCCACATCGGCGGGTCGGAGTCGGGGGCGACGGCGCCGCCGGCGACCAGGGCGAGGGTGATGACACCCATGGTCTTCTGCGCGTCGTTGGTGCCGTGGGCCAGGGAGACCAGGCCCGCGGAGGCGATCTGGCCGGCCCGGTAGCCCTTCTGGGCGGCCTTGCCGTCGGCCTTCCTGCCGAGGACGTACGTCATCCGGGTCGCGACCAGCGCGGCGACGCCCGCCACCAGCGGGGCGGCGACCGCCGGGATCAGCACCTTGGTGACCAGGACGTCGCCGTGCACCGCGCCGACGCCCGCCGAGGCGATGGTGGCGCCGACCAGGCCGCCCATCAGGGCGTGCGAGGAGCTGGACGGCAGCCCGACCAGCCACGTCAGCAGGTTCCAGAGGATCGCGCCGACCAGGGCGGCGAAGATGACCTCGGGACGGATGCCGGTCTCGTCGACGAGACCCTTGGAGATCGTGTTGGCGACTTCCACGGAGAGGAAGGCGCCGACCAGGTTGAGGACGGCGGACATGGCGACGGCGACCTTGGGCCTCATGGCGCCCGTGGAAATGGTCGTGGCCATCGCGTTCGCGGTGTCGTGGAAACCGTTCGTGAAATCGAACGCGAGTGCGGTTACCACCACAATCGCGAGGATCAGCGAGAAGCTTTCCATTTACCCAGGCAATCGTTCGAGGTCATTGGCTGGACGAACGTAGGCAACCAGGGTGAACGGAAGATGAACTGCGGAGGGCATCACGGTGTCCGTGCGGCAGTTCTGGATGTCGGTAAGCGGCGGCCGCCGTTCCGCGGCGGGCCGAGGAGTGCCGCCGTGCGGATTCCGGCCCGAAGTGCCCCCGGTCCGGCGGCGCCCCGGGGCCCTCGCCTGGCAGGATCGCCGCATGGCTGAGCAGCAGTGGGAGCGAAGGGGCGTGCGCGCTGAGGAGGCGCGGGCCTGGGCGGACCTCGTGGCGACGGCCCGCCGCACGGTCGCCGACGGGCTGGTCGTCGGCACCTCCGGCAACGTCTCGGTGCGCGTCGGGGAAACGGTCCTGGTCACACCCTCGGGCGTGCCCTACGACCGGCTCACGCCGGACGACGTCACCGGCGTCGGCCTCGACGGCCGGCAGGTGCTGGGCCGGCTCGTCCCCACCAGCGAGCTCCCCATGCACCTCGCCGTCTACCGCACCACCGACGCCCGTGCCGTCGTGCACACCCACGCCGTGCACGCGACGGCCGTCTCCACGCTCGTCCGGGAACTCCCGCTGATCCACTACATGGCCGCCGCGCTCGGCGGCCCCGTCCGGGTCGCCCCGTACGCGACGTACGGCACCGACGAGCTGGCCGAGAACATGCTGCACGCCCTCACCGGCCGCTCCGGCTGCCTGCTGCAGAACCACGGCACGATCACCCACGGCGCCACCCTCGACCAGGCCTACGACCGCACCGCCCAGCTGGAGTGGATGTGCCGCCTGTGGCTGACCGCCTCCTCGGTGCCCGGCCTGACCCCGAGCCTGCTGTCGCCGGAGCAGCTGGCGCAGGTGGGCGAGAGGCTGCGGGGGTACGGGCAGCGGGGGTGAGACCGACCGGCCGTCCGCCCACTGGCCGCTCGCCGGGTCCGCCAGGACACTGGAGCCGTGCGCACCGACAAAGCGGCGGCCGCCGCCCTCACCGCAGTGACCGTCGCCGGGGCCGCGGCGGTGGCCGCCGGACGGCTCGCCAGTGACGCCGCCCTCAAGGCGTCCCCGGACCGGCCGCTGCCCACCGAGCCCCGGCTCACCGTGCACGGCACCGCCGCGGACCGGATCTCCCTCACCCGTGACCTGGCCAGCCTGCGCCCCGGCCGCTACGGCCTCACCGGCGACGGCTCCCACGCGGTCGTCGGACCCGTGCTGACCGACGCTCCCCACGCCGCCGACACCGTCGTACGCCGCCTCGAACGCGTCACGCACGGCACCCTGGAGCCCGGCGACCGCGTCCGGCTCGCCCCGAACGTGTACGTCGGCGATCCGCGCGGCGCCCTCGGTCTGGACCACACCGACGTCGGCATCCCCGGCGAACTCGGCACGCTGCCCGCCTGGTTCGTGCCCGGCGCCCGGGACACCTGGGTGATCGCCGTGCACGGCCTGGGAGCCACCCGGGAACTCGCCCTGAACGTCCTGGACTTCCTGCACCGCCACCACTTCCCGGTGCTGGCCCCCGCCTACCGCGGCGACCCCGGCGCGCCCCGCTCCCCGGACGGCCTGGGCCACCTCGGCGAGACCGAGTGGCGCGACCTCGACGCCGCCCTCCACCACGCCGTGCGGCACGGCGCCCGGCAGGTCGTCCTGCACGGCTGGTCCACCGGCGCCACGATGGCCCTGCGCGCCGCCGCCCACTCGGAGCTGCGCGCACGGGTCCGCGGACTCGTCCTGGACTCCCCGGTCCTCAGCTGGGAGGCCACCCTGCGCGCCCTGGCCGCGGCCCGCCGCACCCCGCGGGTGCTGCTGCCGCTGGCCGTCCGCGCCGCCCAGGGCCGCACCGGCCTGTACGGCGACCGCCGCGCCCACCCCGTCGCCCTCGACGACATCCGGGTCCCCACCCTGGTCTTCCACGGCCCCGGCGACGAGGTGGCCCCCTGGGGGTTCTCCCGCCGCCTCGCCGACGCCCGCCCGGACCTGGTCACCCTCCACACCGTCGCCGAGGCACCGCACGGCGCCATGTGGAACGCCGACCCGCAGGCCTACGAAGAGGCGATGCGGCGCTTCCTCACCCCGTTGATGTGACGCCCCGGCGCCGTCCCGGTGATCCTCCGGTGGCGTCCCGGTGATCCTCCGGTGACCTCCCGGTGAACCTTCGGTGGGGACCGTGGGGGACATCACATTCCGCCGCCTGTGTCCGACGTCACCCGGTCGCGCGGATTCCGTTTAGCGCCGTACCACTGGCCTGAACCCGGCCCGTGCGCACCCGCGGGGACCGGTGCGTTGGCCATCCCCGTCGCCCGCCGTGACATTCCGTTTGGGTTTTCGGACCGTCAAGCGGAAGACTGCCCCCGTGACGTCCCGTATCCCGCGCGACTCCAGGCTTCGACTCGTCCGCCCGCGACCCCTGGCCGCCGCCCCCGCAGCCGTGAACCAGCGGCGCCCGCGCCGCCCCGCACCGCGCCCCCCGGAGGGCACCCCGGCACCGGCGGAGTTGGCCAGAATGGCGCGCTCCGGCTTGGCCGGCGCGGCCCGCGTCGCCCGCTGGGCCGATGCCGCCCTCGGCCCCGGACGTGACGGTGCCACCGCCGACGGCAAGGCCACCCTCTCCGACGCGACGGCCGAACGGGCCGCCCGGGAACTCGGGCTGACCGTCGCTCAGGTCCGGGCCGACTGGGACACCGCCCGGCTCGCCGGCCTCGTCGAGGTGCACGGCGACCGGGCCCGCCCCGGCTGGCGGCTGCGCGCCTGGGACCGGGACGACAGCGCCGTGCTGCGCGGCTGGGTCGCCCTCTTCGACGCCTGGTCGCTCGCCTACCCCGAGCCCGAGGGCCACGAGCCCGCCGCCGTCGCCGAGGTCGTCTCGGCCATGCCGCAGGTGCTCTCCTTCCTCCAGCTGTCCGCCGGCCCCGTCCCCGTGGAACAGCTCCTCGACCTGCTGCAGCAGCGCGTCACCGAGCTGCGCACCGAGCGCTGCGAGGTCGTCTACGGTCCGCAGCCCGAGCCCGCCGCACCGGGTGCCGCCGACGCCCCGCTCGCCCCGCTGCTCGACTGGGCCCTGCGCGCCCTGGCCTCCGTCGGCGCCCTCACCTACGGCGACGGGCAGGCCACGCTCACCCCGCTCGGCAGCTGGGCCGTCTGGGTGAAGCTGGAGCAGATCTGCGTCGCCGCGCAGAGCCCCGCCGGAAACATCGAGCAGTCCGCCGAGGACATGCTGCGCGGCTGCGCCCAGCTCCGCCCCAACGCCGCCCGCGCCGAGTACCGCGCCTGGCTCGCCGCCCGGCCCGTCGGCAGCGCCGTCACCGAACTGCTCGAGGCCGCCCGCGGCGAGGACGCCCTGCTGCGCGGCCTGGCCTTCGAGGCGCTGCGCGTGGTCGGCGCCCCGGCCGAGCCGGACGTGCGCGCCGTCCTCGACGAGCCGACCCTGCGGCCCTACGCCCTGCTGTGGCTGGCCGAGCACGACGGCATCGACCCCGAGGACGCCCACGAGGTCCTCACCCGCGAGGAGGCCACCTGGCTGTGGGTGGACACCGCGGCGGCCGTCGCCGACCACGGTGAGGCGCCGATGCTCGTGCGCCACTTGGAGTCCGCGGTGCAGCCGACCGTGCCCGCGCTGCTGGACGAGGTACGCGCCGTCGGGCACCCGCGCACCGTGCAGGTCCTGGTCGCCCTCGCCGCGGCCCACCCCGACCCGGCCCTGGCCAAGGCAGTGCGCCGAGCCGCCTTCCAGGTCCACACCGGCGGCAACTGAGCCCGACCGCCGCAGGGAGCCGCCGCCTGGGCTGTGGCGACCAGGGCCGTGGGTTTCCTCGGTCCGTGGGTCCCTTGGCCCGCCTGCCTCCACGGCCCCGGCTCTCCCCGGCGCCTCGGCCTCAGCGGCCCGCAGGTCTCCCGGGGGTGTCGGCCCGGCGGGGTGTCAGGCCGTGATCTCAGGAGCGTAGGTACCGAAGCTCCAGACGTTGCCCTCGAGGTCACGGGCCATGTAGTCCCGCGAGCCGTAGTCCTGGTCCGTCGGGGGCATGAGGATCTCGACGCCGTGTTCCACGGCCCGCTGGTGGTGTGCGTCGACGTCGTCCACGACCACGTACACCCCGGCGGGGCCCGCGTTCCTCATCGCCGCGTCGAAGACGCCACCGCGGCCCCTGGAGCTGATCATCACCGCGCCGTCGCCCTGCACCAGCTCGGCGTGCATCACCGAGCCGTCCTCGCCCTCGAACACCGACAGCTCCGTGAACCCGAAGGCCTCCGTGAGCTGCCGGATCGCCGCCTTGGCGTTGGTGTACAGCAACGTCGGATAGATGCTCGGACGCCCACCGTCCGTGCCTGCCATACCGATCACTCCCTCGTGACACGGTTGCCGGAAGACCCGATGGAGCGGGTCTGCTGTTCAGTCTTCCACCCGCCACCGACAACGACCCGGCGAGACGAAACGAACACCCGAACGCAGAAAAAGTGGTTGCACAGCACCGCTAGACTGGCCCCCATGGCCATTCTCCTCGCGCATTAGACGGCGGGAACGTCCTCAGCCGCCCACCCCGCCCCCGGATATCCGCCCAGGAGTCTGACCAGTGATCTCCGCCTCCGGCATCGAGCTGCGCGCCGGTGCCCGCGTCCTCATCGAAAACGCCACCTTCCGCGTCGCCAAGGGCGACCGCATCGGACTGGTGGGCCGCAACGGCGCCGGCAAGACCACTCTCACCAAGTGCCTGGCCGGTGAGGGCATCCCGGCCGCCGGCACCATCACCCGCTCCGGCGAGGTCGGCTACCTCCCGCAGGACCCCCGCACCGGCGACCTCGACGTCCTCGCCCGCGACCGCATCCTGTCCGCCCGCGGCCTCGACGTCCTGATTCGCAAGATGCGCGAGAACGAACAGCGCATCGCCACCGGCAAGGGCGCCACCCGCGAGAAGGCGATGAAGCAGTACGAGCGCCAGGAGACGGAGTTCCTCACCAAGGGCGGGTACGCCGCCGAGGCCGAGGCCGCCACCATCGCCGCCGCGCTCAACCTGCCCGACCGGGTGCTCAACCAGCCCCTGCACACCCTCTCCGGCGGTCAGCGCCGCCGTATCGAGCTGGCCCGCATCCTGTTCTCCGACGCGGACACCCTGCTGCTCGACGAGCCGACCAACCACCTCGACGCCGACTCGATCATCTGGCTGCGCGACTACCTCAAGACCTACCGCGGTGGCTTCATCGTCATCAGCCACGACGTCGACCTGGTCGAGACGGTCGTCAACAAGGTCTTCTACCTGGACGCCAACCGCGCCCGCATCGACATCTACAACATGGGCTGGAAGCTCTACCAGCAGCAGCGCGAGGCCGACGAGAAGCGCCGCAAGCGCGAGCGCGCCAACGCCGAGAAGAAGGCCGCCGCGCTCAACGCCCAGGCCGACAAGATGCGCGCCAAGGCCACCAAGACCGTCGCCGCGCAGAACATGGCCCGGCGCGCCGAGAAGCTGCTGTCCGGGCTGGAGGAGGTCCGCCAGCAGGACAAGGTCGCCAAGCTGCGCTTCCCCGAGCCCGCGCCCTGCGGCAAGACCCCGCTGATGGCCGAGGGCCTGTCGAAGTCGTACGGCTCGCTGGAGATCTTCACCGACGTCGACCTGGCCATCGACAAGGGCTCCAGGGTCGTCATCCTCGGGCTCAACGGCGCGGGCAAGACCACCCTGCTGCGCCTCCTCGCGGGCGTCGAGCAGCCCGACACCGGCAGGGTCGTCCCCGGGCACGGCCTCAAGCTCGGCTACTACGCCCAGGAGCACGAGACCCTCGACCCGGACCGTACGGTCCTGGAGAACATGCGCTCCGCCGCACCCGACATGGACCTCGTCGAGGTCCGCAAGGTGCTCGGCTCGTTCCTGTTCTCCGGCGACGACGTCGACAAGCCCGCCGGGGTCCTCTCCGGCGGCGAGAAGACCCGCCTGGCCCTCGCCACCCTGGTGGTCTCCTCCGCGAACGTCCTCCTCCTCGACGAGCCGACCAACAACCTGGACCCGGCCAGCCGCGAGGAGATCCTCGGCGCGCTGCGCACCTACAAGGGCGCGGTCGTCCTGGTCACCCACGACGAGGGCGCGGTCGAGGCGCTCCAGCCGGAGCGGATCATCCTGCTGCCGGACGGCGTCGAGGACCTGTGGGGCTCCGACTACGCGGACCTCGTCGCCCTGGCGTGACCGCGAGGATGATCCACGGCGTATGGATCATTCGGCCCAACGGTGATCCATCATCTGTGTGAGATCTCCTGGTACCGCGGTGTGTCCTACACCGATCCGGCGGCCGGGTCCCCGATTCTCCGGGGCCCGGCCGCCGCGCCTTTCTGACCTGGCCTTTCCCGGAACAACCCGTTCGGCCGTACGGTCGGCAGCCTTCGGAATTAGATCCTCCGCTTGTGGGGACTCGCTCCCGTCGTCAAAACCTTCTCGCACGGACCTTGCCGAATGGGTGGCCATGAAGGCCCGGAGGGGTGATCATGAGGAGACCAGAGCGCACTTCCCATGAGGAGGCACGGGTGGCCGAGACTCTGAAGAAGGGCAGCCGGGTGACCGGCGCCGCGCGCGACAAGCTCGCGGCAGACCTGAAGAAGAAGTACGACGCCGGTGCGAGCATCCGGGCGTTGGCCGAGGAGACCGGCCGCTCGTATGGCTTTGTGCACCGCATGCTCAGCGAGTCGGGCGTCACGCTGCGAGGGCGTGGCGGGGCGACCCGGGGCAAGAAGGCCCAGTCGGCCTGATCCCGGGTGGCCCCTCGGCTTCGATGGTGGCCACCCGGTCGGCCGACTGACCGGCCGGGTGGTTACTGTGCAGTCACTTAGCTGTGCCGTGGTACGGGACGTTCCTGCGGGCCGCCCCGCGGCATGGAAGACGACCGCACCCATCGGAGGCGCCCCATGGCTTCGCCCGCCCAGGACCTCGGTCCGGTACTCGACAAGGACGGCGTACGGCTCACCGTCGACGACGCGATCGCCACGGTGACGCTGACCAACCCGGCCAAGCGCAACGCGCAGAGCCCGGCTCTGTGGCGGGCGCTGACCGAGGCCGGCCGGCTGCTGCCGGGCTCCGTCCGGGTCGTGGTGCTGCGGGCCGAGGGCAAGTCCTTCTCGGCCGGGCTCGACCGGCAGGCGTTCACGCCCGAGGGCTTCGACGGCGAACCGTCGTTCATCGACCTCGCACGCGGCAGCGACGCCGAGCTGGACGCGACCATCGCCGGGTACCAGGAGGCGTTCACCTGGTGGCGGCGCAGCGACCTCGTGTCGATCGCCGCTGTCCAGGGACACGCCATCGGGGCGGGATTCCAGCTCGCGCTCGCCTGTGACCTGCGCGTCGTCGCCGACGACCTGCAGTTCGCCATGCGCGAGACCAGCCTCGGGCTGGTGCCCGACCTGACCGGCACCCACCCCCTCGTGAGCCTGGTCGGGTACGCCCGTGCGCTGGAGATCTGCGTGACCGGGCGGTTCGTCACGGCCGAGGAGGCCGTCAGCACGGGCCTCGCGAACATCGCCGTGCCCCTGGACCAGCTCGAGAGCACCGTCGCCGACCTCACCTCGGCGATCCTCGCCGCACCCCGGGACGCCGTCATCGAGACCAAGGCCCTGCTGCGCGGCGCCCAGGACCGCACCTACGAGGACCAGCGAGCGGCCGAACGCGCCGCCCAGGCCCGCAGACTGCGCGACCTGGCGGGCCTCGGCGAGTGAGAGACACCCGGCCGGGCGACCGCATCCACGGGTGAACCGACCCGCCCCCGGCGGCCCGCCCGGGCGTCACCCGCCCCGCGCCGGGGCCGACCACGTCCGGCGAGAAAACCGACCGAACCCGTCCGCACCCGCCGGACACCCAGCCATCACCCGGCCGGGCCAAAAGGCGGGCCCTCACTCGTCTGCACCCGTCGAGGGCCGGTTCATGGTCCGGCCGGGTCAGGAGGGAAGACGCCTCGTCCGACTCGTGTCCGTGCGATGGCGGGCGTCACCCGTCTGCAGCCCGGTTATCGTCCGACCGGGTCGGGTGGGAAGGCCTCGTCGTCCGACCCGCGGCCGCGCAAAGGCGGGCCCTCACTCGTCTGCACCCGCCGGGGGCCGGTTCATGGTCCGGCCGGGGTAGGCGGGTAAGCCCGCCGTCCGACCCGTGGTCGTGCGACGGCGGGCCATCACCCGACTGCACCCGCCGCAAACCCCCGGCCCTCACCCGTCCGGCTCCGCCGGAGCGCCCCGCCACTCCGCCACCCCAACGGCCGCACCCGGCGGAGGAGACAGCCGCGTTCGGTCTCCGGTCGGTCGGCCACCGGCCGTCACGTCACCGGTGCCTGACCCGCCGTCAGGCGACCGTGCTGATCAGGATGGCTGCTGTCGGGTGGTCGGGCAGTGACTCCGTTGCCGCCGCCCGGGCCTCCCGGGCCACGTCAAGGGCCCGGTGGTCCGCGCCTACCGCGAGTTCCACCAGGACGTGACGGTGCGGCAGGGCGGCGGCCTGCGGCCCCTGCGCGCGGTCGTCGATCCGGACGGGGCGGCCCAGCGTGCCCGTCAGGTGCAGGACGCCGGGGACCGTCAGCACGGCAGTCGCCACACGGCCCTCCTCGGCCTCACCGGCCAGAGCGGCCCGCACCGGCTCCTGCAAGGCCGCCGGGGCCTGTTCCGGCTCGGCGTCCAGCAGGCCCGTCACCCGCAGGTCCACCTCCGCGACCGTCAGGCCGAGCCGCTCCGCTGCGGCGGTCGCCAGCGCCCGGCGCAGCAGGGCCGCCGCCGTCGGCAGCGGCTGTGCCGCCGTCGCGGCGAACTCCGCCGTCACCCGCAGCGGGCCGGGCGGCAACGCGCTCGGCGGCGCAGGCACGGCCGGTTCCTGCACGTCCTCCGGGTCGGCGAGCGCGATCCGGAGCGTGTCGAGGCGTACCCCCGGCACGTCCCGCGCCGCGCTCCGCAACACCGCCCCGGCCGCCCGCTCCGCGATCCACGCGCCGTCGCGCGGGCCGCCCAGCGGCAGCAGCCTGCCCAGTCCGAGGCGCTGCCGTACCGTCTGCGTCCACCGGTCAGCCGTCGTCATTCCTCCAGCCTGCCGCATCCCTGGCGCGCCGCCACGCAACCGTGCTTACGGTGGACACAGGACGACGACCGAAAAGGACGTACGGCGATGACTGAGACGACGGAGCAGAACCGGGGCCCGGAGGTCGAGACCTCACGCAGGAGCCAGCCGGCCAGGCGCGGCGGCGGAGACCCGGGCAGCCGGGGCCGGACGACCATCGCGGACGGCGTGGTGGAGAAGATCGCCGGCCTCGCCGCACGCGACGTGGAAGGCGTGCACGCCATGGGCAGCGGGCTGTCACGGACCTTCGGCGCCGTGCGCGACCGGGTGCCGGGCGGGGCCAAGTCGGTGACCCGGGGCGTGAAGGCCGAGGTCGGCGAGGTGCAGGCCGCGCTCGACCTGGAGATCGTGGTCGAGTACGGCGCGCCGATCGCCGACGTCGCCCGTGACGTACGGGAGAACGTGATCGCCGCCGTCGAGCGGATGACCGGCCTGGAAGTGGTCGAGGTCAACATCGCGGTGAGCGACGTGAAGCTGCCGGACGAGGAGGAAGAGGAGCCCGAGCGCCGGATCCAGTAGGTGTCCGGTACCCATGACGCGGCGGCCGGAGGCTGCCGAGGAGCTGAGGAGAGCGCACCATGAGCATGGCCGTGGCCGGCATGATCGCCGGCATGGCGCTGGGCTTCGCCGGGTACTTCGGCGGATTCGGAGCCTTCCTGCTGGTGGCGGCGCTGGGCGCCGTCGGCCTCGTCGTCGGCCGGTTCGCTGAGGGGGACATGGACCTCGCCGACTTCTTCCGTTCCCGTGACGAACGGCGGCGGTGACACCCGTGAGCACCGTGGCCGGTGAGCTCCGCAGACCCCTCGCCGCCGTCCCGCCGGGCGAGCGCGGCGCCACCCGGATCGCCGACCGGGTGATCGCCAAGATCGCCTCGCAGGCGGCCCGCGAGGCGGTCGGCGCACTGCCGCCGGACGCCGCGCCCCCGCACGCCACCGTCGTCGTCCACCACCACGCGGCCCGTGTCCACGTCCACCTCGAACTGGACTACCCCACCGACGTCGGCGGCCGCTGCGGGCAGGTGCGCCGCCGAGTCGCCGAACGGGTGGGCGCGTTGACGGGAATGGACGTACCGGAGGTCGCCGTCCAGGTCGAACGGCTGCACCTGGCGGCGGCGCACCGCGCGGCCCGGGGGAGGACGCGATGAGCGAACGTCAGGGCAGGGAAGCGGCGCAGGAGACCACCCAGCGCCTGCCCGTCCTGGAGAAGGCCGAGCCGCCGGCCCCACCGTCCGGGGGACCGGCTGCGGACCAGGAGGCCGGCCGCGCCCACCGCTTCTGGTCGGCGCGCCGCGTCCCCGCCGGCCTGGTCGCCCTGCTCCTCCTCGCCGCCGCCGGTCTCTTCCTGTACGACGTCGCCGCCGTGCGCGCCGACCGGCCCGGCATGCGCTGGCGCCGCACACTGGCCCGGCAACTGGCCGAACGCCCCCTCGACGACATCTGGGTGCTGATCGGCGCGGGCGTCGCCACCGCGCTCGGACTCTGGCTGCTCCTGCTCGCCCTCACCCCCGGCCTGCGCCGGCTCCTCCCCATGCGCCGCACCCACCCCGACGTACGCGCCGCACTGCACCGCGACGCGGCGGCCATGGCGCTGCGGGACCGGGCCGTGGAGGTGTCCGGTGTGCAGGCGGTGCGGGTGCGGGTGCGCCGCCGCAAGGCCGACGTCCGCGCCCTGTCGCACTTCCGCGAACTGGACGACGTACGGGCCGACCTGGACACCGTGCTCGCCGAGGCGGTGCGCGGACTGGGCCTGGCCCGCCCGCCCGCGCTGTCGGTGCACGTCCGCAGGCCCGGAAGGAAGGGGTGAGCCCGGTGCTCAGGGTCGTCAACCGCGTCCTGCTGGCCCTCGTGGGCCTTGTCCTGCTCGTGCTGGGCGGCTCGGTCCTGGCCGTCGGGCTCGGCGCGCCGGCCCCCTCCTGGTGGATCCACCACGACCGCCACGACGTTCTGCTCGACGACGCCGAACGCACCCGCTGGCGGGACGCCGGCTGGTGGTGGCCGGTGGTCATCGCCGCCCTGGCCGTCCTCGTCCTGCTCGCCCTGTGGTGGCTGATCGCGGTGCTGCGCCGGCACCGCCTCAGCGAGATCCTGGTCGACACCGGCGACGGCGAGGGCGCCACGCTGCGGGGCGGCGCCCTGGAGGACGCCCTCGCCGACGAGGCGGGGGAGGTGGACGGCGTCGACCGTGCCCGCGCCCACCTGACCGGCCGCCGCACCGCGCCCGAGGCGCACGTACGACTGTCGCTGGAGCCGGACGTGGACCCGGGCACGGCCCTGCACGACGTGACGAGCGGCGCGCTGAGCCACGCGCGGGACGCGGCGGGCCTCAGCTCACTCCCGGCGGAGGTCCGGCTGCGGGGCGTCCGGCACCGCCCGGAGAGGGTGAGCTGAACCGCCCTCAGCACTCACCGCTGAACGGCCCTCAGCACCCACCGGCCTTCACAGCCGGTCAGAACCCGTGCCGGGCTCCGCCGTCCACCGGAACCATCACCCCGGTCACATAGGAAGCCGCCGGAGAGAGCAGGAACGCGGCCACCCGCCCGAACTCCTCGGGCGTCCCGTACCGCCGCAGCGGGACACGGGACTCCGCGGCGGCCCGTGTCGCGGCGGGGTCGGCGGACAGCGCGTCCAGCTCCCGCACCCGGTCCGTGTCGATCCGCCCGGGCAGCAACCCGACCACCCGGATCCCCCGCGGACCCAGCTCGTCCGACAGGGACTTGGCGAACCCGGCCAGACCCGGCCGCAGCCCGTTGGAGATCGTCAGCCCCGGGATCGGCTCGTGCACCGACCCCGACAGCACGAACCCGATGACGCCGCCTGCCTCCAACTCGGCCGAGGCGGCACGGGCGAGCCGTACCGCGCCGAGGAACACCGACTCGAACGCCGCCCGCCACTGCTCGTCGGAGTTGTCGGCGACGAACCCCGGCGGCGGCCCGCCGACGCTGACCAGCACCCCGTCCAAGCGGCCGAAGCGTTCCCGCGCGGTGGCGACCAGCCGCGCCGGCGCCTGGGGGTCCGCGTTGTCGACCGCCACCCCGACCGCGTCCGGCCCCAGTTCGGCCGCGGCGGCGGTGACCCGTTCCTCGTCGCGCCCGGTGACGACCACCTTCGCGCCGTCGGCGACGAGTGCGCGCGCCGCGGCGTTGCCCAGTCCGCGGGTCGCCCCGGTGACCACGTACACCCGGTCCTTCAGTCCAAGATCCATGGCCCTATCCTGCCCCGTCCGCCCCGAACAGGGCGAGGGCGGTGTTCACCAGGCCGATGTGGCTGAACGCCTGGGGGAAGTTGCCGAGCTGGCGCCCGGCCACCGGGTCGTACTCCTCGGCCAGCAGCCCCACGTCGTTGGCGAGCCCGGCCAGCCGTTCGAACAGCTCGCGGGCCTCTCGCGTACGGCCCGTCATGTGCAGGGCGTCGGCGAGCCAGAACGAGCAGACGAGGAAGGTGCCCTCGCTGCCCGGCAGGCCGTCGACGGCCTCCTCGTCGGTGCTGTAGCGGCGCACGAGACCACCGAGGTCCAGTTCCTTGCGCACCGCGTCGATGGTGCCGAGCACCCGCGGGTCGTCCGGGGGCAGGAAACCGACCCGCGGGATGAGCAGCAGCGCGGCGTCGAGCTCGCGGGAGCCGTACGCCTGGGTGAAGGTGTTGCGCTCGGGGTCGTAGCCCTTCTCGCACACCTCGCGGTGCACCTCGTCGCGCAACGCGCGCCAGCCCGCCAGGTCGCCGTCCAGTGCGGGGTGGGCCTCCATGGTGCGCACGGCCCGGTCGGCGGCGACCCACACCATCACCTTGGAGTGCACGAACTGCCGCCGTCCGCCGCGCACCTCCCACAGGCCCTCGTCGGGCTGCCGCCAGGCCGTCTTGAGGAAGTCCATCAGGGCGCACTGCACGGCCCACACGTCCGGCTGCGCCGACAGGCCCGCACGGCGCGCCAGCGACAGGGAGTCCATGACCTCGCCGTACACGTCCAGCTGGAGCTGGTTCACGGCGTCGTTGCCGATGCGCACGGGCGTCGAGTCGTCGAAGCCGCCCAGCCACGGCAGCTCGAACTCGGGCAGCCGCCGCTCGCCCGCCAGGCCGTACATGATCTGCAGGTCCGCCGGGTCGCCGGCGACCGCGCGCAGCAGCCAGTTCCGCCAGGACTCGGCCTCCTCCACATAGCCGGCCGACAGCAGCGCGCCCAGGGTCATGGTGGAGTCGCGCAGCCAGCAGTAGCGGTAGTCCCAGTTGCGCACGCCGCCCGGTTCCTCGGGCAGCGAGGTGGTGGGGGCGGCCACGATGCCGCCGGTGGGGGAGTAGGTGAGCGCCTTGAGGGTGATCAGGGAGCGGACGACGGCGTCCCGGTACGGGCCGTCGTAGCGGCAGCGGGACACCCACGTCCGCCAGTCCTCGACGCTGTGGCGCAGCGACTCGAACGGGTCGACCAGCGGCGGGCGCGGCTCGTGGGAGGGATGCCAGGTCAGGACGAACGCGACCTTCTCCCCCTCCCGCACGGTGAACTCCGCGTGGGTGCCGAAGTCCTCGCCCCAGCTGCGCACCTCCGGCTCGCTGCGCAGCCACGCCGAGTCCGGTCCGGCCACGGCCACCCGGTGCCCGTCGGCCCGGCGCACCCACGGCACGACCGAGCCGTAGTCGAAGCGGAGCCTGAGCGCGCTGTGCACGGTCACCTCGCCGCGCAGCCCCTCCACGACGCGCACCACGTCGGGGGCGCGGTCGCGCTGGGGCATCAGGTCGGTGACGCGGACCGCTCCGCCGGGGGTCTCCCAGTAGGTGTCCAGCACGAGGGTGTCGCGGCGGTAGGCGCGCCAGGTGCAGCGGTCCGCGCCCGTGGGGGCGATGCGCCAGTGGCCGTTGTCCTCGTCGCCGAGCAGCTTGGCGAAGCACGCGGCCGAGTCGAAGCGGGGCAGGCACAGCCAGTCGATGGAGCCGTCCGTGCCCACCAAAGCCGCGGTCTGTTCGTCTCCGATGAGTGCGTAGTCCTCGATACGGGGGTGCACGAGGTGCGGGTTCCCTGCTGACCCGGGAAACAATCAGGGGCCCGGCCGGACAGGTGACGTGTCCGCGGCGGATGCGGCCCCCGGGCCCGAGAAGATCACGCCCGGGTCCGACGGGGTCTGGTTGAGCACCCACAGGCCGATGAGGGTGGCCAGGGCGAAGACCACGGCGACCAGCACGGCGAGCACCAGCCTGCGCCGGCGCTCCCGGCGCAGCCACGCGCCGCGTGCCGTGCGGTAGGCGTCGGGCGCGGGGGAGACCCCGCCGGCCAGCGCCGCCAGGGCCGCGCGCAGTTCCCGTTCGGTGCGGGTGTGGTCGTGGTCCGTACGGTCCGCGCTGGTGTCGTTCATCGCCGGGCCTCCATCACCTGGGTCAGGGCGGCGATGCCGCGTGCCGTGTGCGTCTTGACCGAGCCGCAGGAGATCCCCATCGCCGCCGCGATCTCGCTCTCCTTCAGTCCCAGCCAGTGCCGCAGCACCAGCGCCTCGCGCTGCCGGGCGGGCAGCTGCTGCAGGGCGTCGATCAGCACCCGCTGGTCGTCGCGGAGCAGCGCGGCGTTCTCGGCGGAGGCGACCGTCTCGTCCGGCGGCGCCGGCGGGTTCTCCTCGTGGCGGCGGGCCACCTGCAGGTGCCGTATCCGCATCCGGGTCAGGTTGCAGACGGTGGAGCGCAGGTACGCCTCCGCCGCGGCCACGTCCTTCAGCCGCCGCCACCGGCGGTAGATCTGGTAGTACGCCTCCGCCACCACGTTCTCCGGGTCGTCCGCGCCGAGCAGCACGGCCAGCCGCAGCATCGAGGAGTAGTGCAGCTCGAACAGACGGGCGACACCGGCCTCTCGTTCCAGGTCGGCCGGGACGGCGGGGGGTGCGGGGGCGTACGCCTGCGCCGGAGCGGCGGCCTGCGCGGGCACCGGCGGCACGGTGGCGGACGTGTGCGGTCTGGGTCTCACAGGCTTCACGAGGTGGCTCCCGTCTGCGGGCGTCGCCTGAGGGCCAGGCGGTTCGGCAGGTCGGTGGTGTCGGCGCCGCGCGGGACGCCGAGGCATTCGAGGACGGCGGTGCCGGCCACCGCGACCAGCAGGTTCAGCAGCAGGGCCACGAGCCCGGCGTAGATCTCCAGCGGCCCGGAGCCGGTGCCGAGCGGCACGACGGGGGAGAACCCCTCGCGCACCACCAGGTACGTCCCGGCCGTCATGCCCACGGCCCACCCGGCGAGCAGCGCCCGCGGGTGCAGCCGCCCGGTGAACAGCCCGAGCGCCACCGCCGGGAAGACCTGCAGGATCCAGACCCCGCCGAGCAGCTGGAGGTTGACGGCGTCCTGGTCGCGCAGCCCGAACACGAACGCCACGGCCCCCGCCTTCGCGGTCAGCGACACCGCCTTGGCGATGCGCACCTGCCGCTTGGGCGTGGCCGTGGGGTGCACGTACTCGACGTACACGTTGCGTACGAAGCTCGTGGCCGCGGCGATGGACATCACGGCCGCCGGGACGAGGGCGCCGACCGTGATCGCGGCGAACACCAGCCCGGCCAGCGGCGCCGGCATCAGCCGGTCGACCAGCATCGGCACGGCGGCCTCCGCGCCGCCCTCGGGGGCCCGGACGCCCGCGGCGAGCGCGGCGATGCCGAGGAACCCGAACAGTGCCAGCAGCGCGGTCCAGGCGGGCAGTGCCACGGACACCTTGCGCAGGGTGCGCGGCCCGTCGGCGGAGAACCCTGCGGTCAGCACGTGCGGGTACATCAGCAGCGCGAGCGCGGAGCCCAGGGCGAGCGTGGCGTACGCCGGCTGCTGCTCGGGCCTCAGCAGCAGCGCCGGGCCGCCCAGCCGCCGCGCCGCGCCGCCGAAGACCGGGCCCGGGCCGCCGAACCGTGCCAGCACCAGCCAGGTCACGGCGGTCAGCGACCCGAACACGGCCACCGCCTTCAGCGCGGAGATCACCGCGGGCGCCCGCAGCCCGTGCCGGTAGGTGGCCACCGCGAGCCCCGCGAACAGCGCCACCATCACCAGGTCCCCGGCCGCGCCCCGCGGGTAGACGCCGCCGGCCGTGAGCACCGCCCGTATCCCCAGCAGCTGGAGCGCCAGGTACGGCATCGTCGCGAGTATCCCGGTCAGCGCGACCACCAGCGCCAGTGGCGGCGACCCGTAGCGGCCGCGCACGAAGTCGGCGGCGGTGACGTACCCGTGCCGGCGGGCCACCGCCCACAGACGGCCGAGCAGCACGAAGGCGAGCGGCGCGACGACGACGGTGTACGGCACCGCGAAGAAGGCGGGCGCGCCGTTGCCGTACGCCAGTCCCGGCACGGCCGTGAAGGTGTACGCGGTGAAGATCGTGCCGCCGAGCAGCAGCCAGCTCCAGCCAGGACCGAGGCCGCGGTCGGCCAGCGCCCACCCCTCCAGGGACGGCAGCCGGTCGGTGGGCCGCAGCCGCCGCGCGGTGACGGCGAGCAGCGACGCCCCGCCGATCACGGCGAGGAACGTCGCGGTCATCGCGCCGTCAGCCATGGGTCACCGTCCTTGGTGTGCCTGTGCCCTCGGGAGAGAGTTGCGCGGGTGGCCCGTCCGGAGGACAGGGAACCGGCGGGAAATCCCGCGGACATCCGCTGTCAACCACCTGCGGCGGGTGGGCAACTCTTGCACAGACCGACAGCGAGCGGGAGAGGGGCGCAGGTCACCGGCCGCGCCCGGCCATGTCTTTGCCTCCGCGCTGTCATCCACCACCGCCCCGGTGAGGAGCCGCCATGCCTGTGTCAGCCCTGCCCGAAACCGATCGTCCGACGCCCGGAACATCACGCATGCCCGCCCGGTCGATCCTGCTGTGGACCGCCGTCTCCCTGCTCGGCGCCCTCGCCTGGGGCGTGCTCGCGCTGGCCCGCGGGGAGCGGATATCGGCGGTCTGGCTGGTCGTCGCCGCACTCGGTTCGTACGCCATCGCCTACCGCTTCTACTCCCGCTTCCTCGCCCGCCGGGTGCTGCGGCCCGACGACCGCCGGGCCACCCCGGCCGAGCGCCTCGAGGACGGGGTCGACTTCCATCCCACCGACCGCCGGGTGCTGCTCGGCCACCACTTCGCCGCGATCGCCGGTGCCGGGCCGCTGGTCGGGCCGGTGCTCGCGGCCCAGATGGGCTATCTGCCCGGCACCCTGTGGATCGTGGCCGGGGTGATCTTCGCGGGCGCGGTGCAGGACATGGTGGTGCTGTTCCTGTCGATGCGGCGGGACGGCCGCTCGCTCGGGCAGCTGGCCCGGGACGAGATCGGCCGGGTGGGCGGCGCGGCCGCCCTGGTCGCCGTGTTCGCCATCATGATCATCCTGCTGGCGGTGCTGGCCCTGGTGGTCGTCAACGCCCTCGCGCACTCCCCGTGGGGCACCTTTTCCGTGGCCATGACCATCCCGATCGCCGTGTTCATGGGCTTCTGGCTGCACGTGATCCGCCCCGGCCGGGTCGTGGAGACCAGCCTGATCGGCGTGACGCTGCTGCTTCTGGCCATCGCGGGCGGCAGCTGGATCCAGGACTCCTCCCTCGCCGGCGCCTTCACCCTGAGCCCGGCCACGCTCGTGCTCTGCCTGGTCGGCTACGGCTTCGTCGCCTCGGTCCTGCCGGTGTGGATGCTGCTCGCGCCGCGCGACTACCTGTCCACCTTCATGAAGATCGGCACCATCGCCCTGCTCGCGGTCGGGGTGCTGGTCGCCACCCCGGTGCTGCGCGCCGACGCGATCAGCGACTTCGCCTCCTCCGGCGCCGGACCGGTCTTCGCCGGGTCGCTGTTCCCGTTCCTCTTCATCACCATCGCCTGCGGCGCGCTGTCCGGCTTCCACGCCCTGGTCGCCTCCGGCACCACGCCCAAGCTCATCCAGAAGGAGTCGCAGGTCCGGATGATCGGCTACGGCGCCATGCTGATGGAGTCGTTCGTCGCGATCATGGCCCTCATCGCCGCGGCGACCCTGGAGCCGGGCCTGTACTACGCCATGAACGCCCCGGCGGGCCTGCTCGGCACCACCGCCGAGTCGGCCTCCCACGCGGTGGCGAACCTCGGCTTCACCATCACCCCCGAGCAGCTGACCCAGGCCGCACGAGCCGTCGAGGAACAGACCCTGATCGCCCGCACCGGCGGCGCGCCCACCCTGGCCGTCGGCATGTCGGAGATCTTCTCCGGGATCCTCGGCGGCACCGCGATGAAGGCCTTCTGGTACCACTTCGCGATCATGTTCGAGGCGCTGTTCATCCTGACGACGGTGGACGCGGGCACCCGGGTGGGCCGCTTCATGCTCCAGGACATGCTCGGCAACGTGTTCAAGCCGCTGGGCCGCGTCACCTGGAAGCCCGGCATCTGGCTGTGCAGCGCCCTGGTCGTCGGGGCCTGGGGCTACTTCCTCTATGTCGGCGCCACCGACCCGCTCGGCGGGATCAACCAGCTCTTCCCGCTCTTCGGCATCGCCAACCAGCTGCTCGCCGCCATCGCCCTCGCCGTCTGCACCACGGTTTTGATCAAGTCGGGCCGGCTGCGCTGGGCCTGGGTCACCGGTGTCCCGCTGGCCTGGGTGGTCGCGGTCACCTTCACCGCCGGCTGGCAGAAGATCTTCTCCGCCGACCCGAAGGTCGGCTTCTTCGCCCAGCGCGCGCGGTACGCCGACGCCCTCCAGGCAGGCCAGGTCCTGCCGCCCGCCAGGACCGTGGACGACATGCACACCGTCGTCACCAACTCCACCGTCGACGGCGTCCTCATCGCCCTGTTCCTGCTGCTGGTCGCCGTGGTCGTCGGCAACGCGGCGGTGGTGTGCGTACGGGCCGTACGGTCACCCGTGCCGCTCCCGACGTCCGAGGCGCCGTACGTGGAGTCCCGCATCGAGGCCGAGCCGCTGGTGGGGGCCCGGCCGTGAGGGTGGTGCGTGGGGTGCCGGCGGTGCGGTGGGTGCGGGCGGTGCGCTGGTACGTCCGGGAGCTGACGGACGTACTGCACCGGACCCACCGGGAGGACTGCCGGCAGGGGCGCTGCTGCTGACCCGGCCGCGCACAGGCCCGGCGGTGCTACACCGCCGCCGGTTCCGCCTCCGCCGGCTTGCCCCGGCTCGCCGCCCGCGCCCGCTCCCGGGCCTCCCGGCGGGCCAGGACCGCCCAGCCGACCGGGACGGCCGCGGAGAACAGCCACCACTGGATGGCGTACGCGAAGTTCAGCGCGGCGTCCTCCTTGCCGGGGTCGCCGAGCAGCTCGGGGCTGCCGCCCTTCGGTTCGGGCGCCGTCTGGGCGATGTAGCCGCCGAGCACCTCGGCGCCCAGGCGGCGGGCCTCCTGCGCGCTGTTGATCAGCATGATCTGCCGGTCCGGCAGCCCCTTGAGGTCCTTGATGCCGCTGGAGGCGGTCGTCTCGTCGGGCATCAGCCGGCCCTCGACGGTGAGCTCGCCGCGGGGCGGCGCGGGCACCTTGGGGAAGGTGGTCTGGCTCGGGGCGTCCGCGGGGATCCAGCCCCGGTTGACCAGCAGGACCTTGCCGTCGTCGAGGACGAACGGGGTCAGGACGTGGTAGCCGACCTCGTCGTCGGAGTTGGTGCGGCGGCGCACGACGACCTCGTCGCCGGTGTCGAAGTGCCCCTTCGCGGTCACGGTGCGGTACCGCTCGTGCGTGGTGACGGTGTGCCCCGGCGAGGTCAGCGACTCCACGGGCACCGGCTCGGCGGCCAGCGCGTCGGAGACCAGCTGGTTGCGGGCGGTGCGCTCCTCATAGCGGTGCATCTGCCAGATGCCCAGCCTGATCATCGTGGGGATGAGCAGGAGGGCGATCAGCGTGAGGATCACCCACTGGCGGGACAACAGGAAGCGGTACACCCCACGACCGTACAACTCGGCCGTGGGGTGCATTCGGGCGGGTATGGCTCATGCCGCGGCTCACACCCCGGCTCAGACCTTGTCGACGATTCCCACCCTGCCCTCCGCGCGGGCGCAGTGCGCGCCGCAGTACCAGTGGCCGTCGGCCTCCACGCCCTGCCCGATGATCTGCACCCGGCAGTGCTCGCAGATCGGGGCCATGCGGTGGATCGCACAGGCGAAGCAGTCGAAGACGTGCACCGCGCCCTGGGCATGCACCTCGAAGGTCATTCCGTACTGATTTCCGCATACCTCACATGTCGCCATGCGCCACAGGGTGAGCCGTCGTGGCCGCGCGGGCGAGCGGGGGCCGGGCGAGTCGTCCGTCAATCACCCGTCCGTACGGTCACCCCTCCGTGGCCGGTTCCACGTCCCCGAGCAGCTGCCCGAACGCCGCCTCGTCCACGATCGGCGTACCGTACTGCCGGGCCTTGACCACCTTGGAGGTGCCCGAGTCCGGGTCGTTGGTGACCAGCAGGCTGGTCAGCCGGGACAGGCTGGTGGCGACGTGCAGCCCGGCCTCGGTGGCGCGGTCCTCCAGCAGCTCCCGCTCGACCGAGGTGTCACCGGAGAAGGCGACCCGCATGCCCTGCTTGAGGCGTTGGCCCGGCTCGTACCGCCCCGGGTTGGGATACGGGCACGCCGGCCTCTTGCGGGACGGGCGCCAACTGCTCGGCCGGTGACCGCCGTACCCGGCCTGCTGCCCGATCCGGGCCGCCGGGCGGTCGTTCCACTCCGTCAGCGGCCGGCACTCGTGCAGCGGCAGCCGGACACCGCCCGCCGCCGCGGCCCGCAGGCTCGGCCGGAACGCCTCGGCGAGCACGCGCGCGTCGTCCAGCGCGTGGTGCGCCCGCCGCTGGACGACCCCGAAGTGGGCCGCGAGCGTCTCCAGTTTGTGGTTCGGCAGCGGCAGGCCCAGCTGCTTGGACAGCGCGATGGTGCACAGCCGCTGCCGCACGGGCGCCTCGCGCTCGGCGCGCGCGTACTCCCGGGCGATCATCTGCCAGTCGAAGACGGCGTTGTGCGCGACCAGCACCCGCCCGTCGAGCCGGGCCGCGAACTCGTCCGCCACGTCCCGGAACAGGGGGGCGTCCTGGAGCATCTCGCTCGTCAGACCGTGTATCCACACCGGCCCCGGGTCCCGCTCAGGATTGACCATCGTGTACCAGTGGTCCTCGACCTCACCGCGCGCGTCCAGCCGGTAGACGGCCGCGGAGATGATGCGGTCGTCCCGGGCCAGCCCCGTGGTCTCCACGTCGACGACCGCGTATCCCTGCGGATACGCGGCCGGCCACGAGGCGGGGGTGGACACTGCGGTCGTGAGGTCTTCGAGCATGGTCCATGAGGATACGGGCCGGGACTGACACGGCCTCATTCGACCGTCAGGCGGTCGGGGGCGAGGAACTCCAGACCGACGACGTCCCGGCAGCCGTAGAGGTCGATGGTGAGGCGGTCCTTCGCGGCCAGGGGTCTCAAGTCCAGGCCGTCGCACCGCGAGAAGCCGACGCGTCGCAGATCGGGCAGCTCGGTGAGCGCCGCGGTGTTCTCCACCCGGCCGGCGGCCCCCACGTACAGCTCGGTCAGCCCCTGGTGGGGCAGGAGGGCGCGGAGGTCGACGTGGCCGACGTCCAGCACCTGAAGGGTGCGCAGCGGGCAGAACACCCCCGCGGCGAGGAAGTCACACCACTGCTGGTCCTCGTTGACGGTGAGCCAGCGCAGCGACGTCAGGGCCTCCACCCCGCGCAGGTTCATCGTGGCGGCACCGCCGAAGAATCCGATGCCGGTCAGCCGGGGACCGAAGGCGAGTTCACCCACGGCGGTCTCCACGGGCGCGAAGTCAAGGGTGAGGTGCCGCAGATCCGGCAGATCGTCCAGGGGGGCGAGGGAGAGCCGCTGCGTCAGCCGGTACGTGTGCAGCCGTTGCAGAGGCAGGCCCGCGAGCGAGCCGAGGTCCGTCACGTTCCGGCACCGGTTGACGGTCAGGGTGCGCAGGTTCGGCAGACGACGCAGGGCCGACAGGTCCTCGAGCGAGTCGTTGTGGACGAGGCTGAGGAAGGTGAGGGCGGTGTGCGCCAGGACGGTCTCGGGAAGGCCGTGGTCGCCCTCCAGCTGGAGGTCCGTCAGATGCGGCAGCCGCGGCAGCAGGGCGAGCTGTGCGGCGTTGCTCATGATCAGCAGCTGGTCGGGTTCGACCGTGTCCCGCAGAACCGCTTCGAAGTACTCCTCCGTGTCGAACGAGGACCACACCGTGCCCAGTGCCCACCGCACCCGCGCCCGCCGGTCCGTACGGAACCGGGAGACGGCGGCCAGCGCCCTGTGCCCACCGACGAACCCGGCCGTGCGGACCACCGCCTCGGCCTCACGCACCGTCAGCTCTTGGGGCCCCGGCAGCAGCTCCAGCACCAGTTCGCCCGCCTTGGCCAGCGATTCGGCTTCCTCCAGGCTGCGCGGCGGGATCAGCTCCGCCGTGCGCTCCTCCACCTCCCGCCGCACGTCCGGATCCAGCTCGGGCGCGTGCTCCAGACTCGCCGCGGCCAGCAGCACCAGCCGTGCCCGGTAGCGCCGCACCCGGTCCGCCCGGCGCAGCAACTGCCGCAGCAGCCGTCCCCGTTCCGCCACACGCGCGTGCCCCACAGCCATGCGGACCACGTCGTCCCACTGGTCCTCGTGGGCGTTGCGCACCAGCATCCCGAAGTCGCGGGCCTCGACGGCCGCCTTGGCGCCCAGGTAGTCCTGGAAGGTGCGGTGGACGAAGGCGACATAGCCCGGGACGGGCTCGCGCAGCAGTCCGCTCCGGATCAGGAGGTGACTGAAGACTCGCTCGGCGTCCCCCTGGTCCCGCACCTGCGGCATCGCCGCCAGCCACTCGTCCAGCATGGCGACGACGTCCTGCCGGTCCGCCTCGGCCTGGCCGTTGCGGATCATCCAGTACGCGAGCCGCTGCAACAGAGCCGTCTGCTCCTCGCGGGACAGCACGACCCCTTCCACGCAGGAGATCTCCCGCTCGGTGTCCCGCCGCACCAGCAGCATGTCCAGTGCCGCGTCGTACAGCTCCTTGCGGGCCCGGGGGAGCTGCATGCGCCGGTCCCGGTTCAGGGCGCACAGCAGCGCGCACATCAGCGGGTTGGTCGCGAGCCGCCCCAGGTCCCGGCGCCAGGTCACCGCCTCGCTCAGGCCCGCCTCGTACCGGTCCAGCGCCTCCCGCTCCTGCCCCGCCGGACACTCCTGCCGGGCCGCGTCGTGCCAGTGCCGGATGAACGTCCGCACGTCGTCCCGTTCCATCGGCAGCAGGGCGTACGCGGTGAAACCCTGGTCCGTCAGCCAGTTCTCGGACACGGCCGAGGGGCGGGTCGTCACCACGTAACGGGCTCGTGGGAAGGCCGTGAGCAGGGATCTCAGCCACTTCTCCGTGCGGCCGCGCAGCCGCGGCGGCACCTCGTCGACCCCGTCCACCAGCACCAGGGCCCGCCCGTCGTCCAGGAGTCCCTCGACCCACCCCTGAGGCGGGCTCAGCGGTATCCCGCAGGCGGGCAGGAAGTCCTCCGGCATCGGCAGCCCGGCGGGCGTGTTGAAGGACCGCAGGCGCAGGACGAACGGCACGCAGCGGTTCCAGTCCGCCAGCTCCGGCCCGAAGCTCCGGCGTGCCGCGTTCAGCGCCAGCCACTGCACGAGCGTGGACTTGCCCGACCCCGCCGGACCGCGCAGGACGAGCCGGTCGTGGTGCGCCAGCGCCTGTTCCACCTTCAGGGAGGCCTCGGCCGCGCCCGGCAGACCGAGGCCCTCCCGCAGCGCGGAGTCGGGATCCGGCCCGCTCACCGTGAGGCTCAGGTAGGCGGTCTCCAGCTGCCACACGGCCCGGTTGCGCCCGCCGAGGGTCACCCCGAACAGCTCCAGGCGGCCGTGGGTACCGGCGAGGAACTCCGCGTACCGCTGTTCGAATCCGAGGTCCCTCGATGCCTCGACCGCCCGCTCGCGCAACAGCGTCCCGGTCCGCCGCGTCTGCTCCACCGCGGCCCGCGCCGCGAACGACGGCTGGGCGGTGAGCTGGTCGACGAGGTGCGCGCAGCACAGCTCCAGCAGGTCCGCGTACAGCGCGCCGGCCCGCTCGGCCAGGTCGGGGACAGGGCGTCGCAGCTGCGCCGCCAGGGCGGCCGGATCCAGGTCCGCCGCGAACAGCCGTTGCGCGTCCAGTGGGCCGGCTGCCGCGAACGTGTCCTGGACCGCCGCCACCGCCGCGAGCCGCTCGTTCTCCGGCACCGCCGCGTACGCGGACGCGATACGCCCCGACAGGACCCGGGCGAGTCTGTCCGGCCCGGCCGGCTTCGGCAGCGGCCGTAACGGCCCGGTCACCAGGCCCGCGCCCGGTCTCGGCGCGAGAACCGACTTCGCCAGCGTGGCGGCGACCGTCGACGCCAGTCGTGCGAGTACGAGTTCGAGTCCCTGCATCCCCCAGCCTCCCCGGTCCGCCCACGGCATCGTAGGGCGCCGGGCAGGCGGCCGGCCGCACCGTCCTCTAACCGCCCGGCTCACCACCGGATCGGCACCGGCACCGCCGTCAGCACCCCCGACACCGCCACCACCACGCCCAGGGCGACGACCTCCGCGCGGGCGGGAGAGCAGGCCGTCAGGGGGTCGGCCGCCCGGCGCAGCCGGATCCGTGCCCACAGGGCGAGGGCCGCCACGGCGGTCATCAGGAACAGCTTGGCCAGCAGGACGCGTCCGTACGCCGTCGTCGTCAGCTGCTCCAGGACCGTCTGAGGCGGCATGCGGCGCAGCGAGCTGCACACCCCGGTGGCGGTGACGGCGGCGAGCAGAGCCGTCGCCACGCGCGCGTAGCGGCCCAGCAGCGCCACGCCCGGCTCGGTGCCGCCCCACAGCCGCAGGGTGCGCAGCGCGTGCGGCAGGCCGCCCGCCCACAGTGCCGCGCAGCTCAGGTGCACCAGTGTCAGGGCCGAGCCGAGCAGCGGGCTTTGTTCGGTCGGGGGGTGCGCCCGCAGGGCCTCCGCGACGACCACCGCGGCCAGCGGCCACACCTGCCTGCCCGGCCGGCGTGAGACGGCGCACAGGCCCGCCGCCAGGAACGCGTTGACCTCCAGCAGCGCCAGCGTGCCGTCCCGGGACGCGTACAGCCCGCCGAGGTCGATCCGCTCCGGGTCCCGCGGCACCAGGTTGCCGGTGGCCACGACGCAGGCGAGGCCCAGCGCCGCGAGGAAACCGGCCCCGGCCGCGTACCCGGACCACGTGCGCGGCAGCCGCGCGGGAGCGCCGGGCACGGTCCGGGCCAGCCGGCCGACGAACAGTTCGCCGACCGGCACGCACAGGGCCGCGAAGAGCACCGTCCGCAGCAGGGCGACGCCGCCCACGCCGGGCGCCGCGGCCTCCCCGGTGCCGTGCAGGGCGGGGGACGGGCCGAGCAGCGGTATCAGCGCGCCCGACGCCACCAGCAGGACAACGGCCACCGCCCGGACGGCCGCCGAGCGGCGCCGCGGCCCGGGCTCGCCGGCCGCCCCAGGGTTGGATCTCGTCAGGGTCACCCCAGGATCTTCACCAGGCGACCCGGAGCCGGGCAGTCAAGGAAAAGAACCGGGGGCACGGCATCGCGCCGTGTGGTATGTCCCGTGGGTCAGGACTCCCACCGCGGCTCGTCCCCTCCCCAACGGCCCGGCGGCCGGGCCCAGTCGGCCGGTCCGCCCGCGAACACCACCGGCGGCAGGGCGTACCGCAGCCGCCCCAGGTCGCTGTCCCGCTCGGCGAGCCAGGTGTCCGGACCGTCGTACGCCGCCTCCGCCGGGGCGGCCGGCGGCTCCCCGGCCGGCGGCCCCCCGGCCGTCAGCCACGCGGCCGTGCGCGCCAGGGCCAGGCGGACGAACCGGCTGCCGCCCTCGGACAACTGCTCGGTCAGCGCCCGCAGCACGCCCGCCGCCAGCAGATACCCCGTGCCGTGGTCGAGGGCCTGGGCGGGCAGCGCGCCCGGCTGCTCCGCCGTGCCCTCCAGGACGGCGATCCCGGTCGCGGCCTGCACGAGACTGTCGAAGCCGCGCCGCCCGGCCCACGGCCCGTACGTGCCCCACGCCGACAGCTGCGCCACGACCAGCCCGGGCCGGCGCTCGGCCAGGGCCTCGGGCGACAGGCCGAACCGGTCCAGGGCGCCCGGCCGGTACCCGGTGACGACGACGTCGGCCGTCGCCAGCAGCTCCTCGAACACGGCCCGGTCGGCCGCCAGGTCGAGCCGCGCGGAGCGCTTCCCGAAGCCGGTGTCCGCGTGCTGGTCGGCCAGTTCGGGCAGCTGCGGCGCGTCCACGCGCAGCACGTCCGCGCCGAGCAGGGCCAGGGTGCGGGTGGCGACCGGTCCCGCGAGGACCCGGGTGAGGTCCAGGACCCGCAGCCCCGCGGCGGGCAGCAGCGGATCACCGCCGGCCGGGGGGAGCACGCGCGCGCGTGCCGAGTCCAGGCGTCCGCGCTCGACCAGCGGGCGCCCGGCCACGGCCACGGCCTGCTCGTGCGCCGCCCACTCCTGCGGTGTGCGCACCGCCACGGCCAGGCCGTCGGCCGCGTACACGGCCTCCTCGACCTCCAGGGCGGACCGTTCGGCCAGCGCGGCCGCCACCCGGTCCGGGTCCTCGGACAGGTGCAGAGCGGCGAGCAACCGGGCCCGGTGGTGCGGGTAGTTCGCGTGCGTCCGCACCCACCCGTCCGCCGTACGCCAGAACCGCGACAGCGGCGCGAAGGTGACCGGAACCCGGCCGCCGACGAGCAGGTGCCGTTCGCTGGTGAACGCCGTGGCCACGGCCCCGTCGTCCACCCGCACCCCGGGCACCTGGGCGAGCCCGGCCCGCCGCGCGCCGAGCTCGGCGGCGGCCAGCGCGCACGCGCCCACACAGGCGCGCGCCAACTCCCTCACCCCGAGCCGCGCTTCGAGCGCCCCGCGCCGCTCGAGGGTGGACACACGGGTCAGGAGACGGGGATCGCCGCCGAGAGCGGACCAGGCCGTGCCGATGTCAGTCATGACGGCACTATGCAGCACGCCCTTTTTGTCCGGCCGCCTCCACAGCCGTGGCCCTCGGCGGGGCCGGACTGCGCCTGCCTACCGCACCGCGCGCAGGGCGTTGACGATGCCGAACCCGTAGAAGCCGTTGACCCGCTTGCCGCCCTCGCACACCGCGTCCTGCGTCCCGTCGCCGTCCTGGTCGTACGACGCGGGGCAGCCGGGGTTGTCCGCCTGGGCCTTCAGCAGCGCCTGGAGCTGGGCGGGGGAGGCCCAGGGGTGCTTCGACTTCAGCAGCGCGGCGACACCCGAGGCGTGCGGCGCGGCCATCGAGGTGCCCTGGAGGAACCCGTACTCGCCGTTCGGCATAGTGGACAGGATCCGCCCGTTCTGTGACGGAGTGTCTGGTATCTGGTACTTGCGGTCGCCGCCCGGCGCCGCGACGTCGACGACGCCGTAGCCGTACGTGGAGTAGTACGACTTGACGTTCTGGACGCCGGTCGCGCTGACCGTGACGACGCCCGGCAGCTGGGTCGGCACATCGAAGCACTCGTGCGGGTCGATGGTGCGCGGAACCGGGGTGGAGTCGTCGGGGCTCGTGTCGTCGACGATCGCGTCCGCGTCCAGGTCATGGGCCGAGTTGCCCGCCGACGCGACGTTGAGGGTGCCCTTCTTCTGGGCGTAGAGCTGCGCCCGGTTCACCGCGTCGACGATGGCCCGCTGGTCGGGGTCGTCCATGCAGTTGTACAGCCACGGGTCGACGTAGTAGCTGTTGTTCGTGATCTCCACGCCGTGGTCGGCGGCGAACACGAAGGCGCACACGACGCTCTCCGGATAGAAGAGGCCGTTCTTCGGGTCGGTCACGTTGATGCTGGAGACCTTCACCCCGGGCGCGACACCGGCCACGCCGATGCCGTTGCGGGCGGCGGCGATCTCACCGGCCACGTGGGTGCCGTGGTAGTCCTCGGCGGTGTACGGCCGCCAGGCGCCCTCGGTGGTGTCGGCCTTGCCGCCGGCGCAGTTCGCGGACTGGGCGGCGGAGAAGTTCGGGGCGATGTCGGGGTGGGTGTCGTCCACGCCCGTGTCGATCACGGCGACGGTGACCTTCGCGCTGCCCGGGTTGATGCGCGCGGCCTGGTCGGCGCCGATCGCCCGCAGGTCCCACTGGTCCGCCTCGAGGGGCTCGCTCCCCGGCGTCTCGGCCGACGCCGCCGCGGCCTTCGCCGCCTGAGCGCCGGTCAGGTACTCGGCCGCGCCCTCCTCCGTCGTCCCCGCCGGGGTCAGCGGCGCGGTCCGCGTCGCGCCCGCCGACTGCACCCCGGGCACCGCGCGCATCGTCCGGGCGAAGTCCGGGTTGGCGGAGTGGGCGACGATCACACCGATCCGATCGTAGGTGACCACGACCGTGCCGCCGGCCGCCGCAACCGCCTCGCGCACCGCAGCGATCGTGCGCCGGTCCACCTTGGTGTTGACGACGTACGCCAGCTGCGGCGCGTCCGCCGCCGGTGCCGCCGGTGCCTGCGGTGCCCGGGGGGCCGCCGACGCCGCGGCCGGCAGGAAGCCGAGCGAGGCGGTCAGCGACAGCGCGACGGGGACGGCGAGCGTGAGCCGGCGTCTGGAACGCGAATGAGGCATGGGGTCTCCACATCATCCGGAAACGGAACCAGCCCGAACACAGGTGCTGCTCGGGCAGGTACATGACGGGTGGTGCCGGGCTGAAGCTATCTCCCGGAACCGCTGGCCAGCAATGACCTTCCCGCGCGAGTTGGAAAAGAAGCGACGGCAACAAGCGGCGGAAACAAGCGACGGAAAGAAGCGAGGTGTGTTGAACCGCTCCTCACGCACCGCCGTGACGTTGAGCAGGGAGCCCGAGCACACCCGGGCCCTCACGTGAGGTCAGAACCGTCATGTCCGTCGTCCGAGGAGACTCCGTGGCCACCGACGCACCGCCCCCCTCGAAACAGCACCACACACTCCCGTCCGCCGAGGAGTTCACCGAGGTGCAGCACAGCGCGGAGTTCGGTGAGCTGCGCCGCTCCCACCGCTCCTTCGCCTTCCCGCTGACCATCGCCTTCATCGCCTGGTACCTGCTGTACGTCCTGCTGTCCAACTACGCGGGCGGCTTCATGGGCACCAAGCTCTTCGGCAACATCAACATCGCCTTCGTCTTCGGTGTCGCCCAGTTCGTCACCACGTTCCTCATCGCCTGGTGGTACTCCCGGCACGCCGCCGCGAAGCTCGACCCGAAGGCGGAAGCCATCAAGACCCGGATGGAGGGCGGCGCATGAGCCTCGCCATGACCCTCGCGGCCAACGAGGCCAGCGAGCACCGGCCGCTGATCATCTCCCTGTTCGCGGTCTTCGTGGTCGCGACCCTCTTCATCACCGTCTGGGCCGGCCGCCAGACCAAGGACGCCGCCGACTTCTACGCGGGCGGACGCTCCTTCAGCGCCTTCCAGAACGGTCTCGCCGTCTCCGGCGACTACATGTCCGCCGCCTCGTTCCTCGGCATCGCCGGCGCGATCGCCCTCTTCGGCTACGACGGCTTCCTGTACTCCATCGGCTTCCTCGTCGCCTGGCTGGTGGCGCTGCTCCTGGTCGCCGAGCCGCTGCGCAACTCCGGCCGCTACACCATGGGCGACGTCCTCGCGTACCGCATGCGCCAGCGCCCGGTGCGCACCGCCGCCGGCACGTCCACGATCGTCGTGTCGATCTTCTACCTGCTCGCCCAGATGGCCGGCGCCGGCGTGCTCGTCTCGCTGCTGCTCGGCATCACCTCCGACGCGGGCAAGATCCTCATCGTCGCCCTCGTCGGCGTCCTGATGATCGTGTACGTCTCCATCGGCGGCATGAAGGGCACCACCTGGGTCCAGATGGTCAAGGCCGTGCTGCTCATCGGCGGCACCATCCTGATCACCTTCCTGGTGCTGCTGAAGTTCGACTTCAACATCTCCGACCTGCTCGGCAAGGCCGCCGAGAACAGCGGCAAGGGCGCCGCCTTCCTGGAGCCCGGCCTGCAGTACGGCGCCACCGGGACCTCCAAGCTGGACTTCATCTCGCTCGGCATCGCCCTGGTGCTCGGCACCGCCGGCCTGCCGCACATCCTGATCCGCTTCTACACCGTGCCCAACGCCAAGGCCGCCCGGAAGTCCGTGAACTGGGCGATCGGCATCATCGGCGCCTTCTACCTGATGACCATCGCGCTGGGCTTCGGCGCCGCCGCGCTCATCTCGCAGGACGAGATCATCGCGTCCAACCCGTCCGGCAACACCGCGGCACCGCTGCTCGCCCTGCACCTGGGCGGCGTCGACTCGGCCTGGGGCGCCATCCTGCTCGCCACCATCTCGGCGGTGGCCTTCGCGACGATCCTCGCCGTCGTCGCCGGCCTCACCCTCGCCTCGTCCTCCTCGTTCGCCCACGACATCTACGCCAACGTCATAAAGAAGGGCCAGGCCACCGAGAAGCAGGAGGTCAGGGCGGCCCGCCTGGCCACCATCGGCATCGGCGCCGTCTCCATCCTGCTGGGCGCCCTCGCCCGCGACCTGAACGTGGCCGGCCTGGTCGCCCTCGCTTTCGCGGTCGCGGCCTCCGCCAACCTGCCCACGATCCTCTACAGCCTGTTCTGGAAGCGGTTCACCACCCAGGGCGCCCTGTGGTCGATCTACGGCGGCCTGATCGTCGCCGTCGGGCTGGTGCTGTTCTCGCCCGTCGTCTCCGGTGACCCCAAGGCGATGTTCCCCGACGTGGACTTCGCCTGGTTCCCGCTGAAGAACCCGGGCATCATCTCCATCCCGTTCGGCTTCCTGATGGGCTGGCTCGGCACGGTCCTGTCCAAGGAGGAGCCCGACGCCCAGAAGTACGCGGAGCTGGAGGTCCGGTCCCTGACCGGCACCGGCGCCCACTGAGCGGCACCCGGGCGGCACCCGCGCACGGCCCCGTCGCAGCTCCCTGCGACGGGGCCGCGTCCCACGTCGTGGGATCGGGCCTTAGGCGTTGTCAGCCAGGTCGCGTAGTCTCGCAGGTGTCGGAGAGTTGTGCTCCGCGCCGATCCGCATCGAGGGAGGGGGCCCGCGTGCTCATCGACACCTACGGCCGAGTGGCCACCGACCTGAGGGTCTCACTGACCGATCGGTGCAATCTGCGCTGCACGTACTGCATGCCGGAAGAGGGCCTGCAGTGGCTGGCCAAGCCCGACCTGCTCACCGACGACGAGATCGTCCGCCTGGTCGGCATCGCGGTCACCTCCCTCGGCATCGAGGAGGTCCGTTTCACCGGCGGCGAGCCCCTGCTGCGCCCCGGCCTGGCCGGCATCGTCGAGCGCGTCGCGGCCCTCGAGCCGCGCCCCCAGATGTCCCTCACGACCAACGGCATCGGCCTCAAGCGCACCGCGGCCGCCCTGAAGGCGGCGGGCCTGGACCGGGTGAACGTGTCGCTGGACACGCTCCGCCCGGACGTCTTCAAGGCCCTCACCCGCCGCGACCGCCACCACGACGTCATCGAGGGCCTGCACGCCGCCCGCGAGGCCGGCCTGACCCCCGTCAAGGTCAACTCGGTCCTGATGCCGGGCCTCAACGACGACGAGGCCCCGGACCTGCTCGCCTGGGCCGTGGAGCACGACTACGAGCTGCGCTTCATCGAGCAGATGCCCCTGGACGCCCAGCACGGCTGGAAGCGCGAGGGCATGATCACGGCCGGGGACATCCTCGCCTCGCTGCGCACCCGCTTCGAGCTGACCCCGGAGGGCGACGAGAAGCGCGGCTCCGCCCCGGCCGAGCGCTGGCTGGTCGACGGCGGCCCGCACCGCGTGGGTGTCATCGCCTCCGTCACGCGCCCGTTCTGCGCCGCCTGCGACCGCACCCGCCTGACCGCCGACGGCCAGATACGCACCTGCCTGTTCGCCACCGAGGAGACCGATCTGCGCGCCGCCCTGCGCTCCGGCGCCCCCGACGAGGAGATCGCCCGCATCTGGCGCCTGGCGATGTGGGGCAAGAAGGCGGGCGCGGGCCTGGACGACCCGAGCTTCGTCCAGCCGGCCAGGCCGATGTCGGCGATCGGGGGCTAGCCACCCTCCGCGGCCTGCCAGTCGGCCAGCTCGACGACGTCCTTCAGGAAGCCCCGTACGCCGAGGAACTGAGACAGGTGCTCACGATGCTCCTCGCACGCGAGCCAGGTCTTGCGCCGCTCCGGCGTATGGATCTTCGGGTTGTTCCACGCCAGCACCCACACCGCGTCGGCGCGGCAGCCCTTGGCGGAGCAGATCGGGGTCTCGTCACTCACAGGTTTCGTCTCACAGATCCACACAAAAGGCGACGCCGAGCAGCCACGGGGGGAGCTGCCCGGCGTCGGTCCGTCGCTCCGACGGGGGATGCGGAGCGCGTACGAAGTATGTCACGGGTAACCCCCCGCAGGGCACCGGAACAGCATGATTGATCTGAGCTTTTCCTGAGCTTTGGCGGGGTCCTGTCCTCCGTTTGAGGCCCGCCCGCACGGTCACGACCGCTCCCGTGGCTCCGTTCGTGCGCCCGCCACCGGTTCGGACACCACATCTTCCGTCCCGGCTTGCGCCGCGCCGTCGTTCGTCCGCGGCGGCGCCAGCATCGGGCGCATCGGCGTCGTCACGAACGTCGACGGCAAAGACGGCGCGTTCTCGCGCCCGCCGTTGGCGACCACCACCGCGATGTAGGGCAGCACCGCGCCGAGCACCAGCGCCACCACGGCGACATGCCGTTCGACGTTCCACAACGTCGCGGCGAGGATCACGGAGATCGTGCGGATCGTCATCGAGATCACGTACCGGCGCTGCCGGCCGCGCACATCCTCCTGCAGGCCCGCCCGGGCGCCGGTGATCCGGAACACCTGGACGTCGCCACCGCCACGCAGCTTCCGCATCACATCCACCATCCGCCCGTATCGGCCTCTCCCCGCCCCGTACGCGGTCCGTGGCCGGTCGGGGAGAGCACGGCCCGGACAGCTCCACGGTACGCCGCGCCCGCGTCCGCCACGAGACCGGGGCCTTCCTGCCGCGGCGGCCGGCCCGCCGTCCCGCCACGGCCCGGTACGGCGCCCGGCGCACCCGGCATGCGCCGGACGGCGCAGCGTCGGACACTGGTCGTAACGCTCGCGTCGAGCCGTCGAGGAGGCAGCCATGGGCTGGTTGTGGGCGATCATCGTGGGACTCGTACTGGGCCTGATCGCCAAGGCGATCGTCCCGGGCAAGCAGCACATCCCGCTGTGGCTGACCACCATCCTCGGCATACTCGGCGCGATCGGCGGCAACGCCATCGCGCGGGCGGCGGGGGTGGACGCCACGGAGGGCATCGACTGGTGGCGCCATGTCTTCCAGGTGATCGCCGCGGTCATCCTGGTGGCCCTCGGCGACCGGGTCTACACGGCGGTCCGGGGCGGCAGGCGCAGGGCCTGACAGCCCCGCCACGCACCGGGGGCGGCCTCCGGCACCGGAGACCGCCCCCTGCGCCACGCCCGCTCAGGCGCCGGTGACCTCCACCGCGGCCAGGTTCTTCTTGCCGCGGCGCAGCACCAGCCAGCGCCCGTGCAGCAGGTCCTCCGCGGCGGGGACGGCGTCCTCACCGGCGACCTTCACGTTGTTCACGTAGGCGCCGCCCTCCTTGACCGTGCGCCGCGCGGCCGACTTCGAGGGCACCAGGCCGACCTCGGCGAACAGGTCCACGACCGGGCCGAGCTCGGCGACCTGGATGTGCGGCACCTCCGCGAGTGCCGCCGCCAGCGTCCGCTCGTCCAGCTCCGCCAGCTCGCCCTGCCCGAACAGGGCCTTGGACGCGGCGATCACGGCGGCCGTCTGCTCGGCCCCGTGCACCAGCGTCGTCAGCTCCTCGGCCAGCGCGCGCTGCGCGGCCCGGGCCTGCGGACGCTCCGCGGTCTGCTTCTCCAGCTCCTCCAGCTCCTCGCGGGACCTGAAGGACAGGATGCGCATGTACCGGGAGATGTCCCGGTCGTCCACGTTCAGCCAGAACTGGTAGAACGCGTACGGCGTGGTCATCTCCGGGTCGAGCCAGACCGCGCCGCTCTCGGTCTTGCCGAACTTGGTGCCGTCCGCCTTGGTCATCAGCGGCGTCGCCAGCGCGTGCACGGTGGCGTCCGGCTCCAGCCTGTGGATCAGGTCCAGCCCCGCGGTGAGGTTGCCCCACTGGTCGCTGCCGCCCTGCTGGAGCGTGCAGCCGTAGCGCCGGTAGAGCTGGAGGAAGTCCATGCCCTGGAGGATCTGGTAGCTGAACTCCGTGTAGCTGATGCCCTCGGAGGACTCCAGGCGCCGGGCCACGGAGTCCTTGGTGAGCATCTTGTTGACGCGGAAGTGCTTGCCGATGTCACGCAGGAACTCGATCGCGGACAGGCCGGCCGTCCAGTCGAGGTTGTTCACCATGACCGCCGCGTTCTCGCCCTCGAAGGACAGGAACGGCTCGATCTGGCGGCGCAGCTTGTCCACCCAGCCGGCGACCGTCTCCGGGTCGTTCAGGGTGCGCTCGGCGGTCGGGCGCGGGTCGCCGATCAGGCCCGTGGCCCCGCCGACCAGCGCCAGCGGCCGGTGCCCGGCCTGCTGGAGCCGGCGCACGGTGAGCACCTGCACCAGGTGCCCCACGTGCAGCGACGGCGCCGTCGGGTCGAAACCGCAATAGAACGTGACGGGACCGTCCGCGAGCGCCTTGCGCAAAGCGTCCTCGTCAGTGGACAGGGCGAACAGCCCGCGCCACTTCAGCTCGTCGACGATGTCCGTCACGGTTCTCGTGTCTCCTCAAGATGATCTTCGGCCGGTCGGGTGACAGCCGAACGCGAACGCCTACGAGGTTATACGCCCTGGCTGACCGAGCTCATGTTGAAATCGGGGACGCGCAGCGCGGGCATGGCCGCCCTGGTGAACCAGTCGCTCCACTCCCTGGGCAGCGTCTTCTCCGTACGGCCCGCCTCCGTGGCCCGGCCCAGCACGCTCACCGGCGACTCGTTGAACCGGAAGTTGTTCACCTCGCCGGTCACCTCGCCGTTCTCGACCAGGTAGACGCCGTCCCGGGTCAGGCCGGTCAGCAGCAGTGTCGCCGGGTCCACCTCGCGGATGTACCACAGGCAGGTCAGCAGCAGCCCCCGCTCGGTGGTCGCGACCATCTCCTCCAGGGAGCGGTCCTCGCCGCCGTCCAGGATCAGGTTGTCGACCGCCGGGGCGAGCGGCAGCCCGGTCAGGGCGGCACTGTGCCTGCTGGTGGTCAGGTTCCGCAGCTCTCCCTCGCGCACCCAGTCGGTGGCCGCGAGCGGCAGCCCGTTGTCGAACACCGACTGGTCGCCCCCGGAGGAGTGCGCGATCACGAACGGCGCCGACTCCAGACCGGGCTCGTTCGGGTCGCTGCGCAGCGTCAGCGGCAGGTCGGTGAGCTTGTCGCCGATCCGCGTGCCGCCGCCCGGCTTGGAGAACACCGTCCGCCCCTCGGCCGCGTCCCGGCCGGACGCCGACCACATCTGGTAGATCAGCAGGTCCGCCACGGCGGCCGGGGGCAGCAGCGTCTCGTACCGCCCGGCGGGCAGCTCCACGCGCCGCCCGGCCCACCCGAGGCGTACGGCCAGCTCGGCGTCGAGCGCGGCCGGGTCGACGTCCTTGAAGTCCCGGGTGGAGCGACCCGCCCACGCCGAGCGGGTGCGGTCGGGGGACTTGGCGTTGATCTCCAGCGTCCCGTTCGGCTGGTCGTGCCGCAGCCGCAGTCCCGTCGAGGTGCCGACGTACGTCGAGATCAGCTCGTGGTGGGCGAAGCCGTACAGCTCCCGGCCCCCGGCACGCGCGCGTGCGAAGGCCTCGCCGAGCGCCGGGGCGAAGTCGGCGAACACCGCCGAGGAGGTCTCCGCGGGTGCCTCGGTGAACTCCGGGGACTGCGTCACGCCCGTGACCAGCGGCTGGGCGTCCTCCGCCGGCCCGGCGCCGCGCGCGGCGGCCTCGGCGGCCCGCACCAGGGGCTCCAGCTCGTCCACGGTCACGGCGGACCGCGACACCACGCCCGAGGCCGTGCCCTCCTTGCCGTCCACCGTGGCGATGACGGTGAGCGTGCGCCCCCGGGTGACCCCGTTCGTGGTCAGGGCGTTGCCCGCCCAGCGCAGGTTGGCGCTGGACTGCTCGTCGGCGATCACCACGCAGCCGTCCGCGCGGGACATCTCCAGGGCGCGCTCGACGACCTCGTGCGGCTTGTGCGTAGGGGCGCTCATCGGCCGGCCTCCTGGGTGGTGTTCAGAATGTTGACGCCCTTGAACAGGGCGGACGGGCAGCCGTGCGAGACCGCGGCCACCTGCCCCGGCTGTGCCTTGCCGCAGTTGAAGGCGCCGCCCAGGACGTACGTCTGCGGGCCGCCGACGGCCGCCATGGAGCCCCAGAAGTCGGTGGTCGTCGCCTGGTAGGCCACGTCCCGCACCTGCCCGGCGAGCCGCCCGTTCTCGATCCGGAAGAACCGCTGCCCGGTGAACTGGAAGTTGTACCGCTGCATGTCGATCGACCAGGACCGGTCACCGACGACGTAGATGCCCCGGTCGACGCTGCCGATGAGGTCCTCCGTGGACATCCCGGCGGGATCCGGCCGCAGCGACACGTTGGCCATGCGCTGCACCGGCACATGCGCGGGGGAGTCGGCGAACGCGCACCCGTTGGACCGCCCGAACCCGGTCAGCTTCGCGATGCGGCGGTCCAGCTGGTAGCCGACCAGGACCCCGTCCTTCACCAGGTCCCAGGACTGCGCCTCGACGCCCTCGTCGTCGTACCCGACGGTCGCCAGCCCGTGCTCGGCGGTCCGGTCACCGGTCACGTTCATCAGCTCGGAGCCGTACTTCAGCTTGCCGAGCAGGTCGAAGGTGGCGAAGGAGGTCCCGGCGTACGCCGCCTCGTACCCGAGGGCGCGGTCCAGCTCCGTGGCGTGCCCGATGGACTCGTGGATCGTCAGCCACAGGTTGGACGGGTCGACGACCAGGTCGTACAGCCCCGGCTCCACACTCGGCGCGCGCATCTTCTCGGCGAGCAGCTCCGGGATCTGCTCCAGCTCACCCTCCCAGTCCCAGCCGGTGCCCCGCAGGTACTCCCAGCCACGCCCCACGGGCGGCGCGAGGGTGCGCATGGAGTCGAACTCGCCGCTGGACTCGTCGACCGCCACCGCGGTGAACACCGGGTGCAGCCGCACCCGCTGCTGCGTGGTCACGGTCCCGGCCGTGTCCGCGTAGAACTTGTTCTCGTGCACGGTGAGCAGGGAGGCGTCCACGTGGTCGACCCCGTTCGCCGCCAGCAGCCGCGCGCTCCACTCCGCCAGCAGCCCGGCCTTCTCCTCGTCCGGCACGCTGAACGGATCGATCGCGTACGACGAAATCCACGTCCGGTCGGCGTGCACCGGCTCGTCGGCCAGCTCGACCCGCTCGTCCGACCCGGCCGCCCTGATCACCTGCGCGGAGAGCCTGGCCATCGCCACGGCCTGGGACGCCACCTTGGCGGCGGCGTCGAGGGTCAGGTCGACGCCGGACGCGAATCCCCACGTACCGCCGTGCACGACGCGCACCGCGTACCCGAGGTCGGTGGTGTCCGACGAACCGGCGGGCTTGGCGTCCCTGAAGCGCCAGGAGGCGCTGCGCACCCGTTCGAGGCGGAAGTCGGCGTGCTCCGCCCCGAGCGCCCGCGCGCGTGCGAGGGCGGCGTCGGCCAGGGCGCGTAGGGGAAGCGCCGTGAACGCTTCGTCGATCGTATGAGGCACCGAGGTCTCTCCCTGTCGTGTGACCTGTGGTTGCTGCGCATCATGTCGCGTCGGCCGGTGCCCGGACCACACGTTTGCGGGCCGGTGCCGTGCCTTTCTGTAGGGACCCGACAGTGCGGCCGGTGAGCCACTGTGGGCGCCCGAATGTCCCCCGCCCGGCCCGGACCGATAGGTTTTCGGGGAAGCCGCCTGTCATCGCCGCCTGTCGTCCAGGTGCCCGGGCGGGTATCAGACCGCTATCGAAAGGGTGATCCGTTGAGCCGCTCGGTTCTCGTCACCGGAGGCAACCGGGGCATCGGCCTCGCCATCGCCCGCGCGTTCGCCGACGCCGGCGACAAGGTCGCGATCACGTACCGCTCGGGTGAGCCGCCGGCGGCCCTGACGGAATTGGGCTGCCTGGCCGTCAAGTGCGACATCACCGACGCCGAGCAGGTGGAGCAGGCCTACAAGGAGATCGAGGAAGCGCACGGTCCCGTCGAGGTCCTCGTCGCCAACGCCGGCATCACCAAGGACCAGCTCCTGATGCGCATGTCCGAGGAGGACTTCACCTCGGTCATCGACACCAACCTCACCGGCACCTTCCGCGTGGTCAAGCGCGCCAACCGCGGCATGCTGCGCGCCAAGAAGGGCCGCGTCGTGCTCATCTCCTCGGTCGTCGGGCTGTACGGCTCGCCCGGGCAGGCGAACTACGCCGCCTCCAAGGCCGCCCTGGTCGGCTTCGCGCGCTCCCTCGCCCGTGAGCTGGGCTCGCGCAACATCACCTTCAACGTCGTCGCGCCCGGCTTCGTCGACACCGACATGACCAAGGCGCTCACCGACGAGCAGCGCACGAACATCCTGTCGGGAGTGCCGCTCGGCCGGTACGCGCAGCCGGAGGAGATCGCCGCGACGGTGCGGTTCCTCGCCTCGGACGACGCCTCGTACATCACTGGAGCCGTCATCCCCGTTGACGGCGGACTGGGAATGGGTCACTGATCACCATGAGCGGAATTCTCGAGGGCAAGCGCGTCCTGATCACCGGGGTGCTGACGGAGGCCTCGATCGCCTTCCACGCCGCCAGGCTGGCCCAGGAGCAGGGCGCCGAGATCATCCTCACCGCGTTCCCGCGGCCCACCCTGACCGAGCGCATCGCCAGGAAGCTGCCCAAGCCGGCCAAGGTCATCGAGCTCGACGTCACCAACGACGAGCACCTGGGCCGCCTGGCCGACGTCGTCGGCGAGGAGCTCGGGGGCCTCGACGGCGTCGTGCACTCCATCGGCTTCGCCCCGCAGGACGCGCTCGGCGGCAACTTCCTCAACACGCCGTTCGAGTCGGTGGCCACGGCCATGCACGTCTCGGCGTTCTCCCTGAAGTCGCTCACCGTGGCCTGCCTGCCGCTGATGCAGAACGGCGGCTCCGTCGTCGGCCTCACCTTCGACGCCCAGTACGCCTGGCCGCAGTACGACTGGATGGGCCCGGCCAAGGCCGCCCTGGAGGCCGTCAACCGCTACATGGCGCGCGACCTCGGCAAGCAGGACATCCGCTGCAACCTGATCTCCGCCGGCCCCCTCGGCTCGATGGCCGCCAAGTCCATCCCGGGCTTCAGCGAGCTGGCCTCCGTGTGGGACCACCGCTCCCCGCTCGAGTGGGACCTGAACGACCCCGAGCCGGCCGGGCGCGGTGTCGTCGCGCTGCTGAGCGACTGGTTCCCGAAGACCACGGGCGAGATCATCCACGTCGACGGCGGTCTGCACGCCATCGGCGCGTGAGGACGTGAAGCCCCGCCGAGGGCCCGCACCCGTGCCGGGTGCGGGCCCTTGGCATATCACCCGTTCGGCTCATCCGGCCGGGCGGTCAGGGCCACCGAGCGCGCACTCTGGAGAGGCGTTCACCACGTGATTTCCTCCCCAGCACGGCCGAGGAGGTCCCCTTGTGCGCTTGTCCCGGAGCCTGGCCTCAGTGACCCTCGCCGCCCTCGCCGCCGCCGTGGCGCTGACCCTGTGGTACGTGGCGAGGCCCCACGCGCGCGTGCCCGCCGAGGACTCCAAGGCGGCGGAGCCGTTCGGCGCCGCGTGCCGGATCCGTGTCACCGGCTCGCACGCGACCGCGTACTGCCACAACCCCTATCCCGGCACCGACCGCGTGAGCCTGCACCTGGAGTGCGCCCGCTGGTGGGACCTCGACAGCGACGGCGCCCCGGTGGACGCCGGGCCCGCGCAGACCGTACGGCTGACCGGTCGCTGCTGGAAGGAGATCCACTCGGCGTGGGTCAGCCACCGGCGGGCGGACTGAGGCGGCCGGGGCGGCACAGGACCGGGTAGCTCGCGGCCTCGGCCGCCGCCCTGGCCGCGTCGCCCGCGCGGATCGCGTCGACGAGCCCGGTGTGGTCCATGTACGTCTCCGGCGTCAGCTGCGCGCCCACGTCCGCCCGCAGCCAGTCCCGCAGCACCTCGCCCAGGTCCGCGTACACCGCGATCATCGCGTCGTTGTGGGAGGCGGCCACCACGGCCAGGTGGAAGGTGGCGTCGGCCGTCACGAACGCCTCCGCGTCGCCCGATTCCCACGCCTCCTCCCGGCGCAGCAGCAGCGTGTCGAGCTGCTTGAGGTCCTTGTCCGTGCGCCGCTCGGCCGCCAGCCCCGCAGCCCCCGACTCCAGCGTGGCCCGCAGCTCGGCGATGTGCCGCGGATCGGCGTCGGCGAAGCGGCGGTGCATCACGCCCGCCAGCTCGCTGGTGGCCACGACGTACGTGCCGGAGCCCTGGCGGATGTCCAGCAGGCCGTTGTGCGCGAGCGCGCGGACCGCCTCGCGGACCGTGTTGCGGGCGACGCCCAGCTGCTCGACCAGCTCCGGCTCCGTCGGGATGCGGGAGCCCACCGGCCACTCGCCCGAGGTGATCTGGGCGCGCAGCGCGGCGATGACCTGCTCGGACAGCGCCGAGCGACGGGGATGACTCAGAGGCATGGCACGCCATCCTGGCATGGCACATTGTCCATGGCACATCCAATCATCCTATGATTCTATGATGGAGGGCATGGCTAGCGAGGAAACCCGGACCACGTCCACGACCGTTGGCGCCCCGGCCGCGCCCGACGCCCGGGTATCCGGGGAACCCGGCACGCGTGCGTGGACGGCACGCCTGCTCGTCGTCGCCCTCGTGCTGTCCGCCCTGAACCTCCGCCCCGCCATCACCAGCCTCGGCGCCCTCCTGGAGGAGGTCCGTGACGGGCTCGGCATGAGCGGCAGCGTGGCCGGACTGCTCACCTCCGTACCCCCGCTGTGCTTCGCCGTCTTCGGCGTCACCGCGCCGCGCCTGGCCCGCCGCTTCGGACCGGCCACCGTGGTGTGCGCCGGTATGGCGGCCATCGCCGCGGGCCTGCTCATACGCCCGTACACCGGGGGCACGGCCGGCTTCCTGGCCGCCAGCGCCCTCGCCCTCATGGGGATCGCGGTCAGCAACGTCCTCATGCCGGTCATCGTCAAACGCTGGTTCCCCCACCGGGTGGGGTCCATGACCGGCTTGTACTCCATGGCCCTCGCCCTGGGCACCTCCGCCGCGGCCGCCGTGACCGTGCCCATGACCGACGCGCTGGGCGGCCGCTGGGAGACGGGCCTGGCCATGTGGGCGGCGCTCGCCGGGGTGGCCGTGGTGCCGTGGATCCTGTTCGTACGGGACCGGGGGCCCGCCTCCGGCACGCCGTCCGAAGCGGCCCCCGGCACGTCGTCCGAGGCGGCGCCCGGGGGCGCGGACGCTCCCGCGCTGCGGATCACCCGGAGCCGTACCGCCTGGGCGCTGGCGGTCTTCTTCGGGCTGCAGGCCACCGCCGCCTACATCACCATGGGCTGGATGGCGCAGATCTTCCGCGACGCGGGCGTGCCCGCGGGCACCGCCGGTGTGCTGCTCGCCGTCACCATGGTGATGGGCGTGCCCCTGGCCTTCGTCATCCCGCGCCTGGCCACCCGGCTGCCCCACCAGGGCCCGATCGCGCTCGCCCTCGGCGTGTGCGGCCTGGCCGGATACGCCGGGCTCTACCTCGCCCCCGCCGCCGGCGCGTGGGCCTGGGCCCTGCTGCTCGGCGTCTCCAACTGCGCCTTCCCGCTGGCCCTGACCATGGTCGGGATGCGAGCCAGGACCGGCGCGGGCGTCTCCCAGCTGTCCGCCTTCGCGCAGAGCACCGGCTACCTGATCTCCATACCGGGGCCGCTCCTGGTGGGCGTGCTCTACCAGCACAGCGGGGGCTGGGGACTGCCGATCGCGCTCATGGTCGCCCTGATGATCCCGCAGATGCTGGTGGGCGTCCTGGCCGGGCGCGACCGCACGGTGGAGGACGAGGCGGCCCGCTGACCCCACCCCCGGGAACGCGGGTCTCCGGTGGGGTGGGAGACTTGCCGCATGCCCGTGCTCGACCCGAACCCCCAGCACAGCCAGAAGAAGATGCTGCTCGTCTTCGGCGCCTTCTTCGCGATCTTCATCATCATCGGCGTCATCGCCACCCTCGCCTCCCCCTGACCGGGCCCGCGCCCGGCCCTGGTGGGGTCAACCCCCGCATCCCCTAGGGGGTGAGGGTCAGGGTCAAGTGGGTGGGTCTCCGGATGGGTCGGGGTCCGTGCGTTCCGTAGCGTCGAGACGTGACCGCGAGCGGCGCGTCACACGGCACCGCGACGGACCACGATCACGGACCACTCGATGACGAGCGGAGGCACTCATGGCGGCCCCTACGCACCCACGGCCCCACCCGGCGACCCGGGACGGCGCCGGTCACTGCCTGCCCTGGTGGGCCCTCGCCCTGCCCGCGCTCGCCTTCGTCGCGCTGCTCGCCCTGATCCTCGACCCGTCCGACGCCCACGCCGCCGCCGGGGACCCCGTGATCACCCGGCTCCTGCAGCACCTGCAGCAGCTGACGGCCCGCTGAGCGCCGCCGCGCCGCCCGTCAACTCCCTGCGCCAGGTGGCCTGTTTCATGCGAAGCTGGGTTCCATGAGCGTCGCAGAACCCCGCAGGATCGTCCTCTTCCGGCATGCGAAAGCCGACTGGCCACAGGTGCCCGACCATGAGCGTCCGCTCGCTGAGCGGGGCCGCCAGGACGCCCCGGCGGCCGGGCTGAAGCTGGCCGCCACCGGTATCGCCTTCGACCTGGCCCTGTGTTCCACCGCCGTGCGGACCCGCGAGACCTGGAAGCTCGCCGTCCAGGAGTTCCCGCAGCGACCGAAAACCGTCTACGAGGAGCGGATCTACGAGGCTTCGCCCGGCGAGCTGATCGCCGTGCTCAACGAGACCCCCGACGACATCCAGAACGCCCTCCTGGTCGGCCACAACCCGGGCGTGCACGGCCTCGCCGAGATCCTGGCCGGCTCCGCCGAGGGCGACGCCCGGGAGCGGATGAGCCGCCGCGGCTTCCCCGCCGCCGCCTTCGCGGTCCTGTCGTTCAGCGGCCCCTGGAAGTCCCTGGAGCCGGGCGTGGCGACACTGGTCGACTACTGGGCGCCGACGGAGTGACGCACCGCGCGTGAGGCGGGTCCGGCGCCGGTGTGCGGGGCCGGACCTCGTCGCGGGGAAGCCGGGGCGGGGTTGCCGGCCGGGTTCTCCAGGAGGACGGGGTGAGGCTGCCGGCGCCCGGGGTTCAGCTGCCGTCCAGCGTGTCCGCCGCCTCGACCTCTTCCCGGGTGATGCCGAGCAGGTACAGCACGGTGTCGAGGAAGGGGAAGTTCACCGCCGTGTGGGCGGCCTCCCGTACCACCGGCTTGGCGTTGAAGGCGACGCCGAGCCCGGCCGCGTTGAGCATGTCCAGGTCGTTGGCGCCGTCGCCGATCGCGACGGTCTGCGACAGCGGCACACCCGCCTCCGCGGCGAACCGGCGCAGCAGCCGTGCCTTGCCCGCCCGGTCCACGATCTCGCCGGTGACCCGGCCGGTCAGCTTGCCGTCGACGATCTCCAGCGTGTTGGCCTGGGCGAAGTCCAGCCCCAGCCGTTCCTTCAGGTCGTCCGTGACCTGCGTGAACCCACCGGAGACCACCCCCACCTGGTAGCCGAGCCGCTTCAGTGTACGGATCAGCGTCCGGGCACCCGGCGTCAGCCGCACCTCGGTGCGCACCTTGTCGACGACCGAGGCGTCCAGCCCCTCAAGCAGCGCCACGCGCGCGTGCAGCGACTGCTCGAAGTCCAGCTCCCCGCGCATCGCCGCCGCCGTCACCTCGGCGACCTTGTCCTCGCAGCCGGCGTGCGCGGCGAAGAGCTCGATGACCTCGTCCTGGATGAGCGTGGAGTCCACGTCCATGACGACCAGGCGCTGCGCCCGCCGGTGCAGGCCCGCCGCCACGACCGCCACGTCGATGCCGAGTTTCGCCGCGTCGGTCACCAGGGCGGTGCGCAGCGGCTCGGTCGCCACGCCGGACACCGCGAACTCGACCGCGGTCACCGGGTACTTCGCGAGCCGGAAGATACGGTCGATGTTGCCGCCGGCCTTGGCGATCCGGGCGGCGACGGCCGCGGTCGCCTCGGCGGTGAGCGGGTGGCCCAGTACGGTCACCAGGGAGCGGCCGAGGCCGCGCGGGCGGTTGTCGCCGATGCCGGAGATGATCTCCGCCTGCATCTTCATGGACTCAGCCCAGCTGTGGACGGTCGCCCGCAGGTCCCCCTCGAGCCCCCGGGGCGGCTCGGTGACGAGCGCGCACAGCACCATGCGGCCTCGCGTGACGACCTGCTCGATGTCGACCACGTCGACGGAGTAGGCGGCGAGGGTGTCGAAGAGGCCGGCCGTGATGCCCGGCCTGTCCTTGCCGAAGATCTTGACAAGGAGGGTGGGGACGTCAGAGGTCTGCGAAGCGCTCATGGTGGTTCCACCGTATCCGGCAGGCGCCGTCCTGCGCCGCCGAGGTCCGTCTGGCGGACAGCGGACTCCGGGTGCCGCCGCGGCGGCGCACGGGTGGCGAAACGGCCGGCGGACCGCTCCTGTCCGTCGCCGTCAGCCCGGGTGCTTCACCCCGTACCGCCCGGCTTCGGCGAAGGCGGCGGGGGAGGAGGCGGTGGCGGCGGCCCGTCCCCGGGCCTGGTCGGCGGCCCGTCCTCAGGCCTAGGGCGCGGTCGCCGCCCGGCCCTCGGCCCCTGCGGAGCCGGCCCGATCGGCCGCACCACCGTGGGCGCCCCGTACATGTCCACGTCGTCACCCCCACCCCCCGACACCTCCCCGGGCGACCGCGCCTCCTCCGGCCGCCGGGGCCCTGCGGGGCGTGATACGTCCCCGGGCCGACGGGGCTCGCCGGGCGGCGGAGGTGCGTCGGGCCACCGTGGGGTGCCCGCAACCCCGGGCTCGCGAAGTGGTGGAGCTGTCTCGGGCCGCTGCGGCACCCGCAGGTAGGGGTTGGTGTCCGGGTCGGGCGGTCGGTACGGCGTCCCCGGCGTGTAGGGCCCGCCCTCCCGTGCCGAGACATCCCCGAGACCCCAGGCGGCCGCCCCCGCCCCCACGTCCCCCCACCCCGCCGTCACCGCCCGCCGCCCAGCCGCCCCACTCGCCCACGCCGCCGACGCCCCCACGGCCCCTGCTCCGGCCCCCCACACGGCGCCGAGCAGCAGGGCCGTGCCGAGGCGCCCGTGCAGCTCGACGCCCGCGTCGAACGCGTCGAAGCCGAGCACCGACAGCGAGGCGCCCACGGACACCTCCGTCAGCCAGGCCAGCAGCGGCAGGGCCAGCGCGCCGGCGGCCCCCAGCCGCAGCGCGCACCGCCCGGCGAAGCGAAGCGCACCTGCGCCTCGTACGGCTGACTCCGGACCCGGCCCGGGACCGCCCGGCGCCACCGCGGGAGCGGGCGTGCGCACCGCCGTCAGCACGCCCGCCAGCAGCATCAGCAACGCGGCCGCCACCCCCAGCAGCCACACCCGCGCGTCCAGCTCGGCCAGCCGCCCCAAGGTGACGGACCGCCCGGACCCCACGCGCAGCAGGTCGTCCAGCGGATCGGGCAGCAGCCGGGCCGGCTCCCCCGTCGCCTGCCCGTCCCACGGCACGAACAGGCCGATCGGCACCCCCGTCCACACCCCGTTGGGCGCGCCGAGCAGCGCCGCGCCCGCGATCCGCCCCGGGTGGTCGTCGCCGGCCGCCGCGTACGCCGCCGCCGCGAGCCCGGCCGCGACCGCCACCAGCAGCACGGTCACCACCGCGGAGACGGCGGGCCGTACGACCCGGTGCAGGACCTGCCACCCGCGTGGCAGGGGAGTACGGCGCGAGGCCAGCAGGGCGATCAGCAGGATTCCCGCCGACCAGCCGAGCCCGCCGAGCAGGGTCGGCGCCGTGTCGACCGTGAAGCCGACCGTCGCCCGCGCGTCCACGAGGTCACCGACCCGGTCCGGCAGCAGTCCTGAGATGTCGCCGAGCCCCGGCACCTGCAGGCCACCGTCCCCGCCTCCGCCCGGCAGGTCGTCCAGCCCGAGCGAACTCCCGTCGAGGGTGATGACGTCGTGCCCCGCCCAGGCCAGGCCGCCCAGCATCGCCACGAACAGCGCGACCACCGCCCCCGCACGCGCGAGGAGTTCGGCCGGTGCGATCACAACTCCCGCGCCGCGCAAGGACCTCAGGAAGAAGAACGCCAGCAGCAGTGCCCCCACCAGGCTGACACCGAGTGGCGTGATCTCGATGGCGGTGCCGGCCTGCGCACCGGTCAGCCCGAAGGCGGACACGTCTGCGGACGGCGTGACCGAACCACCCGCCCCCAGCGCCACCACAGCCGCGGTCATCGGCCCCAACGACCCCGCCGCGTCCGCCTGGAGCAGGTGCAGCCCCAGGGCCGCCGTCCCCGCCATCCCGATCAACGCCCAGCTCACGGCGGCGACCGCGCACAGCACCACGTCCCCCCACGGCACGCGCGCACGGCCCGCCCCGCTCTCGACGCTCCCGGACGCGTTCATGGCAGACCCCCCGATCCGCGGCGCGGCACCGTCGCCGCGCTTGTCCCCCTCGCGTGGAATACCACTTTCCGGCCCGGTTTCCACCCCGTCAACGGAAACGGGCGAAGCGCCCGTACGCGGTCTTCCCGAGGCCCGACTTTCGGTCAGAGGGCTGAGCCTGAAATAGTTCCCCCCGATGTTCGACATCCCTAGACTCCCCATGTCGGGGGTAACTCGGGGGACAACTCAGTGGGGCATGGAGTGCCTGAACTCGTACTGGAATCAAACGGACGGACCTGGACGCTCGATCCGTCCAGGTCGTACACGCTCGGACGCGACCCGCAGGGTGACGTCGTGTTCGACGACGCCAGGGTCTCCTGGCGGCACGCCACGGTCAGCTTCGACGGCCGCAGTTGGGTCATCGAGGACCACGGCAGCACCAACGGCACGTTCGTGCAGGGCCGGCGCATCCAGCAGTGGGAGATAGGCCCCGGTACCGCCGTGCACCTGGGCAACGCGACCGACGGGCCGCTGGTGAGCCTGTCCGGCTCCGCCGCCGCCGTCGCCGCGCCGCAGGCCCAGCCCCAGCAGCAGCCGTACGCCGCACAGGGCGCGAACCCCGGCTGGGCGCCGCAGGCACCCGCCCAGCCCGCGCCGCAGCAGCAGGCACCGCAGGCCGGCTGGCAGCAGCCCCAGCAGCCTGCCCCGCACATTCCGCAGCAGCAGGGCCCCGGTGGTGGCGCGGGGGCGCCGCCGGTCCACGGCGACCGCAGCCCGACCACGTTCCACCAGTTCTCCCTCGGCCGTGTGATGCGCATCGGCCGTGCCCTGGACAACGAGCTGGTCGTCTCCGACCTCCAGGTCTCCCGCCACCACGCCGAGTTCCACGCGACGCCCGACGGCCGCTTCGAGATCCGCGACCTCGGTTCGCACAACGGCACGTACGTCAACGGCCAGCCGATCGCCAAGGGCGGCTCGGCGGTGCTGGGCCCGACCGACATCGTGGGCGTCGGCCACTCGACGTTCCGGATCGTCGGCGACCGGCTGGAGGAGTTCGTCGACACCGGTGAGGTGTCCTTCTCCGCCCGCCACCTGACCGTCACGGTCGACGGCGGCAAGCAGATCCTCAAGGACGTCTCCTTCGGCGTCCCCGAGAAGTCGCTGATCGCGGTCATCGGCCCGTCCGGCTCCGGCAAGTCGACCCTGCTCAAGGCGCTCACCGGCTACCGCCCGGCCGACCAGGGCGAGGTCCTCTACGACAACCGGAACCTCTACAAGCAGTTCGCCGAGCTGCGCCAGCGCATCGGCCTGGTCCCGCAGGACGACATCCTGCACAAGGAACTGACCGTCAAGAAGGCCCTGAAGTACGCGGCCAAGCTGCGCTTCCCGGCCGACACCACGGCCGCCGAGCGCGACGCCCGCATCGACGAGGTGCTGCGCGAGCTCAAGCTCGACATCCACAAGGACAAGAAGGTCACCTCCCTCTCCGGCGGCCAGCGCAAGCGCGTCTCCGTGGCCCTGGAGCTGCTGACCAAGCCGTCGCTGATCTTCCTCGACGAACCGACCAGCGGCCTCGACCCGGGTATGGACCGCGACGTCATGCAGCTGCTGCGGGGCCTGGCCGACGACGGCCGTACGGTCCTGGTCGTCACCCACTCGGTGGCCGAGCTGGCGCTGTGCGACAAGCTGCTGGTGATGGCGCCGGGCGGCGCGGTCGCCTACTTCGGCCCGCCCGAGGAGGCGCTGAACTTCTTCGGCTACGACACCTGGGCCGACGTCTTCTCCGCCTTCGAGAACTACCGCGACTACGACTGGGCGGGCCGCTGGAAGGGCTCACAGCACTACCAGATGTACGCCGCGGACGTCGACGCGGTGGCGCCGCAGTCCGTACAGGTTCCGCCGATGCAGGCGATGAAGCCGCCGAAGCCGCAGGGCTGGATGTCGCAGTTCGTCACCCTGGTGCGCCGCTATGTCTCCGTCATCGCCTCCGACCGGGGCTTCCTCGCCCTGATGGTGATCCTGCCGGCCGTGCTCGGCGCGGTCAGCCTGCTCATCGACGCGGACCGGGGCCTGCTGCCCAACCCGCCCCATCCGCAGACCGGCCGGATCATCCCCAACGGCACGGCCACGACCGTGCTGCTGATCCTCGCCGTCGGCGCCTGCTTCGCGGGCGCGGCGAACTCCGTCCGTGAGCTGATCAAGGAACGGGTCATCTACGAGCGGGAGCGCGCCACCGGCCTGTCGCGCTCGGCGTACCTGATGTCCAAGGTGTTCGTGCTCGGCGTGATCACCGTGCTGCAGGGCCTGTTGGTCGGCGTCATCGGCTTCGCCAGCCGCGAGATCCCCGACGAGGGGCTGGTCCTGGGCGGCGCCACGCTCATCGAGCTCTCCCTGCCGATCATGGCCCTGGGCTTCACCTCGATGATGTTCGGCCTGATCATCTCGTCGCTGGTCAAGACCGCCGAGAAGACCATGCCGCTGCTGGTCATGTTCGCGATCATCCAGGTCGTGTTCACCGGCTGCCTGTTCACGCTGCACGGCTCGATCGGCGTCAACCAGTTCTCGTTCCTGATGCCGTCGCGCTGGGCGGTGGCCGCCGCGGGCGCCACGCTGGACTTCAACAAGATCAGCCCGCCGGAGACGGCCGGCGACACCGACCCGCTGTGGGACCACACCCTCGGGGCCTGGCTCATGGACATGGGCGCGCTGATCGCCCTCGGTGTGATCTGCGGCTTCTTCGTGGCCCGCTTCCTGCGCCGCCATGAGCCCGAGGTCATGCGCAAGTAGCCGTATCGGCCTCTCTTCCTGACGCCCCGAAGGGCGGCACCCCGTCAGGTGGGTGCCGCCCTTCGGCGTGTGCGATCGCGAGAAGAGGTCCGCGCCGACCTCAGTACGCGCTGTTGACGTTGTCCATGGAGCCGTACCGGTCGGCCGCGTAGTTGCAGGCGGCGGTGATGTTGGCGACCGGGTCGTAGATGTTCCAGGACGTGCCCGGGACGTGGTACGCCTTGAAGGTCGGCGGGATGACCTGGAGCAGGCCCTTGGACGGGATGCCGTTGATGGCGTTGATGTCCCAGTTGTTGATGGCGTTCGGGTTGCCGGACGACTCCCGCATGATGTTGCGGTAGATGCCGTTGTAGGAGCCCGGGATGCCGCGCTTCTTCATGATGTCGAGCGACTCGCGGATCCAGCCGTCGAGGTTGTTCGGGTACGACTTCTTGGCAGCGGCCTTCTTCACGGCGGCCTTCTTGGCGGCGGCCTGCTTCAGCTTGGCGCGCGCGGCGGCGCGGCTGGCGGCCTCCTTGGCCTTGCGCTGCTGCTCGGCCTTCTTCTTCGCGGCCTCGGCGGCGGCCTTCGCGGCGGCGGCCTTCTTGACGGCGGCGGCCTTCTTCGCCGCCTCGGCCTTCTGCTTGGCGGCCTGCTGGGCCTTGAGGGTGGCGGTGAGCTGGTCGGCGACGCTCGCCTCGACACCCTTGATCTGCTGGGAGTTGATCTTCTCGGAGCTGTACGCCACCGCGGCCTTCGGAGCGGCCTCGGCCGTGGTCGTCGACGCCTCGCCCGGCACCGCGGAGAAGCCGAGGGCGGCGGCACCGAGGGCGGCGACACCGGCCATGGCGATCTTGTGGTGACGGGTCAGGGCACGACTGCGGACACGACTGAGCAGGTTCTTGGGCATGGGAAATGGACCTCTTCGAGTAGCGCGGAGGTCGCTCTTCGTCCGGTGGGGACAGGGTGCTTCCGGCACAAACGCCGCGGGACATAACCCACGGCGCTGAGCGACGGAAGCAATTCTTAGCTGGCGCAAAAACGCCAGGCAAAGGTGTGACGTACGAAGCCGGGTAGTGGATCAGGAACTGACAAAACGGGGCAGACAGGACTGTCTGCCCCGCTCAAACCGGGCGTATCCGTCTCCTACGGGCGTTCGTACGTGACCTGCGTCCTATGCGAGGGCTCACATCAGGCCACCCTCGCTCTCACCGGTGGTTGCTGGCGCAATGCGCTCCGTAAGCGACTTCACCCCGGCAGGACGAGATGCACGTCTCCGAACTCGTGCCACAGGTACCGCGCGCGCAGCGCCTCCTCGTAGCCCCGCTCGACCGCCTCCCGCCCGGCGACCGCCTCCAGCATCAGCAGGTGCGAGGCCTCCGGCTCGTGCAGCCCGGTCAGCAGCCCGTCCACCACCCGCACCCCGCGCCGAGGCGTCACCACCAGGTCCGTCCACCCCGCACGCGCCCGTACGACCCCGTCCGGCCCGGCCGCCGACTCCACCGCCCGCACGGCCGTCGTCCCCACGGCGATCACCCGTCCGCCCGCCCGTCTCCCACCGCCACCCTTCCAAGGAAGCGCTTCGCGCCCTCCCTGATCCGCCGTCGCGGCGTTGATCAGCCGCGCCGACGCCTCCGGCACCGCGAACCGCTCCGGATACGGCGGCTCGTGTGCCTCCGCCGAGGACACCCCGGTGTGCAGTGTGACCGGCGCGAACTGCACCCCCCGGCTCACCAGCTCCGCCACGATCCGCGCCGTGAAGGGCCGCGCCGCACTCGGCATCTCCGCGCTGCCCGACCCGTCGGGCGCCGGCAGCGCGAACACCGTCTGGTAGGCCGACAGCGGCTGGTCCCGCTCGGTGTAGGCGTACCGAATGGGCCGCCCGTGCTCCCGCAGCAGCCCCGGCACGTCCGCGCTCCCCGGTACGCCTGCCCACCACAGGCGGCCGCCATGCGCGCTCAGCGGCTCCTCCAGCACCAGCCGCACGCCTCCGGGCAGCCGCACCTCCCTGCCCGCGCGCCCTCCCGCACGCGCGCGCGTGGTGCCCCGCCCGTCGGGTTCCCGCAGCTCGACCGCCCAGCGGCCGTCGTCCCCCCGGGTGGAGAAGTGCACCACCACGCGCGCGTGCCCGATCCGCCCGTCCACGGCGGCCGCCAGCGTCGGCGAGGTGTTGACCACGAGCAGATCCCCGGCCCGCAGCAGCCGCGGCAGCTCCGTGAACGCGTGATGCGTGACACGTGTGCCGTGTGACACCAACATCCGCACGGCGTCCCGGTCCAGCCCGGGTCCCCGCTGCTCGACCGGCACCCGAGCGGACAGCTCGCGCGGAATCCGTACGGCCAGGCTCATCGCCGCCCCTCCAGCAGCGCGGGAGCCCCATAGCGGCCGCTCGCCGGACGCTCGTCCAGCAGCCGCAGGAACGCCGGCACCACACTCACCGGGTCCGGCCGCGGCCCTTCATCGTCCGGTACGGCCGCCGCGTACAGGTCCGTCGCCATGTCCCCGGGGTCCACCGCCCAGACCCGCAGCCCCGGCTCCTCCACACCGAGCACCGCCACCAGCTGGTCCAGCGCCGCCTTGGACGCCCCGTAACCGCCCCAGGTCTCGTACGCCTCGGCCGCCGCGTCCGAGCTGACGGCGATCACCGTGCCCTGCCGCGCGGCCCGCAGCAGCGGCAGCGCCTCCTGCACCAGCCCCAGCGCCGCCACCAGGTTCACCTCCAGCGCCCGCCGCAGCCCCTCCAGGGGCAGCTGCTCCAGCCGCACCAGCGGCTCGGCGCCCAGCGCGCTGGCGTTGTGCACCAGCAGGTCCACACCGCCGAGCCGCCAGGCCGCCGCCACCAGCTCGGACCGGTGCCCGGGGTCCGTGACGTCCCCCGGCAGGGGCGTCACGCGCGTGCCGTACGCCGTGAGCTCCGCGGCCGCCTCCCGCAGGACGCCGGTCCCCCTGGCGTCGAGGACCAGGTCCCAGCCCCGCGCGGCCAGCGCCTCGGCCAGCGCCCGCCCCAGTCCCTTCGAGGCCCCCGTGATGATCGCAACCGGCATGGCATCCGTCCCCTCGTCCTCGCTGCCGCCTGATCGGCATGTCCTCAACCTAGGAACCGGGCTCCCGGCGCCGCCTCGGGCGCCGGGAGCACCGCACCGGGTCCCTTCGGCCTACGCCCTCGCACCGCGTTCCTTCGGCCTACGCCCCCGCGCCGGGGCCCGGGTCCTAGGCCGCTCGCCCTAGGCGCACCGGCCCAGCCACCGCCGTCACAGGCCCGATCCGCACGGTCACACCCCGCCGGTACGGTGAGGACATGAGCCACGGTCCCCGGTCCGGCCTCGCCGCGGTGAGCTCCGCGCTGCTGGCCATGAGCAGGCATCTGGAGGTGCGCGACGTCCTGAAGACGATCGTCGCCTCGGCCCGCGAGCTGCTCGACGCCCAGTACGCCGCCCTCGGCGTCCCCGACGATCACGGCGGCTTCGCCCAGTTCGTCGTCGACGGCGTCAGCGACGAGCAGTGGAAGGCCATCGGCCCCCTGCCGCGCCAGCACGGCATCCTGGCGGCGATGCTCCAGGAGGCCAAGGTCGAGCGCCTCGCCGACGTCCGCAAGGACCCCCGCTTCGAGGGCTGGCCCAGCGCGCACCCCGACCTGGCCGACTTCCTGGGCCTGCCGATCCGCGACGGCGACGAGGTCCTCGGCGCCCTGTTCCTGGCCAACAAGCGGCGCCCCGGGGAGGGATACTCCCCGTGCGCGCAACAGGACGGCACGTGCGGCTTCACCGCCGAGGACGAGGAACTGCTCGGCATCCTCGCCCAGCACGCGGCCATCGCCCTGACCAACGCCCGCCTCTACGAACGCAGCCGCGAGCTGACCATCGCGGAGGAACGCTCCCGCCTCGCCCACGAACTGCACGACGCCGTCAGCCAGAAGCTGTTCTCCCTGCGCCTGACGGCCCAGGCCGCCGCCCGCCTGGTGGACCGCGACCCCTCCCGCGCCAAGGGCGAACTGCAGCAGGTCGCCGCCCTGGCCGCCGAGGCCGCCGACGAACTGCGCGCCGCCGTCGTCGAGTTGCGCCCCGCCGCCCTGGACGAGGACGGCCTGGTCGCCACCCTGCGCACCCAGGTCCAGGTCCTCGACCGGGCCCACACCGCGCGCGTGACCTTCACCGGCCGGGGCGTACGCGCCCTGCCCGCCGCCCAGGAGGAGGCCGTGCTGCGGGTCGCCCAGGAAGCCCTGCACAACGCCCTGCGCCACTCCGGCGCCGGACACGTCGAGGTGACCCTGGAGCGCCGGGGCTCCGGAGCCGTGCTGCGCGTCACCGACGACGGCGTCGGCTTCGACCCCCGGGCGGTCCGCCGCGCGGGACGCCACCTGGGCCTGGTCTCCATGCGGGACCGGGCGAGCGGGGTCGGCGGGAGCCTGACCGTGGAATCGGCGCCCGGCAAGGGCACCACGATCGAGATGGAGGTCCCCGGTGGCTGACGCAATCAAGGTGCTGCTCGTCGACGACCACCAGGTCGTCCGCCGGGGCCTGCGCACGTTCCTCGAGGTGCAGGACGACATAGAGGTCGTCGGCGAGGCGGCCGACGGAGCCGAAGGGGTCGCCCGCGCCGAGGAGCTGAAGCCCGACGTCATCCTCATGGACGTCAAGATGCCGGGCATGGACGGCGTCGACGCCCTGCGCAGACTCCGCGAACTCGGCAACCCCGCGCGCGTGCTGGTCGTCACCAGCTTCACCGAACAGCGCACGGTGGTCCCGGCCCTGCGCGCGGGCGCCGCCGGGTACGTCTACAAGGACGTCGACCCCGACGCCCTGGCCGGAGCCATCCGCTCGGTCCACGCCGGCCACATCCTCCTCCAGCCGGAGGTGGCCGGCGCCCTGCTCTCCCAGGACGAGGCCAACTCCGGCCAGGGCCGGGCAGGTTCGCTGACGGAGCGGGAGCGCGAGGTGCTCGGCCTGATAGCGGACGGCCGCTCCAACCGCGAGATCGCCCGCGCCCTGGTGCTCTCCGAGAAGACGGTCAAGACCCACGTCTCGAACATCCTGATGAAACTCGACCTGGCGGACCGCACCCAGGCGGCCCTGTGGGCCGTACGGCACGGACTGACCAGCTGAAAACCCCTTCGTACGGCAATACGGAGGGTTCCGCTCCGGGCAGAGATTCATACCGTCGTGGGAATGTCCCTCATATGGCGCAACCTTCGTGGATCCCCGCCGTTCTCCAGTGCGTGCTGCGGCGCCTGCCGCAGCCATCGCAAGGAGGGCTCAGAAAGTGAAGAACCTGAAGAAGGCAGCGGCCGTGACGATGGTGGCCGGTGGCCTGCTGGCCGCCGGGGCCGGGATGGCCTCCGCCACCGACGGTGCCCACGCCGGCGGCTCGACCGCGGGCTCGCCGGGCGTCGCCTCCGGCAACCTCGTCCAGATTCCGGTGGACGTCCCGGTCAACGTGTCCGGCAACAGCGTCAACGTCATCGGCGTGCTGAACCCGGCCTTCGGCAACTACGCCGTCAACCACTGACACCCACCTCCGAACCCGAGCCGGAGGTGACCACCGGCCTCCCGGGCTTCCCGGGAGGCCGGTCAGGCCGATCGCGGGGCCGGGGGCGAAGTCCCCAGGTACCTCGGCGCCCGAGTACGTATCAGGCCGGGGTCAGCGAACTCCCCGCTCCCGCTCCTCCACCACGGAGTTGTACGCCGCGACCTGCGCCCGCCGAGCCGTCCGCTCCACCGGCCGCAGCGCCTCCCGCCGCGCCGCCATCTCGGACGCGCTCACCGCACCCCCCGGCCCGGGTCCTCGCCCGTCCCGCGTCGCCAGCGAGATCAGCGTTCCCACCCGCTGCGCCAGCTCCAGCACACGCACGGCCCGCGCCGGATACCCCGGCGCCAGGACGTCCCGCCGCTGCTCCGCCCGGGCCCGGTACGCGTCGATCGCCGCCTCCGCCACCGGCCCCGACCCGGCCACGTCCAGCCGCGTCAGCACCTCGGTCGCCTCCCGCAGCGCCTCCGCCAGCTCCCGCTCGGCCTCGCCCAGCGACGGCACATCGGCCGGCGGCGCCTCCCGCACCGGCAGGCAGTGCCACACCACCTCGACGTGCACATCGCCCTCGGGCCCGGCCTCGTACACCTCCGGCACCAGCCCGAACGCGGCGCCGTAGCAGATCACCGCCTCCTCGGCGTCCAGCGCCCGCGCGTTGAACTCCGGCGGCCCGCTCAACCCCAGCGGATGCCCCGGCGCGGGCAGCGCCACCCGCAGCCCCCTCGCCCCGAGCGTCCGCAGCCGCCCCAGCGCGAGCGTCAGACCGACCGGCCCCGACTCCCCGGGCAGCCCCTCCACCCGGTGCGCGGCGTCCTCCCCGACGATCGCGGTCACCGCGTCATCAGGTGAGACAAGTCCGGCCAAAAGGGCGTTCCCCCAAGCGGTGAGAAGCCCTGCGCGTGGTTCCGTGAGCATGCCCCCACCCTAAGGACCGGACCGAAGGAATGGAGAAGCCGACCGGTGGCGTAGATTTCCTTGGGGGCTGCGCACCACCGGCGCGGACCGAGCCACAGGCGTACGCGACAGCCGAGACCGGCCACACTGCAAGGGGAGACAACGCGCTCATGAGCGATGTTCTGGAACTTCAGGACGTATCCGTCATCCGTGAGGGACGAGCGCTGGTGGACCAGGTCTCCTGGTCGGTCAAGGAGGGCGAACGCTGGGTCATCCTCGGCCCCAACGGCGCCGGCAAGACCACCCTGCTGAACCTCGCGTCCACCTACCTCTTCCCCAGCAAGGGCACCGCCTCCATCCTCGGCGAGACCCTCGGCAAGCCCGGCAGCGACGTCTTCGAGCTGCGCCCGCGCATCGGCATGGCCGGCATCGCCATGGCCGACAAGCTCCCCAAGCGCCAGACCGTCCTGGAGACCGTGCTGACCGCCGCGTACGGCATGACCGCCACCTGGCACGAGGACTACGAGGAGATCGACGAGCAGCGCGCCCGCGCCTTCCTCGACCGCCTCGGGATGAGCGAGTACCTGGACCGCAGGTTCGGCACCCTGTCCGAGGGCGAGCGCAAGCGCACCCTGATCGCCCGCGCCCTGATGACCGACCCCGAGCTGCTGCTCCTCGACGAGCCCGCCGCCGGCCTGGACCTCGGCGGCCGCGAGGACCTCGTCCGCCGCCTCGGCCGCCTCGCGCGCGACCCCATCGCCCCCTCGATGATCATGGTCACCCATCACGTCGAGGAGATCCCGCCGGGCTTCACCCACGTGCTCATGATCCGCCAGGGCAAGGTCCTCACGGCAGGCCCGCTGGAGCTCGAGCTCACCTCCCGCAACCTCTCCCTCTGCTTCGGTCTCCCGCTCGTCGTCGAACAGATGGGCGACCGCTGGACGGCCCAGGGCCTCCCGCTGTCCTGACCTGGCCCGACACCCTCAACACCTCGGGGAAGAAGGCCATTTCAACCTGATCGGCGCCCTGTCCGCGACAGGGCCCGCACCCCTACCATGACCATGTGGACATCGATGCATGGGTGTGGTGGCTGATCGGCGCGGCAGCGCTGGGCATCGGGCTCGTGATCACGGCCATGCCCGAACTGGGCATGCTCGCGGTGGGCGCCGTCGCCGCCGCGGTGGTCTCCGGCATCTTCGGCGGCGGTGCCGTCCTGCAGGTGGTGACCTTCGTCGTCATCTCGACCGCCCTCATCGCCGTCGTACGGCCCATCGCCAACCGGCACCGCGCACAACGCCCCCAACTCGCCACCGGCGTGGAGGCGTTGAAGGGCAAGCAAGCCGTCGTCCTGGAGCGCGTCGACGGCTCCGGCGGCCGCATCAAACTCGCCGGAGAGGTCTGGTCGGCCCGCGCCCTCGACGCCGACCGCGCCTACGACGTGGGCCAGCAGGTGGACGTCGTGGACATCGAGGGAGCCACGGCGATCGTCATATGACCCCAGGCGACGCAACTGGGCGGAACACCTCACGACGTTCACGACCGTCTGTCACACTCGACCAGCAAGATCTTCAACAGCAAGATCTTCAACAGACATAAGATCTCCCGAAGGCGCCGAGGCGGAGAAGGGTACGGGGAGCCGACGATGGAACCGGTCATCATCGTCCTGATCATTCTGGTGGTGTTGGTCTTCATCGCCCTGATCAAGACGATCCAAGTCATCCCACAGGCCAGCGCGGCCATCGTCGAGCGCTTCGGCCGCTACACGCGGACGCTGAACGCGGGCCTCAACATCGTCGTCCCGTTCATCGACACCATCCGCAACCGCATCGACCTGCGCGAACAGGTCGTCCCGTTCCCGCCGCAGCCGGTGATCACCCAGGACAACCTGGTCGTCAACATCGACACCGTCATCTACTACCAGGTGACCGACGCCCGGGCCGCGACGTACGAGGTCGCCAGCTACATCCAGGCCATCGAGCAGCTCACCGTCACCACGCTCCGCAACATCATCGGCGGCATGGACCTCGAGCGGACCCTGACCTCCCGCGAGGAGATCAACGCGGCCCTGCGCGGCGTGCTCGACGAGGCCACCGGCAAGTGGGGCATCCGCGTCAACCGCGTCGAGCTCAAGGCCATCGAGCCGCCCACCTCCATCCAGGACTCGATGGAGAAGCAGATGCGCGCCGACCGCGACAAGCGCGCCGCGATCCTCCAGGCCGAAGGTGTCCGGCAGTCCGAGATCCTGCGCGCCGAGGGTGAGAAGCAGTCCCAGATCCTGCGCGCCGAAGGTGAGGCCAAGGCAGCGGCCCTGCGCGCCGAGGGCGAGGCCCAGGCCGTCCGCACGGTCTTCGAGGCCATCCACGCCGGCGACCCCGACCAGAAGCTCCTCAGCTACCAGTACCTCCAGATGCTCCCGAAGATCGCCGAGGGCGACGCCAACAAGCTCTGGATCGTCCCCAGCGAAATCGGCGACGCCCTCAAGGGCCTGTCCGGCGCGGTGGGCAACTTCGGCGCCATGGGCGGCGGTTCCGGCAACACCGGGACCTCGGGCTCGTCCGGCAACGGCGGCTCCGACCGCCGAGAGAAGCCCTCGATCGACTGACCCGACCCCGACAACACACGTTCCCCGCACCCACCCCCAAAGGGCGCGGGGAACGGCGCGACAAGCCACAGACAACCGCCCGCCACAAGACAACGTGGACCCGGCAGACGCCCCCTACGCAGCGCCCAGGGCCAACCACTCCGGCAGCGCCTCAAACTCCTCCTGGGCCAGCGCCAGCAACATCGCGTTGGCCGGCGTCGGCTCGAACGGCTCCCGCAGCAATGTCATCCCGGCCTCCTCCGGAGTCCGGTTCGCCTTGCGGTGATTGTCCTCCGCGCACGCGGCCACGGTGTTCAGCCACGTGTCCTGCCCGCCCTTCGACCGCGGCACCACGTGGTCCACGGTCGTGGCCCGCCGGCCGCAGTATGCGCACCGGTGCCGGTCCCGGACCAGCACACCCCGCCTCGACCACGGCGCTTGTCTTCGAAACGGCACCCGTACGTACTGGCAGAGCCTGATCACACGGGGCGCCGGTATGTCGACCGCGGCTCCTCGCATCCGCAGTTCGGGATGGGCCTGCTCGACGACGGCCTTGTCCTGCAGCACCAGAACGACGGCTCGGTTCAGCGTCACCGTCGACAGCGGCTCGAAGCTCGCGTTCAGCACCAGCGTGTCCCGCATTCCAGCCCACCTCCCGTGTGCCCTGGCCCACCCCTCGGCGGGCTGGGATCAACTCTGGCCGGGCACGCCGGGATGGACAACGCAATATCTGCTGCTCCACGAGGGGTGACCTCCGCGACCCCCGGCAACAAAAATGCCCGCCTCTGATCACTTCCAAGACCAGAGGCGGGCAAACGTTCCGTGAACGTCAGGCTTCGGCGGGCACCTCGTACTCACCGATCAGCTGGGCGCGCGCGAGCGTGTGGAACCGCAGGTTGAAGCCCACGACGGCGGGTGTCGCGTCCGCGTCCACACCGAGCTTCTCCTGGTCCACGGCGTACACCGTGAACACGTACCGGTGCGGCCCGTCCCCGGGCGGCGGCGCGGCACCGCCGAAGTCCCGGGTGCCGTAGTCGTTGCGCACCTGGACGGCACCTTCCGGCAGCCCCTCGAAGGCACCGCTGCCCGCACCCGCCGGCAGCTCCGTCACCGAGGCCGGGATGTCGAACACCACCCAGTGCCAGAACCCGCTGCCCGTCGGGGCGTCCGGGTCGTAGCAGGTCACCGCGAAGCTCTTGGTCTCGGCCGGGAAGCCCTCCCACCGCAGGTGCGGCGAGGTGTTGCCCTTCGCGTGGACCTGGGCGTCCTTGAGCGTCGCGCCCTCCTGGACGTCCTCGCTGGTCACCGTGAACGACGGCACGGGCGGATGGAAGTCGTGGGGGAGCGGCCGCCGCTTGAGCTCGGTCACCTCGGTACCTCCTGATCGGTTCCTTGCGTAGGACTCCGAGCCTAGAACCAGTTCCGCTTGCTGCCGACTTCGGCCAGCCACTGGTTGAGGTACGCCGCCCAGTCCGTCCCGTGATAGTCGTTCAGCCCCACCTGGAACGACCGGAAGGTGTCACTGCCCTCGCTGAACAGGCCCGGCTTCTTGTCCATCTCCAGCACCACGTCCATCGCGTGCTCGTCGGCCACGAAGCTCAGCTCGACCTGGTTCAGCCCGCGGTACTGCTGCGGCGGGAAGAACTCGATCTCCTGGTAGAACGGCAGCTTCTGCCGCGTACCCCGGATGAGACCGCGCTCCATGTCCGCGTTCTTGAACCGGAAACCCAGCTGGATGAACGCGTCCAGGATCGCCTTCTGCGCCGGCAGCGGATGCACGTTCACCGGGTCCAGGTCGGAGGAGTCCACGGCCCGCGCGATCGCCAGCTCGGTCGTCACCCCGATGTGCATCCCGCGCAGCGCCTGCCCGTCGATCATCGTGATCGGCGTCTCCCACGGGATGTCCAGCGTGAACGGCACCGCGTGCACCGCGTTCGGCTGCAGCTGGAAGGCACCACCGAGCTGCACCTTGGTGAACTCGATGTCCTGCTTGTACTCCTCGTCGCCGCTCTCGACCTCCACCTTGGCCTGCAGCCCGACCGACAGCCCCTGGATGTCCTGCTCCACGGAGCCGCCCTGGATCCGCACCTCGCCCTGGACGACACCCCCCGGCACGACGTTGCTCTCCGTCAGCACCGTCTCGACCGAAGCCCCGCCGGCCCCCAGACTCGCGAGCAGCTTCTTGAACGCCATGACTCTCCCTATGTGTGGACCCGTACGTCGGAACCCTTGATCCCTACAAACGCCATCCGGCCGTGGCCGGTTCCGCGCCCTCCCACCCTGGCAAGGCGAGCGCTGTGCGGCCACCCCGCCACACCATCGGTCTCCAGTACCCTCGGACGGCATGATCGCGACCCCCGACCGTACGCCCCTGCCCAGGGAGTTCTTCGACCGGCCCGTCCTGGAAGTCGCCCCCGACCTCCTGGGCCGCGTCCTCGTACGCACCACTCCGGACGGTCCGATCGCCCTGCGCCTGACGGAGGTCGAGGCCTACGACGGCCCGAACGACCCCGGCTCCCACGCCTATCGCGGCCGCACGGCGCGCAACGGCGTGATGTTCGGTCCGCCCGGACACGTCTACGTCTACTTCACCTACGGCATGTGGTTCTGCATGAACCTGGTGTGCGGCCCGGAGGGCAGGGCGAGCGCGGTGCTGCTGCGCGCCGGAGAGATCATCGAGGGCGCCGAACTGGCCCGCACCCGTCGGCTCTCGGCCCGGAACGACAAGGAACTGGCCAAAGGTCCGGCCCGTCTGGCAACGGCCCTCGGCGTGGACCGCTCCCTCGACGGAACGGACGCGTGCGCCTCCGGCGACACCCCCCTGCGGATGCTCACCGGCACCCCCGTGCCCCGTGACCAGGTACGCAACGGCCCCCGCACCGGAGTGGCCGGCGAGGGCGGCAACGGAGACGCCCACCCCTGGCGCTACTGGATCGCCAACGACCCGACGGTGAGCCCGTACCGGGCCCATGTCCCCAGGCGCCGCCGAAGTTGACGTGGTCGCGGGAGGTGCGTAATGTGGCCCGAGCCGCTGAACCGGGTACTGCGATCGTCAGCAGCCGGAGCGGCCAACCCACTACCTACGAGCACCCCTCAGCGGGGTCGATTCCGGCGTGCCCGCATGCCTGAATTCGAACCCGCGGAACCCGATTATGAATCGGGCGGGGGAATCGGTTAACGTAGTGAATGTCGAAAGGCCAGCGGCGAAAGCCAAAGCCAGCCGACAAATCCCGCCGACCGGGAATCGGGTCCGAAAGGATCTGATAGAGTCGGAAACACCGAAGGGAAGCGCCCGGAGGAAAGCCGCGAGAGAGTCTCTCGGGTGAGTACGAAGGAAGCGTCCGTTCCTTGA
>NZ_JBFATS010000025.1:0-107798 GCF_040678435.1 Streptomyces sp. NPDC052682 | reverse complement strand
CGAGGAGTACCTGGACTCGGAGAAGTACCAGCTGCGCCCCCGCGACTGGGCGGCCGCCGAACGCGAGGGCCGCACCATCACCCCCCTCATCACCCGGCTGAACAGGATCAGGCGCGCCAACCCGGCCCTGCAGCAGCTGCGTGACCTGCACTTCCACCACGCGGACCAGGACGCGGTGATCGCGTACTCGAAGCGGAAGGGTTCGAACACGGTTCTGGTGGTCGCCAACCTCGACCCGCACCACACCCAGGAGGCCACGGTCTCGTTGGACATGCCGCAACTCGGCCTGGACTGGCACGAGTCCATGTCGGTGCGCGACGAGCTCACCGGCGAGACCTACCACTGGGGCAGGGCCAACTATGTGCGCCTCGAACCGGGTCACAGGCCCGCGCACGTCTTCACGGTTCTGCGACCGTCCACCCCGCAGATCGGAGGGTCACCCACAAAATGATCGTCAACGAACCCGTTCCGGACACCTTCGAGGACACTCCCGCGAAAGACCGGGACCCGCAGTGGTTCAAGCGCGCCGTGTTCTACGAGGTCCTCGTCCGCTCCTTCCAGGACAGCAACGGCGACGGCGTCGGTGACCTCAAGGGCCTGACCGCGAAGCTCGACTACCTGCAGTGGCTGGGCGTCGACTGCCTGTGGCTGCCGCCGTTCTTCAAGTCGCCCCTCAGGGACGGCGGCTACGACGTCTCCGACTACACCGCCGTGCTGCCGGAGTTCGGCGACCTGGCGGACTTCGTGGAGTTCGTGGACGCCGCCCACCAGCGCGGCATGCGCGTGATCATCGACTTCGTCATGAACCACACCAGCGACCAGCACCCGTGGTTCCAGGAGTCCCGGAAGGACCCCGACGGGCCGTACGGCGACTACTACGTGTGGGCGGACGACGACAAGCAGTACCAGGACGCGCGGATCATCTTCGTCGACACCGAGGTCTCCAACTGGACGTACGACCCGGTCCGCAAGCAGTACTACTGGCACCGCTTCTTCTCGCACCAGCCCGACCTCAACTACGAGAACCCGGCCGTGCAGGAGGAGATGATCTCCGCGCTGAAGTTCTGGCTGGACCTGGGCATCGACGGGTTCCGGCTGGACGCGGTGCCCTACCTGTACCAGCAGGAGGGCACCAACTGCGAAAACCTTCCGGCAACGCACGAGTTCCTCAAGCGGGTCCGCAAGGAGATCGACGCCCAGTACCCCGACAAGGTGCTGCTGGCGGAGGCCAACCAGTGGCCGGAGGACGTCGTCGACTACTTCGGCGACTACCAGACCGGCGGCGACGAGTGCCACATGGCGTTCCACTTCCCGGTCATGCCGCGGATCTTCATGGCCGTCCGGCGGGAGTCGCGCTACCCGGTCTCCGAGATCCTGGCGAAGACCCCGCCCATCCCGTCGGGCTGCCAGTGGGGCATCTTCCTGCGCAACCACGACGAGCTCACGCTCGAGATGGTCACCGACGAAGAGCGCGACTACATGTGGGCCGAGTACGCCAAGGACCCGCGGATGCGCGCCAACATCGGCATCCGGCGGCGCCTGGCTCCCCTGCTGGACAACGACCGCAACCAGATCGAGCTGTTCACCGCCCTGCTGCTGTCGCTGCCGGGCTCGCCGATCATCTACTACGGCGACGAGATCGGCATGGGCGACAACATCTGGCTCGGCGACCGGGACGCGGTGCGCACCCCGATGCAGTGGACCCCGGACCGCAACGCGGGCTTCTCCTCCTGCGACCCGGGACGGCTGTTCCTGCCGACGATCATGGACCCGGTCTACGGCTACCAGGTCACCAACGTCGAGGCGGCCATGGCCTCGCCGTCCAGCCTGCTGCACTGGACCCGCCGCATGATCGAGATCCGCAAGCAGAACATCGCCTTCGGCCTCGGCTCCTACACCGAGCTGCCCTCGTCCAACCCGGCGGTCCTCGCCTTCCTGCGGGAGTACGAGGACGACCTGGTGCTCTGTGTGAACAACTTCTCACGCTTCGCGCAGCCCACCGAGCTGGACCTGAGCGCCTTCGAGGGCCGGCATCCGGTCGAGCTGTTCGGCGGGGTCCGCTTCCCGGCCATCGGTGAACTGCCGTACCTGCTGACGCTGGGGGGCCACGGCTTCTACTGGTTCCGGCTCCGCAAGGACGCCGCGTAGCGCCTGTGGTGCGCCCGACCGGTCAGGCTACGGCGGCCTGTCGGCCAGGCAGGCCGCAAACCCCGGGGCGGGGCGTTTCCAGCGCCCCGCCCGGGGCACGCATCAGTAACACCCCGCCGACCCGCGTGAGCCGGATGGGCGCGCAGCGCCCCGGAGGCGAACGGAACAAGGGGAAAGGACGCGACGTCATGTCGGAAGCCGTCACACGCACCGTCACCGCCCCTCCCGGCCTGCTTGCGTCGCTGGATCCGCTGCTCAGGGAGTGGCTGCCACGGCAGCGCTGGTTCGCCGGCAAGGGGCGTCCGGTCACCGGGTTCACCCTGGTGGAGGCCACCGAGCTGCTGCCGGCCACGGCCAAGCTGGGCCTGTACCACCTGCTGGTGCGCGCCCACCAGCCGCTGGTGCCCGGCCACCGCACCACCGAGCAGCCCGGTGACTGCTACCAGCTGCTGATAGGCGTGCGCGAGGCGCTCCCGCCCCGGCTGGCGCCCGCGCTGATCGGACACGTGACCAGCGGGCCTCTGGCCGGACGGACGGTGTACGAGGCCCTGCACGACCCCCGGCCCGCCGAACTGCTCCTGGAGGCCCTGCGCACCCAGGCCCGTATCGGCGGGCTGCGCTTCGAGCGGGACCCGCGCCAGGACATCCGGGCCGGCCTGGTGCCGCGCCTGGTGACGGCCGAGCAGTCGAACTCGTCGGTCGTCTACGGCGATACGTTCATCCTGAAGCTGATGCGCCGGGTGGTGCCCGGCATCAACCCCGACCTGGAGCTGCCGCTGGCGCTGGCCCGCGAGGGCTGCCCGAAGGTGCCGCCGCCCACGGCCTGGATGCTCGCGGACGTGACGAGTGCGGCGGGACCGCTGGGCGCTCCGGACGTCGCCGACGAGCCGTACGTCCTCGGCGTGCTCCAGCCGTTCGTGCAGGGCGCCGCCGACGGCTGGGACCTGGCGCTGCGCGAGCTGGCCAAGGGCGAGGACTTCGCCGCCGAGGCGAGGGCCCTCGGGCACGCCACCGCCGAGGTGCACACCGCGCTGGCCCGTGCCCTGCCGACGGTGACGCTCGGGCACGTCCAGCTCCAGCAGACGGTGGACGGCATGATCGAGCGGCTGGACGCCGCCGTGCAGACGGTGCCCGCGCTGCGGCCGTACGCGTCCGGGCTGCGCTCGGCGTTCACGGCGCTCGGCGATCTGGCCGCCGAGGGCCGCACCTGGACCGCGCAGCGCATCCACGGCGACCTGCACCTGGGGCAGTGCCTGCGCTCGCCGGCCGGTCAGTGGTGGCTGATCGACTTCGAGGGCGAGCCCGCCCGGCCGCTGGCCGAGCGGCGGATGCCGCAGCCGGCGCTGAAGGACGTCGCCGGCATGCTGCGGTCCTTCGACTACGCCGCCCGCTCGGCCGACCCGCCCCAGCCGGACTGGGCCCGCACCTGCCGGGCCGCGTTCTGCTCCGGCTACGCCGAGGCCGCCGGCCACGACCCGCGCACCGACCCCGTCCTGCTGCGGGCCTACGAGACGGACAAGGCGATCTACGAGGTGGTGTACGAGGCCCGGCACCGCCCCGACTGGCTGCCCGTGCCGATGGCCGCCGTCCACCGGCTGGCCACGGCCGACCCGACCTGAGACCCCGCTGCACCCCGCACCTGATCCACCCGCACCTTCGCCTAGGAGGCACCGCCCGTGACCCCCCGCCCCGAGTCCAGCGGATCGCATCCGAAGAAGACGGCCGAGGCGCCCGGCGTCGAGCAGCCGACGGCCGCCCAGAAGAAGGCCGCCGCGAAGAAGGCGGTACCGCAGCAGGCGGCGGCCAAGAAGACCGCCGCGAAGAAGACGACCACGCGGGCGGCCGCGAAGGCGGTCGCCAAGGAGGCGGTCACCGAGGAGACGGCCGCGAAGAAGGCGGCGGTGCCGGAGCAGCCGGCCGCGAAGACCCCCGCGAAGAAGGCACCCGCGAAGAAGGCACCGGTCCCGCAGCAGGCCCGCGCGAAGAAGGCCGCCGCGCGGAACGTGGCGGCGGCCGAGGAGGCGTCGGCCGCGGCGCTGGCCGAGCCGGCGGTGGCTGCGCCGGGCGCAGACGCTCCGGTACCGGAGAAGACGACCGCCGCGAAGAAGGCCGCGGCCAAGAAGGCCACCACCAAGAAGGCCACCGCGACGAAGGCGGTCACCGCGAAGGCCGCCGCGGCGAAGGCGACGGCGGAGAAGACGGCAGCGCAGAAGACGACGGCGCAGAAGACGACGGCCAAGAAGACGGCGGCGAAGAAGACCGCCGGCCAGAAGGCTGCGGCGGCGAAGACGACGGCCGAGAAGACCAGCGGTCAGAAGGCCGCGGCTGCCAAGGCGACCGCGACGAAGGCGGCAGCCACGAAGGCGACCGCGACGAAGGCTGCGGCGAAGAAGGCGACGGCCAGGAAGGCGGCGGTGAAGAAGGCCACCGCTGCCACGACCAGCGCCCCGGACGTCACCTCCCCCGAAGTCACCGCCGCCGCCGCTGAGGCCGGGGCTGCTCAGGCCACCGCTGGCGCGGCGCGGGCCGCCGCCGCCGGCGAAGCCGCCGCTGAGCCGACCACCACCGAAGCCCCCGCCGCCACGGACGCCACCGCCGAGCCCACCACGAGCGAAGCCACCGCTGCCGAACCCGCCACCAGCGAAGCCCCCGCGGCGCAGGCCACCGCCGCGAAGATCCCCGCCACCAAAGCCACCGCCGCCAAGAAGGCCGTCGGGAGGAAAGCGGTCGGCAAGAGGACGACCGCCGCGAAGAGGCCCGCCAAGAAGGCCCCGGCCAAGCAGCTCGCCCCCGCTGCCGTCGCCGGGCCGGAGGCCGGGGCCGTCTCCCCGGCCGTGGACGTCGCCGACCGCGAGCGGCTGCTCAGCGGCACGCACCACGACCCGCACACCGTGCTCGGCGCCCACCCGGTGCCCGGCGGGATCGCCTTCCGGGCCTTCCGGCCGTACGCCCGGTCCGTCACGGTCCTCGCCGGGGAGCAGCGGGCCGAGCTGCACGACGACGGGAAGGGGTTCTTCTCCGGGCTGCTCCCGCTCGACGAGGTGCCCCCGTACCGGCTGCTCGTCGAGTACGAGGGGAGCGTGCAGGAGACCGAGGACGCGTACCGCTTCCTGCCCACCCTGGGCGACCTCGACCTGCACCTGATCGGTGAGGGCCGGCACGAGGAGCTGTGGAAGGCGCTCGGCGCGCACCCCATGACCCACCAGGGCGTGACCGGCACCCGCTTCGCCGTGTGGGCGCCGAACGCCCGGGGCGTGCGGGTGGCGGGCACCTTCAACTTCTGGGACGGCACGGGCTTCCCCATGCGGTCGCTCGGCTCGTCGGGCGTGTGGGAGCTGTTCGTGCCGGACATCGGCGAGGGCGAGCTGTACAAGTTCGAGATCACCCGGCCCGACGGCTCGAAGACGCTGCGCGCCGACCCGCTGGCCCGCCGTACGGAGGTCCCGCCCGCGACCTCGTCGGTCATCACGTCCTCGCACTACGAGTGGGGCGACGAGGAGTGGCTGGCGCAGCGCGCCGAGGTCCCCGCGCACAAGGCGCCGTTCTCGGTCTACGAGGTCCATCTGCCGTCCTGGCGGCCGGGACTGACGTACCGCGAACTGGCCGAGCAGCTCCCGGCGTACGTCAAGGACCTGGGTTTCACGCACGTCGAGCTGATGCCGATCGCGGAGCACCCCTTCGGCGGCTCCTGGGGCTACCAGGTGACCGGCTTCTACGCGCCGACGGCCCGGCTCGGCACCCCGGACGACTTCCGGTACCTGGTGGACTCGCTGCACCAGGCGGGCATCGGCGTACTGATGGACTGGGTGCCGGCGCACTTCCCGCGCGACGACTGGGCGCTCGCCGAGTTCGACGGGCGTCCCCTGTACGAGCACGAGGACCCGCGGCGCTCCGCGCACCCCGACTGGGGCACGCTGGAGTTCGACTACGGGCGCAACGAGGTGCGCAACTTCCTGGTGGCCAACGCGCTGTACTGGTGCGAGGAGTTCCACATCGACGGCCTGCGCGTCGACGCGGTGGCGTCCATGCTGTACCTGGACTACTCGCGTGAGCCGGGCCAGTGGGTGCCGAACCAGTACGGCGGCCGGGAGAACCTGGACGCGGTGGCGTTCCTGCAGGAGATGAACGCGACGGTGTACCGGCGGGTGCCGGGCGTGGTGACCGTCGCGGAGGAGTCGACCGCCTGGGACGGTGTCACGCGGGCCACGCACCACAAGGGCCCGAGCGGCTTCGGCGGGCTCGGGTTCGGGCTGAAGTGGAACATGGGCTGGATGCACGACTCGCTGGGGTACATGTCCCACGACCCGATCCACCGCCAGTACCACCACCACGAGATGACGTTCTCGATGGTGTACGCCTACAGCGAGAACTACGTCCTGCCGATCTCGCACGACGAGGTGGTGCACGGCAAGGGCTCGCTGGTGTCGAAGATGCCGGGCGACTGGTGGCAGCAGCGCGCCAACGAGCGGGCCTACCTGGCGTTCATGTGGGCCCACCCCGGCAAGCAACTGCTGTTCATGGGGCAGGAGTTCGCGCAGGGCTCGGAGTGGTCCGAGGAGCGCGGCCCCGACTGGTGGCTGCTCGACCCGAACTACGGCGCCGAGCCCGACCACCGGGGCGTGCGCGATCTGGTCCGCGACCTCAACACCGTGTACCTGCACACGCCCGCCCTGTGGGAGCGGGACACCGAGCCGTCCGGCTTCCAGTGGGTGGTCGGGGACGCGGCCGAGGACAACGTCTTCGCGTTCCTGCGGTTCGACGCGGACGGCACGCCGCTGCTGTCGGTGTCCAACTTCGCGCCGGTGGTCCGCCACGACTACCGGCTCGGCGTGCCGCAGGACGTCCCCGCCTGGCAGGAGGCGCTCAACACCGACGTCGGCCGCTACGGCGGCAGCGACGTGACCAACCCCGCGGTCATCAAGCCGGAGCCGCAGGGCTGGCACGGCCGCCCGGCCAGCATCCGCCTGACGCTGCCCCCGCTGGCGACGGTGTGGCTGCGTCCGGCGTAGCGGCCGGGCCCAAACCTCAGTGCACCCCGTCCAGCCGTGCCCGCTGCTCGGCGGTCAGCTCCAGGTCCACCGCCGCCAGGCTCTCCTCCAGCTGGGCCACGGACGAGGCCCCCACCAGAGGGACGATCGGCAGGTCACCGCCGATCTGCCAGGCCAGGACCACCTGGTTGACGGTGGCACCGGTCTCCCGGGCCACCTCGCGCAGTGCCTCGAGCCGGACGGGTGTGCCGGGGTGGTCGAAGTCCGCAGGCAGCCGGTCCGGACGGGTGTAGGCGCCCTTCAGCAGGGGCGAGTAGGCGACCAGGGTCAGCCCCGGCTCGGCCCGCAGGTAGCTGAGCAGTTCCGCGCCCGCGTGACCGAGGCTGCCGTCCGGGAACAACTCGTCGGGCACGTCGGTGCGGGGCCGCAGATGGCTGTGCGCGTACTGGAGAACCTCGTAGCCGGGCAGTCCGGCAGCGGCCGCCGAAGCCCGGGCCCGCTCCACACGCCAGACGGCGTGGTTGCTCACGCCGAGCAGTCCCACCGTTCCCTCGGCTACCAGGGCTGCCAAGCCCTCGACGGTTTCCTGAAGCGGGACGCTGTGGTCCTCGATGTGCGCGTAGAGCAGGTCCAGCCTCTCCACGCCCAGCTGATCCCGGCTGCGTTCGGCGGACTCGCGGATCACCTTCGCCGACAGGCCCTCCGGGTTGTCGACGTAGCCCGTGCCCGGAGCCAGGGGGCGGGCGCCGAGCTTGGTGGCGATGACGACCTGGTCGGTGATGCCGCGGCTGCGGCGCCACCGTCCGAGGAGTTGCTCGCTCTGCCCGCCCTGACTGCCGTCGACCCAGAAGGCGTAGTTGTCGGATGTGTCGATGAAGGTGCCGCCGGCCTCCACATAGCGGTCGAGAAGGGCGAAGGAGGTCTTCTCGTCCGTCACCGATCCGAACAGCATCGCGCCGAGCGCGAGCACGCTCACCTCGCGCCGGGTCGTCGGATCGGTGCCGATCGTGCGGTACTTCATGGCTGCGCCCTCCCGTTCGCGTGCCCCGCCTTGGGGCACGAACGGGAGTCTTCAACGTGAAGTGCGCTTCAAGTCAAGGCCGGCCGCGGCAACTTCCCACCCGAAGCGCCCCCTAGCCCGCCCGGAACATCAGCCTCCTGAGGGCGCCCAGCAGCCCCTTGGCGTGGTGGTCCGGCGTGGGGGTGCCCTCGCCGTGGGAGAGGTGCGGGGCGGGTGGCCGGTGGCGGGCTGCGGCGGGCCGGGAGCGGTCGAGTTCGTAGCGGACCGGGAGCAGGCGCAGGCCGCGGACGACCGGGCCGGAGCGCCAGGGCAACTGATCCGGCGGCAGGGTCAGTTCGGCGTGGGCGAAGTGGTCGAGGACGCGGCCCACGGCCGTCGTCACGATCGCGCCGCCCAGCTCGCGGGCCGCGCTCGGGCACTGGTGCGGGCCCGCGCCCCAGCCGAGGTGGGCGCGGGTGCTGACGGCGGGGCCGACGATGGGGGAGGAACCGAGGTCCAGCAGGTCCTGGTGGGCGGCCGCGGCGGACGGGGAGACGATGTCCCCGGCCCGCACCCAGTAGTTGCCCAGGGGCGTGTCCCTGGCGGCGAAACGGAAGCAGAGGTTGGCCACCGGCACGTTGACCAGCGCGGCCCGGTCGACCGTCGCGCCGAGCTGCCCCGCCGACAGGCTGCGCCGCACGGTGGCGTTGCCGCGCAGCACCTCCAGCAGGGTGTTGAGGACCATGTTGCCGGTGATGTCGTTGAGGTAGACGGCGTTCATGAACAGCTCCCGGCCGAGCTGTTCGTCGCTGAGTGAAGGGTCGGCGAGCAGCAGGTAGGAGGTGAGGTCGTCGCCGGGGCGGGCCCTGCGGTGGGCGGCCAGCCGGGTCATGGTGGCCAGGGCCCGGGCGGTGGCGGCACCGGCGTCGGGACCGCCGTCCAGCATCCGCCACAGGTCCATCACCAGCTCGTCGCCGAGCTCGACCGGGCAGCCGAACAGCCGGGTGGTGACCATCAGCAGCAGCGGCCGGGTGTACTGGGCGCCCAGGTCGGCGAAGCCCGCGGAGCCGGTCTCGGCGGCGAGCAGGGCGACCAGCTCGTCCGCGTAGGCGGCGACGGAGGCGCGCAGCTCCCAGCCCTGCGGGCTGCGCGCCTCCTGGAACGGCCGCAGCGCCGTGTGCAGGGTCTGGCGGGCCGCGCGGTGCTCCTCGTCGTCCATGAACATGGTCTGCCGCACCTCGTACCCGGCCAGCAGCGGCCAGCCGGGCGGCAGTCGCCGCTCGGCGCGGGCCCGCCAGTGGCGGACGTCCCGCCGCCAGAGGGTGTCGTTGCGCAGCACCTGAAGCACCTCGCGGTAGTCGAGGACCAGCCACACGGGGACGCCCATCAGCCCGACGGGCGCCACCGGCCCGTGGATGCGGCGCAGCCGCCGGTAGACCGCGCCGGGGTCGGCGTCGAACTCCGAGGTGAGCAGCGGCTCGACGGGCAGCGACTCGAGCGCCGGGCTGTCCGCCGGCGCGGTCGCGCGGGGCTGGGTGTCCATACCGCAACGCATACCGCACCGGCCGTGCACAGCACGTGACAGAACACCAACCGTTACTGGTTCTGTACGAAGTCCTTGACCGGGTCCCGCGCGTGGTCCGGCGCGAACGCCTCGGCCAGGGGCTCGGGCAGTTCCCCGGTGTGCAGCACCCCGAGCCGCTGGGTGGCCCGGGTCAGGGCCACGTACAGGTCGCTGGTGCCGTACCGGCCGGGCTCGACGACCAGGACGGAGTCGAACTCCAGGCCCTTGGCCTGGCGCGGGTCGAGGAGGACGACCGTGCGGGTCAGGTCCGGCGCCGCCCCGGCCGTCACACCGTCCAGGCGCGCCGCCAGCCGCCGGTGCAGGTCGCGCGGGGCGATCACGGCAAGCCGTCCCTCGTCGGGGGTCAGCTCCTTCACCGCCTCGGCCACCGCGCCCGGGAGGTCGTCGGTGGCGCGGGCCCAGGGCCGTACGCCCGTCGAGCGGACCGAGCTCGGCGGCTCGAAGCCGGGGTGCTCGGCGCGCACCACGGCCGCCGCCACGTCCATGATCTCGGACGGGGTGCGGTAGTTGACGCCCAGACGGGTGTGCTCCCAGCGGTCCTCGACGTAGGGCTCGAGGATCTTCGCCCAGGAGCCGATCCCGGCCGCCTCCGCGGTCTGCGCCGGGTCGCCGACCAGGGTCATCGAGCGGGTCGGGACGCGCCGCATCAGCAGCCGCCACGCCATCGGCGAAAGCTCCTGCGCCTCGTCGACGATGATGTGCCCGAACGCCCAGGTCCGGTCGGCCGCCGCACGCTCGGCGGCGCTGCGGTGGTCGTTCTCCTCGTGCCGTTCGGCGAACCGCTCGGCGTCGATGATGTCGTGCGCGGAGAGCACCTCGGAGGCCTCCGGGTCGTCCTCCTCCTTGTCCTCGAACTCGTACGTCCGGGACGCGTACGACACGTCCAGCACGCCCTGCGCGTAGGCGATCTGTGCCGCCCGCTCGCGCTCGGCGCGCTCCCGGGCCGGCCGGTCGTCCTCGCCGAGGAGTTCGGCGGCCTCGTCCAGCAGCGGTACGTCGGCGACCGTCCAGTGCCTGGTCACCGGGCGGCGGATCGCCGCCGCGTCCGCGTCGGGCAGGAAGCCCTCGGGCGCGGCGAGGAAGTCCGCGACGAGCCGCTGCGGGGTGAGCCGCGGCCACAGCCGGTCGATGGCGGACCAGACCTCGGGGTTCTCGGCGAGTTCGTCGCGGATCTGGGTGATGTCGGCGGCGTCCAGCAGGCTGGAGCCGTCGAACGGGTCGGTGCCGATGCGCTCGGCGTACAGGTCGGTGAGCGTGTTGAGGATGTGGCCCTCGAAGTGCTCCCGGGCCACGTTGTGCGGCAGCTTGGCGGCACGGGTGCGTTCGCGGGCGACGCGCACCAGGCCGTCGTCGAGCATCAGGACCTCCCGGTCGTGCTCGATGGTGATCACCGGGTCGGGCAGCGCCTGCCGGCTGCGGACGACCTCGGCGAGCACCTCGGCCATCTCGGCCCGGCCCTTGACGGCGGCGGCCTCGGGGGTGTCGGTGGCCGTGGCCTTCACGCCCGGGAACAGTTCCCCGACGGTGGCCAGCAGCACCCCGGTCTCGCCGAGGGAGGGCAGCACCTCGCCGATGTAGCCGAGGAAGGCCGGGTTCGGCCCGACGATCAGCACGGCCCGCTTGGCCAGCAGCTCGCGGTGCTCGTACAGCAGGTACGCGGCGCGGTGCAGGGCGACGGCGGTCTTGCCGGTGCCGGGCCCGCCCTCGACGACGAGCACCCCGCGGTGCGGCGCCCGGATGATGCGGTCCTGGTCGGCCTGGATGGTCCGCACGATGTCGCTCATGCGGCCGGTGCGCGCCGAGTTCAGCGCGGCGAGCAGGACGGCGTCGCCGGAGGGGTCCTCGTGGCCGGTCCTGGTCTGGTCGCCGAGGTCGAGGATCTCGTCGTGCAGGGCGGTGACCCTGCGGCCGTCGGTGGAGATGTGCCGGCGGCGCCTGAGGCCCATCGGGGTGTGGCCGGTGGCCAGGTAGAAGGGGCGGGCGACCTCGGCCCGCCAGTCGATGAGGATCGGGGTGCGCTCGGCGTCGTCGGCGCGCAGCCCGATCCGGCCGATGTGGTGGCTGACGCCCGAGGTCAGGTCGATCCGGCCGAAGCAGAGCGAGCCGTCCACCGCGTTCAGCGCGGCGAGCAGCCCCGACCGCTCGGCGACCAGGATGTCCCGCTCCAGCCTCGCCTGCATGGGGGTGTGGCCCTGCGCGAGCGCGTCCGTGACGGAGGCCTCGGCGTCACCGCGCAGCGCGTCCACACGCGCGTACACATCGTCGATGAATTCCTGCTCGTGCCGCAATTCATCGTCCGGAAATTCGGTGTTTGACAATTCCGCTCCCGCCCGGATATACTGTGGTCACTGAACTTCTCCGTGACTCCAGCGAGTTGAAGTCATGAATCCCCGAATATACGCAGAGAAATCCCCCGAGCGCAATTGCTCGGGGGATTTCTCTGTGTCCGGGCCTGGTGTCACAGCACGTCGGACAGCTCCTCCAGCAGCCGCCGCTTGGGCCGGGCTCCCACCATCGACTTCACCGGCTCACCGTCGCGGAAGACCATGAACGTCGGCATGGACAGCACCTTGTAGGCGTTGGTGGTCCGCGGATTGTGGTCCACGTTCAGCTGCACCACCTTCAGCCGCTCCCCCTCCTCGGCCGCGAGGGCCTTGAGCACCGGCCCCATCTGCCGGCACGGCGGGCACCAGTCGGCGGTGAACTCCACCAGCACCGGCAGGCCGGCGCCGAGCACCTGCGCCGCGAAGTCCGCGTCCGTCACGTCCGTCACGCCGGACCCCTCAGTCACCATGTGTGTCCTCCCAGCTCGCACCCCGGCTCCGGACCGCCCGGAACCTGCGACTCGGCGGCCAGTTCGGCCCGCGCCAGCTGCCGCGCCACCGTCTCCCGTACGGCCGTCAACTGGCCTACCAGGGAGTCGAGTTCGCTCAGCTTGCGCCGGTAGACCGCGAGCGAGGCCGGGCAGGTGTCGCCCTGGAGGTGACCGGCCCGCAGACACTCCACGAAGGGCCGGGTCTCCTCCAGCTCGAACCCGAAGTCCTGGAGCGTCCTGATCTGCTCCAGCAGGCGCAGGTCGGACTCGTCGTAGGTCCGGTGGCCGTTGCCGTCCCGCCGCGCGGGCAGCAGCCCGCGCGCCTCGTAGTACCGCAGCGTGCGCGTGGTGGTCCCGGCCCGTGCGGCCAGCTCGCCGATTCGCATACCGGTGAACGTACGCCTTGACGCCGACGTCAAGGCAACGGCCGCCGCTGCGCTCAGGAAGGCGGCGGTGGCGGCCACCGTCAGGTACTCCGCCCAGCGCCTGGCGTACGGGACACCGGGTGGAAGGCGCCGGTGAGGAGACGGCAAAGGCCGAGCGGCCCGGCCCACGGGGAGGGACCGGGCCGCTCGGCGGCTTGCGGACCGGGCGGCTGAGCGACGGGGGAGTACTCAGCCGCCCGGGGTCAGGGCGGGCGGGGCCGGGATCAGGCCTTGGCGAGTTCCTTCTCGCCGCCCGGCTCGGGGACCTCGGCGCGCGCGTCGGTGCCGCCGTGGCCGTCGTCCAGCAGGGTCGTCTCGTCGAACGGCGCCTGCCCGGACAGCACCTGCCGCACGCGGTCCTTGTCGATCTCCTTGGTCCAGGTGCCGATCAGGACGGTGGCGACCGCGTTGCCCGCGAAGTTGGTCAGGGCGCGGGCCTCGCTCATGAAGCGGTCGATGCCGACGATCAGGCCGATGCCGTCCACCAGGGCCGGCTTGTGCGACTGCAGGCCACCGGCCAGCGTGGCCAGGCCCGCGCCGGTGACACCGGCGGCGCCCTTGGAGGCGACCAGCAGGAACAGCAGCAGCGGGATCTGCTCGCCGACCGACATCGGCGTGCCCATGGCGTCGGCGATGAACAGCGAGGCCATGGTCATGTAGATCATGGTGCCGTCGAGGTTGAAGGAGTAGCCGGTCGGGACGGTGATGCCGACCACCGGCTTGCTGACGCCCAGGTGCTCCATCTTCGCGATGAGCCGCGGCAGCGCGGACTCGGAGGAGGAGGTGGACAGGATCAGCAGGAACTCGCGGCCCAGGTACTTGAACAGGGTGAGGATGTTCAGGCCGGCCACGACCCGCAGCAGCGCGCCCAGCACGAGGAAGACGAACAGCACACAGGTGACGTAGAAGCCCAGCATCAGCACGGCGAGGCTCTTGAGCGCGTCCACGCCCGCCGAGCCGGTCACCGCGGCGATGGCGCCGAAGGCACCGATCGGGGCGGCCCACATGATCATGGCGAGCACGCGGAAGACCAGCCGCTGGATGTGCTCGACACCGCGCAGGATCGGCTGGCCGGCCGGGCCCATGGCCTGCAGCGCGAAACCGGCGAGCAGCGCGACCAGCAGGGTCTGCAGGACCTCGCCCTCGGTGAAGGCGGACACGAGGGTGGTCGGGATGATGCCGAGCAGGAACTCGGTGGTGTCCTTCGCCTCGGCGTCCACCTGGGCGTGACCGGCCTCCTTGACCGCGTCGGTCACCGCCAGGCTCGTGCCGGGCTCCAGGATGTTGCCGACGACCAGGCCGATGCCCAGCGCCACCAGCGACATCACCAGGAAGTAGCCGATGGCGATACCGCCCACGGCACCGACCTTGGTGGCCTTCCGTACCGAACCGATACCGAGCACGATCGTGCAGAAGATGATCGGCGAGATCATCATCTTGATCAGGTTCACGAACCCGGTGCCGATCGGCTTCAGCTCGACCGCGAAGTCGGGGGCGATCAGACCCACGGCGATACCGAGGGCGACCGCGATGATCACCGCGATGTAGAGATAGTGCGTGCGGTCGCGCTTGGCTTGGGGTGCGGCAGGTGCCGTATCGGCTGCGCTGGTCACGGCGGCCCTCCTTGACGACGTCGTCGGCATCACCGGCGTGCGGCTCACGTCCGGGGCTCGGGAGCGGCGCTCCCTTCGATGCGGTTTGGGGAATGCCGTGACTATGTCCTGCGCTGTGAGCGCGGTCACCCTTCCGTTCATTTAGTTCACAATCGGCCAAGAGGCAGACTGACGGCATGCAGATCCGGCTCCCGAGACCCCGCAGCCTGGCGGGCCAGCTGTTCGCCATGCAGGCCGTGCTCATAGCGGTCGTGGTGGCCGGGTACGCGCTGTTCACGTACCTCAGCGACCGCGGCCAGGCCGAGGACGCGGCGGGCCGCCAGGCCACGGCGGTGGCCAGGTCGGTCGCCGACTCCCCGTCCGTCGCCGCGGCGATCCGCACCCCCGACCCGACGGCCCGGCTCCAGCCGTACGCGCTGCGCGTGATGCGGGACACCGACGTCGACTTCGTCACGATCATGGACCCGCGGGGCATCCGCTGGACCCACCCCGAACCGAAAGAAATCGGCCAGCACTTCCGCGGCCACATCGACCGGGCCCTTGAGGGCGAGACCTTCACCGAGACCTATACCGGCACGCTCGGCCCCTCGGTCCGCGCGGTCACCCCGATCCGGGACGGCGGCCGGATCGTCGGCCTGGTCAGCGCCGGGATCCGGGTGGAGGAGATCACCCAGCGGGTGCAGAACCAGCTCACGGCCCTGCTCGGCGTGGCGGCCGGGGCACTGGCCCTGGGTGCCGTCGGCACCTACGTCATCAACGCCCGGCTGCGCCGCCACACCCACGGCATGAACGCCGAGGAGCTCAGCCGTATGCACGACTACCACCAGGCCGCGCTGCACGCCGTGCGCGAGGGCCTGCTGATGCTGGACGGGCAGTACAGGGTGGCGCTGATCAACGACGGCGGGCAGGAGCTGCTGGGCGTCTCCGGCGAGGTGGTGGGCCGGTCGGTGGCCGAACTCGGGCTGCCGCCGTCGCTCACCGGTGCCCTGCTCGCCTCGGAGCCCCGGGTGGACGAGGTGCACCTGACGGCGGACCGGGTGCTGGTGGTGAACACCTCCCCGGTGTCGGGCGGCGAGCGGCGCGGCACGGTGGTGACGCTGCGGGACGTCACCGAGCTGCAGGCGCTGATGGGCGAGCTCGACTCCGAGCGCGGCTTCACCCAGGCCCTGCGCTCCCAGGCCCACGAGGCGGCGAACCGCCTCCACACGGTGGTGTCGCTGATCGAGCTGGGCCGGGCCGAGGAGGCCGTGGAGTTCGCCACGGCCGAACTGGAACTCGCGCAGGCCCTGACCGACCAGGTGGTCGCTGCGGTGAGCGAACCGGTCCTGGCCGCGCTGCTGCTCGGCAAGACGGCCCAGGCCAACGAGCGGGGCGTGGAGCTGGTGGTCTCCGAGGACAGCCGCCTGGACGACGGTGTCCTGCCGCAGAGCCTGTCGGCCCGGGACCTGGTGACGATCCTGGGCAACCTGATCGACAACGCCGTCGACGCGGCCCAGGGCGGGGTGGGCCCCCGGGTGACGGTCACGGCCCTCACCGAGGGCGAGGCGGAACTGGTCCTGCGGGTGTCCGACACCGGCCCGGGCGTGGATCCCGCGCACGCCGAGGCGGTGTTCCAGCGCGGCTTCTCCACCAAGCCGTCCGGGCCGGGCGGCCGGGGGCTGGGCCTGGCGCTGGTCCGGCAGGCGGTCACCCGGCACGGCGGCTCGCTGACGGTGGCGGACGCCGACGGGGGCGGGGCCAGGTTCGAGGTGCGGCTGCCGCTGCGGGGCACGGTCGCCCGGCCTGCGGTTCCTTCCAGCTCTGGAGGCGACGTATGACGAGCGAGCAGCCCATCCGTGTCCTGGTGGTGGAGGACGACCCGGTCGCCGCCGACGCGCACGTGATGTACGTCGGCCGGGTGCCCGGGTTCGTGGCCGTGGGCAAGGCGCACACCGGCGCGGAGGCGCGGCGCCGGCTGGACCGTACGCCGGTCGATCTGCTGTTGCTGGACCTGCACCTGCCGGACGTGCACGGGCTCCAGCTCGCGCGGTCGCTGCGGGCGGCCGGGCACCACGCCGACGTGATAGCGGTGACCTCGGCGCGGGACCTGACCGTGGTGCGGGAGGGGGTCTCGCTCGGGGTCGTGCAGTACGTGCTGAAGCCGTTCACGTTCGCGACCCTGCGGGACCGCCTGGTGCGCTACGCGGAGTTCCGGGGCACCGCCGGCGAGGCGAGCGGCCAGGACGAGGTCGACCGGGCGCTGGCGACGCTGCGGGCCCCCGGCCCGGCCGCGCTGCCCAAGGGCCTGAGCGGCCCGACCCTGGAGCGGGTCACGGTCGCCCTCCGGGACAGCGCCGAGGGCCTGACCGCGACCGGCGTCGCCGAGGCGGTGGGCATCTCCCGCATCACGGCCCGCCGCTACCTGGAACACCTGGTGGAGGCGGGCCGGGCGGCCCGGCGCCCGCAGTACGGCACGGTGGGGCGCCCGGAGCTGCAGTACCGGTGGGTGCCGGGGCTGTGAGTCACGGTCCCGTCAGGGGCCGGGCGTACGCGATGACCTGGCCCCCGAGGCCCGCCACGGTCAGCGCCTCGGCCAGGGAGAGGACGAGCAGCCCCGGGGAGACGTCGCCGGCGGTCCAGTAGACGGCGAGCCCGGCGAGCGGCACGACACAGAAGTCGGTCCGTAGTGGCAGTACCTCAAAGGCGTGTCCCGGCTCATTGCGGACTGGACATCCTGCGCCCGAGCGCCGCCGCGCTAGGGGATTGCCCTAGGCCCCTTACAGGTCACGTCCTTCGCCGGCAGCTTGCCGGTGGTCAGGTAGGCGGTGGCCGTCTTGTCGGCGCACGTGTAGGAACCGTAGACACCGTGTCCGTCGCCTCCGGCGACCGTGAGCATCTTCGCCCCTTTCATGACACGGCGCAGGCCCTGGGCGCTGGTCAGCGGCGTCTGGGAATCCCACTCGTACTGCAGGATCAGCGCCTTGACCTTGTTGTCGACCCTGGTGGCGGGCTCACTGCCCTGCTTCTTCCAGAAGGCGCAGGGCTTGATGTTGGACGCGAAGTCGCCGTACAGCGGGTAGGTGGCCTTGTCCCGGATCGCGTCGTTGCGGTACTGCTCCGGATCACGCGGCCAGTCGCGCGTGTCGGCGCAGGCGATGGACCAGAAGGCAGCCCCCTCGTTGTCCAAGGGCACGGCACGGCCGAACGACGGCTGCGCCTGCGTGCGTGCCTTGAGGTCCTGGCCGGCGGACGGAGCCCTGCCCTCGGCGGCCTTCTTCACGTTGGCGATCCACTTGGCGGCGTCGAGCACGCCGAAGAACCTGACGCGGCTTTCGGAGCGGATGTCGTAACCGGTCAGTGAGGTGCCGTCGAAGCCGATCGGCTTGCGGTCGGCCCGGGCGACCAGGTCGTAGAACGTCTTGTGGACCGCCTCGGGAGTGTCACCCAGCCTGTACGTGGAGTTCCGACGGGCAGTCCACTCGGCCCACCTGTCGAAGGCGGGCTCAGCGCCCTCCGCCCAGTTCTGCATGACGCCGCGCCAGACCCGGGCCGGGTCGACCGCGCTGTCCAGCACGAAGCGGTCGGACCGCTCGGGGAACATCTGCGTGTAGACCGCACCGAGGTAGGTGCCGTACGAGTACCCGAGGTAGGAGATCTTCTTCTCGCCGAGCACGGCACGGATCACGTCCATGTCACGGGCGGTGTTGCGGGTGGTGATGTGCCGCAACTTGTCGCCCTGCTCGGCGTCGCACTTCTCGGCGACCGTCCGGGCCCACTTGACGTCCTTGGCGAACGTCTCGGCCTTGTAAGGCCGCTCCCGGTTCTGCTCCTCGGACGTCAGGCCACAGGTAACGGGGGAGCTGCTACCGACGCCCCGCGGGTCGAAGCCCACGAGGTCGTACCTCCTCGTCACGGACTTCGGCAGCACGCCCGACACCGGCTCGTCGAGGCCCTCAGTGCCCGGGCCACCCGGGTTGATCAGGAGCACACCGCGACGCTCCTTCTCGGCGCTCGCCTTCACCCTCGATATGGCCAGGTCGAGTTTCTTGCCGCCGGGGCGGCTGTAGTCGAGCGGAACCTTGATCGTGGCGCACTGGAAGGCGGCCGGCAGCCTCTTGGCGCAACGGTGCCACGCCGGCTTCTGCCCGAGGTACTGGCCGAGGGGATCGCCCGCGGCGGGCGCCGCGGTGGGGGCCAGTACGGAAACCAGGGTGGCGACGGCACTGGCCGCCAGGAGGGAGGCCATTCGACTTCTTCGCACAGGGAAGGTCCTCAGGGTCAGCGTGTCGGTACGCACCGACCCTGGCGTGAGGAGGAGTTGTTCGAATCCATCGCATGGCCAGAGTTTCTCCGTCCGTGGACGGAGGGGCCGGTGGACAGATGGTCCTTGAGTCGCACAACCGGGACCGGCTCCGCGACATCTTCCTCAAGTAGACCCGTTACGCGGGGGATCGAGCGCCCGCGCCACCGCCCTCACGGCCCACGGCGAGGCCACGGCGTGGAACAACCTCGGCATCGCCCTGGACGAGGCGGGCCGGGGTGCAACGCACACAAGGCAGACTGAGCCCGACCAACCGAGGAGGAAGGGCACAGATGCCGGCACGGCCCGCGCCGACGGAACGTCAGAAGTGCCTGGACGCCGAGCTCCGCAGCATGCGGCTGGCAGCCGGCCGGACCACGGAGTACGCCGCCAGACTGCTGGGGCTGGACCGCACGAAGGTGTCCAACATGGAGTCCGGCGTCCGTGCCATCTCACCGGAGCGGATCCGGATACTCGCCAGCAACTACGAGTGTGCGGACGAGGCGTACGTCGAGGCACTCGTCGCCATGGCCGACGTCCGCAAGCGGAGCTGGTGGCAGCAGTACCGAGGCGCTCTGCCCCAAGGCCTGCTGGACGTCGCCGCACTCGAATGGTTCGCCACCCGGCTGCGGAGCTACCAGACCGTGCACATCCCCGGGCTGCTGCAACTCGGCGAGTACGCCCGCGCCATCTTCGCCGCCGCACTGCCGCCTCTGCCCAAGTCGGAGGTCGAGTTGCGCGTCGTACAGCGCATGCGGCGGCAACAGGTACTCGACCGCGAGCAGCCCGAGCCCGTCGAGTACGTGCACGAGTGGGCGTTGCACATGCGGTTCGGCGGGCGGCGCGCCACTACCGCCGCTGCGCGTACTTCCGGTCGAGGCCGGCGCCTTCCCCGGCGCCGGGCATGCGGTGCTCTATGCCCACGGCCCGGTCCCCCGGCTCGACACCGTGCAGCTGGACTCCGCCCACGGCGGCGAGTTCACCCATTCCGAGGACGACTCGCCAAATACCGTTCCCACATGGACGGGTGGCACGCCCACACGCTAAACCCCAAGGACTCACGCGACCTGATCAGCTCCCTCGCCGGCCAGGAGGACCACTACGTCACCGACACCCTCGAAGCCCTCCGCACCCACGCGACATCAAGGCCGGAAAGGCCGACTACCTCCTCTGAAGCACCGGCGCCAGAGTGGGATGGCCGGCCGCAGGCCTAGAAGACCGACTCCGCCTCGTCCATCCGGTCCTTCGGGACCGTCTTCAGCTCGGTCACCGCCTCCGCCAGCGGCACCATCACGATGTCGGTCCCGCGCAGCGCGGTCATCTTGCCGAAGTCGCCCCGGTGCGCGGCCTCCACCGCGTGCCAGCCGAAGCGGGTGGCGAGGACACGGTCGTACGCGGTCGGGGTGCCGCCGCGCTGGACGTGGCCGAGGATGACCGGCTTGGCCTCCTTGCCGAGGCGCCGCTCCAGCTCGTGGGCGAGGGCCGTGCCGATGCCCTGGAAGCGCTCGTGGCCGTACTGGTCGATCTCGCCCTTGCCGTAGTCCATGGTGCCCTCGGCGGGGTGGGCGCCCTCGGCGACGCAGATGACGGCGAACTTCTTGCCGCGGGCGAAGCGCTCCTCGACCATCTTGACCAGGTCGGCCGGGTCGAAGGGGCGCTCGGGCAGGCAGATGCCGTGCGCGCCGGCGGCCATGCCGGACTCCAGGGCGATCCAGCCGGCGTGGCGGCCCATGACCTCGACGACCATCACCCGCTGGTGGGACTCGGCGGTGGTCTTCAGGCGGTCCATCGCCTCGGTGGCGACGCCGACCGCGGTGTCGAAGCCGAAGGTGCGGTCCGTGGAGGAGATGTCGTTGTCGATGGTCTTCGGCACGCCGACCACCGGCAGGCCCGCGTCGGACAGCATCCGGGCCGCCGTCAGGGTGCCCTCGCCGCCGATCGGGATCAGCGCGTCGATACCGAACTCGTGGATCATGTCGGAGGCGTTGACGCAGGCCTCGCGCAGCCGGTCGCGCTCCAGACGGGAGGAGCCGAGGATGGTGCCGCCGCGGGCCAGGATGCCGCTGACCGCGTTCAGGTCGAGCGTGCGGTAGCGGCCGTCCAGCAGGCCCGCGTAGCCGTCCTCGAAACCGATGACCTCGTCGCCGTAGTTGTCGACCGCCCGGTGCACGACCGACCGGATCACTGCGTTCAGGCCAGGGCAGTCGCCGCCTGCGGTGAGAACTCCGATGCGCATCGTGCTGTGTCTCCTGCTCGCTGTGGATACCGGTGAGCCACTGCCGATTGTTTCATGGCCCACAGCTGCCTGCCGCACCCCATGCTGACGGGCGCCTTATCCAGCCACGGAGGTATTGTCAAGAGGGTTCTGCTCACCTTGGTGGGCGATTTTTGTGCGCCATTCCCCGGAAACCCAGTCCCCCGGAAACCCAGTCCCCCGGGACACCGAACCCCCGAGACGAAACCCCGAGACGAAACGGAGAGCACGCGTGACCCGCAGCGTGTACGTGACCGGTATCGACCGCGGCGACGGCCGCCAGGTCGTCGAGCTGGGGGTCATGGAGCTCCTGACCCGGCAGGTCGACCGGGTGGGTGTCTTCCGGCCCCTCGTCCACGACGGTCCGGACCGCCTGTTCGACCTGCTGCGCGCCCGCTACCGGCTGTCGCAGGACCCGGCGACCGTCTACGGCATGGGGTACGACGAGGCGTCCGCGCTCCAGGCCGAGCGCGGCAGCGACGAGCTGGTGGCCGCCCTGGTGGACCGGTTCCACCGGGTCGCCCGGGACTACGACGTCGTCCTCGTGCTCGGCACCGACTTCGCCGACACCCAGTTCCCGGACGAGCTCGCGCTCAACGCCCGGCTCGCCAACGAGTTCGGCGCCTCCGTGATCCCGGTGGTGGGCGGCCGCAGGCAGACCACCGAGTCGGTACTGGCCGAGACCCGCAACGCCTACCGCGCCTACGACACCCTGGGCTGCGACGTGCTCGCCATGGTCACCAACCGGGTGGCCCGCGAGGACCGGGACGCGATCGCCGAGCAGCTCTCCGGCCGGCTGCCGGTGCCCTGCTACGTGCTGCCCGACGAGCCCGCCCTGTCGGCGCCCACGGTCGCGCAGATATCCCACGCGCTGGGCGCCAAGGTGGTGCTCGGCGACGACTCCGGGATGGCCCGGGACGTGCTCGACTTCGTCTTCGGCGGCGCGATGCTGCCGAACTTCCTCAACGCCCTCACCCCGGGCTGCCTGGTCGTCACCCCGGGCGACCGGGCGGACCTGGTCGTCGGCTCGCTCGCCGCGCACAGCGCCGGCACCCCGCCGATCGCCGGTGTGCTGCTCACCCTGGGCGAGGTCCCGGGGGACGACATCCTCACGCTCGCCGCCCGCCTGGCGCCCGGCACCCCGGTGCTGTCCGTGCCCGGCAACAGCTTCCCCACCGCCGAGCAGCTGTTCTCCCTGGAGGGCAAGCTGAACGCGGCCACCCCGCGCAAGGCGGAGCGGGCGCTCGGCCTGTTCGAGCGGTACGCCGACACCGCCGACCTGAACAAGCGGGTCTCCGCGCCCAGCAGCGACCGGGTGACCCCCATGATGTTCGAGCACAAGCTGCTCGAACAGGCCCGCTCCGACCTGCGCCGGGTCGTGCTGCCGGAGGGCACCGAGGAGCGGGTGCTGCACGCCGCCGAGGTGCTGCTGCGCCGGGGCGTGTGCGACCTGACCCTGCTGGGCCCGGTCGACCAGATCCGCAAGAAGGCCGCCGACCTCGGCATCGACCTCGGCGACTCCCAGCTGATCGACCCGGCCACCAGCGAGCTGCGCGACGCCTTCGCCGAGCAGTACGCGGCGCTGCGCGCCCACAAGGGCGTCACCGTGGAGCTGGCGTACGACGTGGTCTCCGACGTGAACTACTTCGGCACGCTGATGGTCCAGGAGGGCCTGGCCGACGGCATGGTGTCGGGCTCGGTGCACTCCACGGCCGCGACCATCCGCCCGGCCTTCGAGATCATCAAGACCAAGCCGGACGCCGACATCGTCTCCTCGGTGTTCTTCATGTGCCTGGCCGACAAGGTCCTCGTCTACGGCGACTGCGCGGTCAACCCCGACCCGAACGCCGAGCAGCTCGCCGACATCGCCGTCCAGTCGGCGACCACGGCGGCCCGGTTCGGCGTGGAGCCGCGCATCGCGATGCTGTCGTACTCCACCGGCACCTCCGGCTCCGGCGCCGACGTCGACAAGGTGCGCGAGGCGACCGAGCTGGTGCGCACGCGCCGGCCCGACCTGAAGATCGAGGGGCCGATCCAGTACGACGCCGCCGTGGAGCCGTCGGTCGCCGCGACCAAGCTGCCGGGCTCCGAGGTCGCCGGGCAGGCGACCGTGCTGATCTTCCCGGACCTGAACACCGGCAACAACACCTACAAGGCCGTGCAGCGCTCGGCCGGGGCGATCGCCGTCGGCCCGGTGCTGCAGGGTCTGCGCAAGCCGGTCAACGACCTGTCCCGGGGCGCCCTGGTGCAGGACATCGTCAACACCGTGGCCATCACGGCGATCCAGGCCCAGTCCCCAGAGTCCCACGAGTCCCCGAGCGAGAAGGCTTCCCAGCAGTGACCGCGACCCGCGTCCTCGTCCTGAACTCCGGCTCCTCCTCCGTGAAGTACCAGCTGCTCGACATGCGCGACAGCGCCCGGCTGGCCGTCGGGCTGGTCGAGCGGATCGGCGAGCAGACCTCCCGGCTCAAGCACACCCCGGCCGGCGGGGAGACCCGGGAGCGGACCGGCCCGATCGCCGACCACGACGCGGCCCTGAAGGCCGTGGCGGAGGAGCTGGCCGCGGACGGGCTCGGACTGGACTCGCCGGAGCTGGCCGCGATCGGGCACCGGGTGGTGCACGGCGGCAAGACCTTCACCGAGCCGACCGTCATCGACGACGCCGTGCTCGCCGAGATCGAGCGGCTGATCCCCGTGGCCCCGCTGCACAACCCGGCCAACCTCACCGGCATCCGTACGGCGCGGGCGCTGCGGCCCGACCTGCCGCAGGTCGCCGTCTTCGACACCGCCTTCCACACGACCATGCCGGAGTCGGCCGCCCGCTACGCGATCGACGTGGAGACCGCCGACGCCCACCGCATCCGGCGCTACGGCTTCCACGGCACCTCGCACGCGTACGTCTCCCGGGCGACGGCGAAGCTGCTCGGCAAGGCGCCCGAGGAGGTGAACGTCATCGTGCTGCACCTGGGCAACGGGGCCTCGGCGACGGCGGTCGAGAAGGGGAAGTGTGTCGACACCTCCATGGGGCTGACGCCTTTGGAGGGGCTCGTGATGGGTACGCGATCGGGAGACCTGGACCCGGCCGTCATCTTCCATTTGATGCGTGTTGGTGGAATGTCCGCCGACGAGATCGACACTCTTCTCAACAAGAAGAGCGGGCTGATCGGTCTGTGCGGTGACAACGACATGCGGGAGATCCGCCGCCGCGTCGACGAGGGTGACGAGCGGGCGCAGCTGGCCTTCGACATCTACATTCACCGCTTGAAGAAGTACATCGGCGCCTATTACGCCGTCCTCGGCCGGGTGGACGCCGTCGCCTTCACCGCCGGGGTCGGCGAGAACGCGGCGCCGGTCCGCGCGGCCGCCGTGGCGGGCCTGGAGGAGCTGGGCCTGGCGGTGGACCCGGAGCGGAACGCCGTACGCGGGGACGAGCCGCGGCTGATCTCGCCCGAGGGCGCCCGGGTGAAGGTCGCCGTGGTGCCGACCGACGAGGAAATGGAGATCGCGACACAGACCTACGCGCTGGTAAAGGAATCGGGGAACTAGAGGATCTCACCTGAGCGGCATCCCGCCCTTTTGTATTTTCCGCCAGACGGAATATTCCGCAGCGAAACAAACCGATAGGATCGCCCCATGCGCCGTTCGAAAATCGTCTGTACTCTCGGCCCCGCGGTCGACTCCCATGACCAGCTTGTCGCGCTGATCGAGGCCGGCATGAACGTGGCCCGCTTCAACTTCAGCCACGGCACGCACGCCGAGCACCAGGGGCGGTACGACCGCCTGCGTGCCGCGGCCAAGGAGACCGGCCGGGCCGTCGGTGTCCTCGCCGACCTCCAGGGCCCGAAGATCCGTCTGGAGACCTTCGCCGAGGGTCCGGTCGAGCTGGTGCGGGGTGACGAGTTCACCATCACCACCGAGGACGTCCCGGGCGACAAGACGATCTGCGGGACGACCTACAAGGGCCTGCCCGGAGACGTCACCAAGGGCGACCAGGTCCTCATCAACGACGGCAACGTCGAGCTGAAGGTCGTCGAGGTCGAGGGCCCGCGGGTGCGGACGATCGTCATCGAGGGCGGTGTCATCTCCGACCACAAGGGCATCAACCTGCCCGGCGCGGCCGTCAACGTCCCGGCCCTGTCCGACAAGGACGTCGAGGACCTGCGCTTCGCCCTGCGGATGGGCTGCGACCTGGTCGCCCTGTCCTTCGTCCGGGACGCCAAGGACATCGCCGACGTGCACCGCGTGATGGACGAGGAGGGCCGCCGGGTCCCGGTCATCGCCAAGGTGGAGAAGCCGCAGGCGGTGCAGAACATGGAGGACGTCGTGATGGCGTTCGACGGTGTGATGGTCGCCCGCGGTGACCTCGCCGTCGAGTACCCGCTCGAGAAGGTCCCCATGGTGCAGAAGCGCCTGATCGAGTTGTGCCGGCGCAACGCCAAGCCGGTGATCGTTGCGACCCAGATGATGGAGTCGATGATCACCAACTCCCGCCCGACCCGCGCCGAGGCCTCCGACGTGGCCAACGCGATCCTGGACGGCGCCGACGCGGTCATGCTGTCCGCCGAGTCGAGCGTGGGCGCGTACCCGATCGAGACCGTCAAGACGATGTCGAAGATCGTCCAGGCGGCCGAGCAGGAGCTGCTGAGCAAGGGGCTCCAGCCGCTGGTGCCGGGCAAGAAGCCGCGCACGCAGGGCGGTTCGGTGGCCCGTGCCGCCTGCGAGATCGCCGACTTCCTCGGCGGCAAGGGCCTGGTCGCCTTCACCCAGTCCGGTGACACCGCCCGCCGCCTGTGCCGCTACCGCGCGGCCCAGCCGATCATCGCGTTCACCACGGACGAGTCCACCCGCAACCAGATGACGCTGAGCTGGGGCGTGGAGCCGTACGTCGTGCCGTTCGTGAACAGCACCGACGAGATGGTCGAGCTGGTGGACCAGGAGATCCTGAAGATGGGCATGTTCAGCGAGGGCGACGTCGTGGTCATCACGGCCGGCTCCCCGCCCGGCGTCCCCGGCACGACCAACATGGTCCGCGTCCACCACCTGGGAACCACGGCCTGATCCGGCGACGGCCCGCCAGGACCTTGATACGGCGCTGAGGGCGCCCCCTGTGACAGGGGGCGCCCTCAGCCCTTGTGCGGCTCCCGAACTGGCCTGTGGGGGCGTGCTCAGTCGGTGGTGTACTGGTGCAGCCCCGGCACGTGCAGGGTCCCGCCGAACTGGCCGGCCTGCGTGACCTTCACGTTGGTGAAGTAGATGAACGGGATGTTCAGCGGCGGCGGGTGCTCCGGGTCGAAGGTGACCGGGATCAGGCCGAGCAGGTTGCCGGAGATCTTCTCCGTGTACATCACCGTCTGCCCGTCGCGGATCGTGGACGTCGAGCCCTTGGCCGCCTGCACGTGGTAGGTCTTGCCGGACTGCTTGTCCTTCACCGTCTGGTGCAGGTCGCCGATGTCGGTGCCGTCGGAGATGACGTACTTCAGGACCTTCTTGACGGTGCCGTTGGCGGTGCGCACCTCCACGATGCCCTGGTAGTCGGCGCCCTTGAGCGTCAGCGAGCTGGCGTTGAGGTACCAGGGGTCGTCGGGCAGCGGCACCTTGTTGTCGACGCCGCCCTCCGCGTCCGTGGCGACCGGGCAGTCCTCCGGGTCCGTGGTGGAGCTCGCGGACGGGCTCGGAGTCGGGCTCGGGGAGGCGGTGGCCTTCCCGGCCGTCTTCCCGGCCGTCCCGGCCGGGTCCTCGGCCGCCTTGGACGCCGTGCCGCCGGTGTCCTTGACGGTGTCCCCGGCCGTGCCGGTGGTCTTCTCGGTGGTGTCCTTCACCGGGTCCGAGGCGTCCGTGCCGCCGCTGTCCGGGCTCTCGGTCGCCGAGGCGGACGGCGTGGGGCTCGGGCTCGCGGTGGCCTTGCCGCCGCCGGTGAAGATGTCGGTGATGGTGTCGCCGATCTCCTCCAGCACGTTGCCGCCGCCGCTCTGCGAGGGCGAGGGGGACGGCGTGCCGGCCGTGTCGCCGCCGGACGAGGGCGCCTTCGTCGCGGACGGGGCCGGCGCGGGCTCGGACGTGTCGCCGGTGGAGCCCGTCGACCCGGAACCCGTGGAGCCCGTGTCGCCCTGGTCGCCGGAACCTGGATCCGGGGAAGAGGACGATCCGCCGCCCGTACCGGTGTCCGTGCCGCCCGCGGAAGCCGACGGGGTCGGCTCCGCCGTGCCCTCCTTGCCGTCGGAGGAGCTCTCGCTCGCCGAGGGCGACGGGGTGGGCGAGGCGTCCTTGGAGTTCTCCAGGGCGGCCACGCAGTCCTTGTACTCCTCGGCGGACAGGCTCTTCGACGACGGCGTCGAGGAGTTGTTGCCGTCGGCCAGGGCGAGCGTCGGCGTGAAGCCCATGCCCATGAGGACCGCCGTCGGCATCGCCGCCAGGGCTATCGCCTTCCCGGCCGGCATGTGGAACCTGGTGAACAGCGGCTTCTTGGGTGCCGCGTGGCGCGGCCCGGTTCTCACACGGGACGCCTCCACATCAGCCCCGTGGGTCACCTCGTCAGCCGGCACTGTGCCTCCCGTTCGCCCCGTTGGCCGGGCTCGTTCCTGACAGATCGTTCGGCTCGCCGGCCCCCGCCGGACCCTGGACGGGCTTGAGCAGGGTGGTGTCCGGGTCGAAGCCCTGCGGGGCGTCCCCCTTCCCCAGGCCGTCCTGCTGCGCCGGCTGTGACGCGGGCGGTACGCCCGGCGCCCACGCCACCGCCATCGCCCCGCCCACGAGCGCGAGGAGGAAGCCGATGAGGAAGCCACCGAGGTTGGACACGGGGATGGACACCAGCGCCAGCAGGATCGCGGCCACACCCGCGAAGACGCGGACGTGCTTCTGGAACCAGAGGCTGACGCCGAGGACGACGAGCAGCACGCCGATGATCAGGGACCCGGCGCCCGCGGTGGTGGCCATCGCCAGCGTCAGGTGGCCGAGTTGGAGGTTCGCGTACGGGAAGTAGGCGATGGGGAGTCCGCCGAGCATGACGAACAGCCCGGCCCAGAACGGCCGCGCGCCCCGCCAGGCGCGGAACTGCTGCCGGCGGCGGGTGAACTGGCCGGGGGCGGCAGGGGTCTCGGCGCTCATGGAAAACAGCTCCCTGGTACGGCATTGCTGTGGTGGTGATGTGTGCCGCGCGTGAAGGCACGGCCGGAAGGTGGACGGGCGGGGGCGCCGTCGGCTCCCCCGCCCGTCAGTGAGTGCTTAGTAGCACTCCTTGACACCCGTCGACAGCGACATCTTCAGGCCGCTGAGCTTGAAGGTTCCGGCGGTGGTGGCCCACGCCGTCTGCTTCACGTCGGTCAGGGTGACCGAGTCGGCCTGCTGCGCGAATCCGTACGGGTTCGCGGTGTCGCCCTTCGCAATGCCCGGACCCTTGTCGGCGTCCTTGGCCGCCACACCGATGTCGATGCCGTGGAACGTGGCATCGGCGCTGAGGTCCTCGACGTCGATGTACAGGTTCTCGGCCTGGACCGGCGTGTCACCGCCGCCCGCCTTCAGCACGAGGCTGACATTGCCGAGCACCGGGATGTTCGGGGTGACGACGGACTGACACAGACCCTTGATGGTCGCGGACTTGAACGCCGAGACCGCCACCGGGTGGACCGTCTTCTTGCCGTCGAGCGTGTAACCCGAGTCAAGGGCGCCGTACTGGACGAAACCCTTGCCGTCGAGCCGGTCGGTCGTCACCTTGAACGACTGCCCGGAGACGCTGAACGACGCGGCGAGAGCGCCCTGCGCGAGGGCGACACCTATCGCGGCCGTCGCGGCGACGCTGGGCACCATGACCACAGCGAACCGCTTCCATCTGGTCCCGCCACGCACCTGGGACTCCATATTTCCTCCTTCTCGGACGTACATCTCCTGACCTGGCTCGCCCCTCAGTCGCGGCGGAAGCCGGGCAGGGATGGGAGAAGTGCTACGTCCTCGGGAAGGAGAGCGCCTGCGCTCGGTGGCGCACAACGCGCCCGAATCACCGGCGATCACCCCCGAGCGACAACCACTGGTCGCGCCTGACACGCATCACGCACAACCCTGCTGGACAGGCTTCGCCGGGTGGGCGAAGACCCCCCTGTCCTAGAGCCGGCGCCACTGCCGCCGGCTCTGCTCGGTGGGGACCCAGGAAGCCCCGTGACCCGATTGGCTGTCGGGGTACGGGAATGGACCGAGCGTGGCCGATCGTGGTGCATTCTCGCCGCCCGCACAAGGGGGTTCGTTACTCGCGGGTAACGGGCGGATAACCACGGCACGACCCACCGGTGCCGCTCGGCGACGCTCGGTGGCGCCCGAGGGCGGGACAAAGCTGTTGATCGATGGACAGAATCCGACAGATCAACGGCCGCGGTTTACTCGCAGTAACAGCGGCCGCGATTACCAAGATTTGGTAAAACGCGGCCGCTGTGACCGTCTCTCGGCAGATCTTTCACCCGGGCGTCACAGGCCCGCGGGTTTAGCGACTGGTCAGCACCGGGCCGCCGACCCGCCCGGAACCGCCGCTCAGAACAGGGCGCGCGCCAGGGCCCGGCGAGCCGCGATCACCCGCGGGTCCTCGGCGCCGACGACCTCGAACAGCTCCAGCAGCCGCACCCGTACCGTGTCCCGGTCGTCGCCGGCGGTGCGCCGCACCGTCTCGATGAGCCGCCCGAAGGCGTCCTCGACATGACCGCCCACCAGGTCCAGGTCGGCGGCCGCGATCTGCGCCGGTACGTCGTCCGGCCGCTCGGCCGCGTCCTTGCGCACCTGCTGCGGGTCCAGCCCCTGCACCCGCTGGAGCAACTCGGCCTGTGCGAGGCCCAGTTTGGCCTCCTCGTTGGCCGGGTCCTCGTTCAGCACGTTCTTGTACGCCTGGATGGCACCACCCAGATCGCCCGAGTCCAGCGCCTGTACGGCGGCCTCGAGCAGCGCGTCGTACGGCCCGGCCGGCCGGCTCGGGGCCGCCTGGGCGCCGCCCGGGTCGGCCTCCGGGTCGACGGTGAGACCGGTCAGGCCGAAGCGCTGCTCGGCGACCGTGACCAGCTGGTCCAGGGTCTGCCGGATCTGCGCCTCGCCCGCGGCGCCCTGGAAGAGCGGCAGCGCCTGTCCGGCCACGACGGCGAAGACGGCCGGGATCCCCTGGATCCCGAACTGCTGCATGAGCATCTGGTTGGCGTCGACGTCGATCTTGGCGAGCAGGAACCGCCCGTTGTACTCGACGGCGAGCCGCTCCAGGACGGGGCTCAGCTGCTTGCACGGCTGGCACCACTCGGCCCAGAAGTCGATGACGACCGGAACCTCGGTGGACCGCTGGAGGACGTCGCGCTCGAAGGTGGACTCGCTGACGTCGATGACGAGATCGGCCGGGGAGACGGCTCCCGGCCCGCCGCCCTGCCGGGCCGCTTGGGCGCGCGCCTGCTCCGCCTTGGCCTTGGCCTCCTGGGCCGCCTTCACCGCGGCGAGGTCGACGACTCCGCTCATGGACATGTTCCGTGGCTGCATGCGTCTATCCTCCCCCGTCCCGCGCGCGTGTGGAAAACGGTGTGACAGCCGGGCGGCTGCGTGCTGTTCGGCGCCGGGTCCCCACCCCACGCCCGTGGTCGTCGCTCGGGCAGGCTGGTCGTACCTGCCTTTCGCTACGAGTCGTAGCGTAATGGCACGGCGTGCCGCCGGGCCACCCCACCGTGGTGATCTCCCTCACGGGGCACGGGAAAACCAGCCGGTTATGGTCATGGCATGCACAGCCGCACCCCCGCCGGCCGTACCGGGCGGCCGCGCAGCGCCGCCGCGGGCGCCGCGATCCTGGCCGCGACACGGGCGGCTCTGGTGGAACTGGGCTGGTCCAGGCTCACCCTGGGAGACGTGGCGACGCGCGCCGGGGTTGCGAAGACGACGCTGTACCGCCGCTGGGCCGGCAAGAACGAACTCGTCGTCGACGCGGTCGCGGAGCTCTTCGACGAGCTCCGCCTGCCCGACCGCGGCAGCCTGGCCGCCGACATCGAGGGCGTGGTCCTGCAGTTCGCCGCGATCCTGGCCCGCCCGGAGGCGCGGAGCGGCCTGATGGCGGTGGTGGCGGAGGCGGCCCGGGACGATGCCCTGCGCGCCCGTATCCGTACGTCGATCGTCGACCGTCAAAAGCGCCTGGTCCTGGAGGGCAGGGCGCGTGCCGAGGCCCGCGGCGAACTGCCTGCGGAGCCCGACCCGGCGGCGGCCGCCCGTACGGTCGGCCTGATCTTCGACATGGTCGCGGGCGCGGTGGTCCACCGCACGCTGGTGACCGGGGAACCGGTGGACGAGGAGTGGGTACGGGGCTTCACCCGTGTGCTGCTGCGAGGACTGGCCGGGGACACCACGCCCCAAGGCCCCGGGGTCACACCGACGTCGACCGGGTCCTAGCCAAGGGCGAGCGGGACGCCCCCGTTCCGGGTGGCGTCCCGCTCCGCTGTTCTCAGAAGCCCGCGGGCTCGGTGTACACCCCCCACTCGTCCCGCAGCGCGTCGCAGATCTCGCCGAGGGTGGCCTCGGCGCGTACGGCGTCCAGCATCGGCTCGATCATGTTGGCGCCGCTGCGGGCGGCGGCCAGCATGCCGTCGAGCGCGGTGCGCACCGCGGCGTCGTCCCGGGCCGCCTTCCGCTCGCGCAGCAGCCGCACCTGTTCCCGCTCCACCTCGTGGCTGACCCGCAGGATCTCCAGGTCGCCCGTGACCGAGCCGGTGTGGCAGTTGACGCCGACGACCTTCTTGTCGCCCTTCTCCAGCGCCTGCTGGTAGCGGAACGCCGACTCGGCGATCTCGCCGGTGAACCAGCCGTCCTCGATGCCCCGCAGGATGCCGGAGGTGATGGGCCCGATCGGGTGCCGCCCGTCGGGGTGCGCCCGCAGGCCGCGCTCCTTGATCTGGTCGAAGATCTTCTCGGCGTCCGCCTCGATGCGGTCCGTGAGCTGCTCGACGTACCACGAACCGCCCAGCGGATCGGCGACGTTGGCGACCCCGGTCTCCTCCATCAGCACCTGCTGGGTGCGCAGCGCGATCTCCGCGGCCTGTTCGCTCGGCAGGGCCAGGGTCTCGTCGAGGGCGTTGGTGTGCAGCGAGTTGGTGCCGCCGAGCACGGCGGCCAGGGCCTCCACGGCCGTCCGTACGACGTTGTTGTACGGCTGCTGCGCGGTCAGCGAGACGCCCGCGGTCTGCGTGTGGAACCGCAGCCACTGCGCCTTGTCGGACTTCGCCCCGTAGACGTCCCGCATCCAGCGCGCCCAGATCCTGCGTGCGGCGCGGAACTTGGCTATCTCCTCGAAGAAGTCCACGTGCGCGTCGAAGAAGAAGGACAGCCCGGGCGCGAACACGTCCACGTCCAGCCCGCGGCTGAGCCCGAGCTCGACGTACCCGAACCCGTCCGCCAGCGTGTACGCCAGTTCCTGCGCGGCCGTCGCCCCGGCCTCGCGGATGTGGTACCCGGAGACCGACAGCGGCTTGTACGCCGGGATGTGGGCGCTGGTGTACTCCATCAGGTCGCCGATCAGCCGCAGATGGGGCTCGGGCTGGAAGAGCCACTCCTTCTGCGCGATGTACTCCTTGAAGATGTCCGTCTGGAGCGTGCCGTTGAGCACGGACGGGTCGACGCCCTGCCGCTCGGCGGCGACCAGGTACATGCAGAACACGGGCACGGCCGGCCCGCTGATCGTCATCGACGTGGTGACGTCCCCGAGGGGGATGTCCCGGAACAGCACGTCCATGTCGGCCGCCGAGTCGATCGCCACACCGCAGTGCCCGACCTCCCCGAGCGAACGCGGGTCGTCGGAGTCCCGCCCCATCAGCGTGGGCATGTCGAAGGCCACGGACAGCCCGCCGCCGCCGGCGGCCAGGATCATCTTGTACCGCTCGTTGGTCTGCTCGGCGTTCCCGAACCCGGCGAACTGCCGGATGGTCCACGTACGCCCCCGGTACCCGGTGGGATACAGCCCGCGGGTGAAGGGGTACTCCCCCGGCCAGCCGATCCGCTCGAACCCCTCGTAGCTGTCCCCGGGCCGGGGCCCGTACACCGGCTCCACGGGATCGCCGGAAAGCGTGGTGAAGTCAGCGTCGCGCTTGCGCGCGGCGTCGTACCGGGCCTGCCAGCGACGGCGGCCTTCTTGGATGGCGTCAGCGTCCATACCCTCGAATTTACTAGGACGTCCAAGTAAATGTCGATGGCAGACCGCCGTACGCGTGACCGTACGGCGGTGGGTTCACGCCTTGGCGACCGCGGACGGCTGGTCCGCGATCTTCGCCTCGAGTTCGTGGCTGACCTTGCGCTCGACGAAGAAGGCGGCCGTCGGGATGGTCCCGGCCAGCAGGACCCACAGCTGCTTGCCGACCGGCCACTTCGCCTTGGAGCCGAGGTCGAAGGCGAAGACCAGGTACACGACGTACAGCCAGCCGTGCGCGATGCCCACGGCACGCGTGAAGTCGTCCGCGCCGTCCATCTTGAGCAGGTACTTGGCGATCACGCCGAGGGTCAGCAGGACCAGCAGCACACCGGTGACGTAGGCCATCACGCGGTAGCGGGTCAGCACGCTCTTTTTCATGGCGTCGAGCGTAACCGCCCCTTTCGAGTGACCTTGCCCCGGGTCGCTCACGCGGCCGGCCCCGGTTCAGTCCTCCTCGAAGTCCCCCGCCGCCATCCGCAGCGGGCGCAGCATCGCGAAGATCTCCGCGCACTCCTCCGCGTCGTAGCAGCCGAGACCGAAGTCCATCGCCATCAGGTCACGGGTGGCGGCCTCGACCACCTCGCGGCCCTTGTCGGTGATGGTGGCGAGCGTGCCGCGGCCGTCGTTGGGGTTGGGGCGCTTGGCCACCAGGCCGGACCTCACCAGGCGGTCCACCGTGTTCGTCACGGACGTGGGGTGCACCATGAGCCGCTCGCCGATCTTGGACATCGGCAGTTCGCCGGACTTGGAGAAGGTGAGCAGCACCAGCGCCTCGTACCGCGCGAACGTCAGTCCGTACGGCTTGACCACCGCGTCGACCTCGGCGAGCAGGATCTGGTGCGCGCGCATGATCGACGTGATCGCCGCCATGGACGGCACGTTTCCCCAGCGCTGCTTCCACAGTTCGTCGGCGCGGGCGATGGGGTCGAAGGAGAGACTGAGGGGCTTGGGCACGTTCCAGACCTTACCGGCCGGTCATATCGTGGTCAGCCCCGTCTCGTTCTTCGGGCGGCTCCGGCTGCCCGCCGGTGCGGGCGGAGCGGCGGCCGGCCCGCCGCAGCCGGTGGCGTACCGCCCGCTGCGCCACCGGGCCGAGCTCCTCCAGGGCGGCCACCAGCGCCCCGAGCTGCTCCAGGGCGTCCAGGGCCGCGGTGGCGCCGGCCGCGTCGACCCCCTCGTACAGCTCGATCCCCACGAACGACGCCGCCACCGCCCGGGCGAGCCCGGCCGGGTCGGTGTACTCCCCGAGCGGCGTGCCCGCCAGCACCCGCGTGAGGACGTGCTGTATCTCCACGATCCACAGGTCCAGCCCGGCCGCCGTGGCGGGCCCGAGGCCGGCGTGGGTCTGGGCGCCGGCGAGGAGCTGGCCGAGCAGCGCGACATGGCCCCCCGCGCGCTCCTGCGCGTGGATCTCCCGGCCGACGGCCAGCAGCTCCGACAGGGAGGTGACGGCGGCCAGGCGGGGCCGGTAGCGGGCCACGGCCTGTTCCGCGCCGTACCGGCACGCCGCAGCGAGCAGTTCGTCCACCGAGCCGAAGTGGTAGAAGACCAGCGCCTGGTTGACCCCCGCCGCCGCCGCGACCGTCCGGGCGGAGGTCTTGGCGATGCCCTGCTCGGTGAGGGTGCGCAGGGCGCCCTCCAGGAGCCTGGTCCTGGTCTCCTGGGACTTCGGCGTGCCGGGGGTCATGCGCGCGCCTCCTCGCGGGCCTCGGCGCCGGCACGCACGCGCGAGGTCACCGCGGGTTCTCCAGGGTCTGCAGCACACGGGGTGCGCACACGCGCGTGGCCGGCTGCCGCAGACAGCGCCGGGCGGCCGGGGTGTGCGCGAGGGGTGCGGCGAACAGGGCGCAGGACAGGCCGACGATCAGCAGCAGCGGGCACAGGTAGGCCGCCGCGGGCGCGAGCGGGCCGAAGGAGCCGAGGGCGGGTTCCGCGGCGAGCCCCGCGCAGGCGGCGGCGATCACCAGGGCGCGCACGGCCAGCTCCGCCAGCCAGTTCCGGCGGGCCCGCTCGGGAGTGACGCCGTGCTCCAGCCACAGCCGCAGGCGGTCGAAGGACCAGGCCGTCGCCCAGCCCACGAGGGGGCGCAGCAGCACCCGGTCGGCGAGCGCGCCGAAGGCGCCCCAGCGGGTGCGGTAGTCGTAGCCGGTGAGGAAGCGGACCCCGTCGCCGTCGGGGACGTAGCGCCAGTAGCCGCTGCCCTCGGCGAGCGGGGAGAGGGGGTGCGGTGAGCTGAAGCGCAGGGCGGAGGTGCGGGTGCCGTCGGGGCGCTCCTTCTCCCCGGCCAGGACTCCGGTGCCGGCGACCTTGAGGAAGGGGAGCACGCGCGTGGCGTACCGGAAGCGCTGCGGCGCGCCCTGTGCGCGCGGGAGGTGCTCCATCTCGGTGAAGCGCAGGTCCCACCGCTGGTGCCGTGCGGGGTCCTGGGTATGTGCCCACAGCTCGTCCAGATCCGCCCGGATACGCACCTCTCTGTACAGCTCCATGCTCGCCCCCGGTTCAACTGTGTTTTTGAGCGACTGCTCAAACACTCTGATCGGGAACGTACACCTGTTTGAGCGATCGCTCAAACAGGTGGAGCGGGAAAACCCCGGCCCTGAGGGCCGGGGTTTTCCCGCTCGGCGGTTCGGTGCTCCGGCCGGCTACTCGGCGGCGAGGTGCCGTTCCACGGTCTCGACCTTGGAGGTGAGGCCGTCGGTCACACCCGGGCGGATGTCCGCCTTGAGAACCAGGGACACGCGCGGAGCCCGGGCCTCGACGGCGGCCACGGCCCGCTTGACGACGTCCATGACCTCGTCCCACTCACCCTCGATCGAGGTGAACATGGCGTCGGTACGGTTCGGCAGCCCGGATGCGCGCACCACCCGCACCGCCTCGGCCACGTAGGACCCCACGTCCTCGCCGACCCCCAGCGGCGTCACGGAGAAGGCGACGATCACGCGTTCACGATCCCTTCCTTGCGGGCGCGCGAGGCGATGACGGCGTCCTCGGCCTCACGGCGCAGCTTGCGGTCGGCGAAGAAGCCGCCGGCGGGCAGCACGGAGAGGACCAGGTAGAGCGCGGCGGTCTTCAGCGGCCACTTGGCGCGGTTCCAGGCGTCCGCCCAGAAGACCACGTACAGGACGAAGAGCACGCCGTGGATCATGCCCATCACCGGTACGGCGTTGAAGTCCGTGGTCCGCTTCAGCACCGAGCAGACGAGCAGCAGGAGGAACGACACGGCCTCGGGCGCGGAGACGAGGCGCAGACGGCGCAGGGCGGTGGCGGTCTTGATGTCCACGGGTCACCTTCGGTGGGAGAGACGTCGACGGGCTTGTGAACGCAAGCACAAACGCTCGCCCATTGTGGCAAACACGGGGCACGCCCCCTGCGGCGGGGTCCGCTCCGGCCGGGTGACGCCCTGGCGGGACGGACGCCCGCCCCAGGGGCGTGTCAGGGCCGGTCTCCTCCTTGGGGCTCTGTCGGCGGGACCGGGCTGCGGCTACCGTCGCTGCCGTGGCGATGTTCCGACTTCAGAGCAGCAAGGTGCTCGCCGTCGACATGACCGGAGACGCCGTGAAGGCGAAGAACGGCGCGATGGTGGCGTACGACGGCCAGATGGCCTTCAAGAAGCTCAGCGGTGGCGGTGAGGGTCTGCGGGGCATGGTGACCCGGCGGCTGACCGGTGAGCAGATGACCCTGATGGAGGTGAAGGGGCACGGGACGTGCTGGTTCGCGGACCGGGCCTCCGAGATCAACCTGGTCCGGCTGCAGGGCGACACCCTGTACGTGGAGTCGAGCAACCTGCTCGCCACCGACGGCGCCCTGCGCACCGGCACCAGCTTCACCGGCCTGCGCGGCGCCTCGCAGGGCAACGGGCTGTTCACCACCACGGTGGAGGGTCACGGCCAGGCGGCGATCATGTCGGACGGCCCGGCGGTGGTGCTCCGGGTCAGCCCGCAGTACCCGCTGACCGTGGACCCGGGGGCGTACGTCGCCCACCAGGGGAACCTGCGGCAGTCCTTCCAGTCCGGCGTCACGTTCCGCACGCTGATGGGGGAGGGCGGCGGCGAGGCCTTCCAGATGCGGTTCGAGGGGGACGGGCTGGTGTACGTGCAGCCGAGCGAGCGCAACACGATCGCGGGGGATGTCTGACATGGGCTTCCGGGAGATCAACTCCAAGATGGTCGAGGCGACCGTGGCGCCCGGGCAGCGGCTGTTCAGCCAGCGCGGAGCGATGCTCGCGTACCGGGGCGAGGTGTCCTTCACTCCGAACACGGCCGGCGGCCAGGGCGGGATCATGTCGATGATCGGACGCCGGGTCGCCGACGAGGACACGCCCCTGATGACCGTCGAGGGCAGCGGCACGGTGCTGTTCGGGCACGGCGGCCACCACGTCCACGTGATCAACCTGGCAGGCGACACGCTCTACGTGGAGGCGGACCGTCTGCTGGCCTTCGAGGGCACCCTCCAGCAGGGCACGATGTTCCTGGGCTCCCAGGGCGGGGTGATGGGCATGGTCCGCGGCCAGGTCACCGGCCAGGGCCTGTTCACCACCACCCTGAAGGGCCACGGGTCGGTCGCCGTCATGGCGCACGGCGGGGTCTTCGAGATCCCGATCACCCCGCAGCGCCCGGTGCACGTCGACCCGCAGGCCTACGTCGCCCACCACGGCGACGTCCGCAACAAGCTGTCCACGGCCCTGGGCTGGCGTGACATGGTGGGCCGCGGCTCCGGCGAGGCGTTCCAGCTGGAGCTCAGCGGCAACGGTGCGGTGTACGTCCAGGCGTCGGAGGAGAAGCTGTGAGCACCTACGGAACCCCGGCCGGCCCGGCGGTCTTCGACCCCGCGACCCTGCCCGCCGACGACAACGTCAACCCGTACACCTTCTGCGTGGAGCTCAAGGGCGGCCAGTGGTTCCTGCAGAAGGGGAAGATGATCGCCTACTACGGTTCGATCGAGTTCGACGGCGTCGGGCACGGCCGGCTCGACCATCTGCTGCGGACGTCGTTCCATTCGCCTCTGCACGCCGCCGACTGGGTGGTGGCGCGGGGCTCGGGCAAGATGCTCCTCGCCGACCGGGCCTTCGACGTGAACTCGTACGACCTGGAGGACGGCAATCTGACCATTCGCTCCGGCAATCTGCTCGCTTTTCAGCCAAGTCTGTCGCTCAAGCAGTCGATCGTGCCGGGTTTCCTCACCCTGATCGGAACCGGAAGGTTCGTGGCCGCATCCAACGGTCCGGTGGTGTTCATGGAACCCCCGATCCGGGTGGACCCGCAGGCGCTCGTCGGCTGGGCCGACTGCCCCTCGCCGTGCCACCACTACGACCACGGCTACATGACCGGCCTGCTGGGCGGTCTACGTGCGATGACGGGGCTCGGCGGGGTCTCCGGGGAGGAGCACCAGTTCGAGTTCGTGGGGGCCGGGACGGTGCTGCTGCAGTCGTCCGAGACCCTGATGCTGGAGCAGGCGACGGGGGCGGTTGTGCAGCAGGAGGGCGTACCCGGCACGGGGGCGCCAGGGGGGCACGGACAGCAGCCCGGGATACCGCGCCTTCCCGGACAGCTGGGAGACCTCCAGCGTCGCTTCGGGCTGTGAGCGGTAGTCTGCGGAGTGTGACATCGAACGCCTGCACACCATCGCTCCACCGGTGTGCCTCGTCACACCAAAACCCTCATTAGTTCGCCTTTCAACTTCTTAGGTAGACTTCATTCATGGAGACCGAGACGGCCACGCGCTGGCTGACGGATACGGAGCAGTGCGCCTGGCGCACCCACCTGGAGGTCAACAGGCTGTTGACGTACCAGCTCGAGAAGGACCTGCAGCCGTTCGGCCTGACAATGAACGACTACGAGATCCTGGTGAACCTCTCGGAGTCGGAGGGCCTGCGGATGCGGATGAGCGACCTCGCCTCCGCCACCCTGCAGTCCAAGAGCCGGCTCTCCCACCAGATCACCCGCATGGAGAACGCCGGCCTGGTCCGGCGCGAGAACTGCGAGTCGGACCGCCGCGGGCTCTACGCGGTCCTCACCGAGCACGGCATGGAGACGATGAAGAAGGTCGCGCCCCATCACGTGGCGTCTGTGCGGCGGCACTTCATCGACCTGCTCTCCCCCGAGGCCCTGACGGAACTCGACAAGGCCCTCAAGCCCATCGCGGAGCACCTGCGGGGCCAGCGCGGGCGCCCCTGACCCGAGGGTCTGTCGCGCCTCAGACCGCGGGCAGGCGGAGTTCGAACAGGGCTCCGCCCGCCGGCGCCGCACCGGCCGTGAGGGTGCCGCCGTGCCGTACGGCGACGTCGCGGGCGATGGCGAGGCCCAGTCCGGCACCGCCGTCGTCGCGGCTGCGGGCCGCGTCCAGCCGGACGAACCGCTCGAAGATCCGCTCCCGGTCGGCCTCCGGCACCCCGTCCCCGTCGTCGGCGACCCCCAGCACGGCCCGGTCCCCCTCCCGACGCACGGTCACGGTGACCGCCGCACGGGCGTGCCGCTGCGCGTTGTCGAGCAGATTGGCCAGCAGCCGCCCCAGTTGCCCCCGCGATCCGGCCACGTCCACGGGCTCGGCGTCCACCGTCACCCCGTCGCGCCCCGCGGCCTCCTCCCGCGCCAGCCCGGCGAGATCGACCCGGGCGTCCGGTGCGGGCCGCTCCCCCGCGTCCAGCCGGGCGAGCAGCAGCAGGTCGGCGGCGAGCCGCTGGAGCCGTACGGTGTCCTCCACCGCGCCCTCCAGGTCGAGCAGCCCGGGATGGGCGGCGGCGACCTCCAGCTGGGTCCGCAGGGAGGCGATGGGGCTGCGCAGCTCGTGGGAGGCGTCGGCGACGAACCGCCGCTGCCGTTCCACGGAGGCCTCCAGCGCGGCGAGCGTTTCGTTCGTCGTCCGGGCGAGCCGCGCCACCTCGTCGTGCGTGTCCGGCTCGGGCACCCGGCGCGCCAGGTCCTGCGAGGCGGTGATCGCCGCCATCTCCCGCCGGATGCCCTCCACCGGGCGCAGCGCGCGCCGGGTGACGAGCCAGGTCACCCCGGCCACCACGCCCAGCAGCAGCGGGAACCCGATCAGCATGACCGTCAGCGCGGTGCGCACCGCGCCGTGTTCGGCGGCCAGGGGGGCGCCCGCGTAGACCGTGAGCCGCCCCCGGTCCTCGGTCTCGACCGCGACCTCGGCGAACCGGTAGTCCGCGGTCTCGCCGTCGATCGTGGCGGAGCCGTTGGTGAAGGTGGTCCTCTTGTCGATCTCGCCGGGTTCGAGGGCGTCGTCGCCGTCGTCGTCGGGGTCGGCACCGGGGTCGGACGAGGCGTCGTCCTCGTCGCCGGGTCCGGTGGCCGCGGGCGGGCGCGGCTTCACCGCGTCGGTCCCCGTGCCGCTGATCCGCTCCAGGTCCTCACTGGCCGCGACCAGCCTGCCGTCCTCGTCGACGACCTGCACCGGCTCGTGGTCGCCGTCCAGGCCGGGGAGGTGGTCGTACCCGGGCCTGAGGGCGAGCGCGGAGGCGACCGCCCGGGCGGAGCGCTCGGCCTGGGTGCCGGCCTCGCCGATCAGGTTGGACCGCAGGGACAGCAGCACGGCGGTGCCGGCCGCGACGAGCGCCACGGCCACCACCAGCGTGGCGCCGAGCGTGGCCCGCGCCCGTACGGAACCGAACAGCCGTCTCATGGCGCCGTCTCCAGCCGGTACCCGGCACCGCGCACCGTCCGGATGAGCCCCGCCCGCAACTTCCGCCGCAGCGTGCTGACGTACACCTCGACGATGTTCGGATCGCCCTCGTAGGCGAAGTCCCACACGTGTTCGAGGATCTCGGACTTGGACACCACTTCCCCGGCCCGCATCACCAGTTGCTCCAGCACGGCGAACTCCTTGGCGGTCAGGCTCACCTCGTCCTCGCCGAGGAAGACCCGGCGGGCGGCGGTGTCGACCTTCAGATCGCCGTGCACATGGACCGGTGAGGCCCCGGCGCCCTGCCCGCGCCGCCGCAGCAGCGCCTTGATCCGGGCCACCAGCACGATGTACGAGAAGGGCTTGGTCAGGTAGTCGTCGGCGCCGGTGTCCAGCCCCTCGGCCTCGTCGTACTCCCCGTCCTTCGCGGTCAGCATCAGGATCGGCACGTCGTGCCCGGCGGCGCGCAGGGCGGCACAGACCCGGTAGCCGTTCAGGCCCGGCAGCATGATGTCGAGGATCACCAGGTCGTACGACCCTTCCGTGGCCCGGTGCAGCCCTTCCGTGCCGTCATGGACGACGTCCACGGCGTACCCCTCGGCCGTCAGGCCCCTGGCCAGCGACAGGGCCAGCCGTTTCTCGTCCTCGACGATCAGCAGACGCATGGCTCAAGGGTCGCAAAGAGAACCTGAAGATCCTTTCAGGGGCCTTCAGCTTCCTCTCAGCCTCCGTCGGCGAGATTGAAGACGTCGAAAACCAAGCGACTCGGGAGGAATCCGCATGAAGCGCAACATCGTGATCGCCGCGGTGACGGCCGCCGCTCTGATCGGAGGCGGTACGGCCACGGCCCTCGCGGTCACCGGCGGCGACGGCGGCGGCCCCACGGCGCGGCACGCGGACGCGCGGCTGTCGGACCAGGAGGTGCGGGACGACGAGGCGCGGGACGACGACAGCGGCCGCGACGACGACCCGCGGCCGTCCGCCACCGAGGTGACGGCCCCGCAGGCCATCGCCGCCGCGCTGGAGCACACCCCCGGTACGGCGGTCTCCGCCGAACTGGACGACGAGGACGACACCGGCGAGGTGACCTGGCAGGTCGACGTCCTGTCCGGCGGCGACGCCCGGCACAGCGTCCGGGTCGACCCGCACAGCGGCAGGGTCCTCGGCGCCCAGGCCGAGCGGGAGGACGACACGGCTCAGCTCCGGGCGGCGCTGAAGGGCACGTCCGTGACGGCGGCCGAGGCCGCGAAGGCCGTCGCCGGCAAGGGCACGGTGACGTCGGTCGACCTGGACGAGGAAGGCAGGACCACGTCCTGGGAGCTGGAGACGCGCGCCTCCGGCGGGGCGGAGCAGGACTGGCACGTCGACCCGCACACCGGAAAGGTCACGGCGGACCGCGCGGACGACTCGAACGACCCGGACGACGACTGAGCAACCGGCCAGGACAGCACCCGGCCACCTCCACGCACGGCCGCCGGGAGAAGTGGGGCAGCCCCGGAGAACGCCCTGGAGAACACCGTGCGGCGGAACGCCGTGCGGGGCGGCCGGTCCACCGGCGTCGGTGAAGCCGGGCGCGGGGACCGCGCCAGCTACGGCCACGCCGACCAGCGTGCCGACGGCGGGCTGTCCGGCCGCAGCCGCCCGGCCCTGCCGGCGTCCCCGGCAGGGCCGGGTGCCGCTCAGCTCCCGGAGGTGCCCGTCAGGCCCGCCACCAGTTCGTCCGCCGCCCGGTAGGGATCCAGCTGACCCGCCACGATCCGCTCCGCCAGCGCCCCGAGGCGCCGGTCCCCGTGCAGGTCCCCGATCCGCTCGCGCAGGGCCGTCACCGCGATGGTCTCCACCTCGCGGGCCGCGCGGGCCAGGCGGCGCTCGGCGAGCACGCCCCGCTCCTCCATCCAGGCGCGGTGCTTCTCCAGGGCCTCCACCACCTCGTCGACGCCCTCGCCCCGCGCGGCCACCGTCTTGACGATGGGCGGGCGCCAGTCGCCCGGGCCGCGCGCCTCGCCCAGCCCGAGCATGTGGTTCAGCTCGCGCGCGGTCGCGTCCGCGCCGTCCCGGTCGGCCTTGTTGACGACGTAGACGTCACCGATCTCGAGGATGCCCGCCTTGGCGGCCTGGATGCCGTCGCCCATGCCGGGGGCCAGCAGGACCACGCTCGTGTCCGCCTGCGAGGCGATCTCCACCTCGGACTGGCCCACCCCCACCGTCTCCACGAGGATCACCTCGCAGCCCGCCGCGTCCAGCACCCGGATCGCCTGGGGCGCGGCCCAGGCGAGGCCGCCCAGGTGGCCCCGCGTCGCCATGGAGCGGATGTAGACGCCGGGGTCGGAGGCGTGCTCCGACATGCGGACCCGGTCACCGAGCAGCGCGCCGCCGGAGAACGGCGAGGACGGGTCCACCGCCAGCACCCCGACCCGCTTGCCCTGCTTGCGGTACGCCGTCACCAGCGCCGAGGTGGAGGTGGACTTGCCGACGCCGGGCGAGCCCGTCAGCCCGACCACGTACGCCCCGCCCGTCAAGGGGGCGAGGGCCGCCATGACCTCCCGCAGCTGCGGGGACGCCCCCTCCACCAGGGAGATCAGCCGGGCCACGGCCCGGGGCCGCCCCTCCCTGGCCTGGGCCACCAGCGTGGAGACGTCCTGCATCACAGCTCCGTTCACGAGAAGGTCGGTCGAGAAGACGCCCGCGTCAGGCCTTCGGCACCCGCACGATCAGCGCGTCGCCCTGGCCACCGCCACCGCACAGCGCCGCCGCGCCGATGCCGCCGCCGCGCCGCTTCAGCTCCAGCGCCAGGTGCAGCACGATACGAGCACCGGACATCCCGATCGGGTGACCCAGCGCGATGGCGCCGCCGTTGACGTTCACCTTTTCCGGGGATACCCCGAGGTCCTTCATTGACTGCACCGCCACGGCGGCGAAGGCCTCGTTGATCTCGATGAGGTCCAGGTCCGCGACCTCCAGCCCCTCCTTCTTCAGGGCGTGCTGGATCGCGTTGGACGGCTGGGACTGCAGCGAGTTGTCCGGCCCGGCCACGTTCCCGTGCGCCCCGATCTCGGCGATCCACTCCAGGCCGAGCTCTTGGGCCTTGGCCTTGCTCATCACCACGACGGCCGCGGCACCGTCGGAGATCTGCGAGGACGAGCCCGCCGTGATCGTGCCGTCCTTGGAGAAGGCCGGCCGCAGCTTCGCCAGGGACTCCACCGTGGTGTCCCCGCGGATGCCCTCGTCCTTGCTGAACAGCACCGGGTCGCCCTTGCGCTGCGGGATCTCCACCGGCGTGATCTCGGCCTCGAAGATGCCGTTCTTCTGGGCGGCGGCGGCCCGCTGGTGCGACAGGGCGGCGATCTCGTCCTGCTCCTGGCGCCCGATCCCGAGCCGCGTGTTGTGCTTCTCGGTCGACTCGCCCATGGCGATGCCCTCGAAGGCGTCGGTCAGACCGTCGTACGCCATGGCGTCCAGCATCTGGACGGCGCCGTACTTGAACCCGTCGCGCGACTTCGGCAGCAGGTGCGGGGCGTTGGTCATGGACTCCTGGCCGCCGGCGACGATCACGTCGAATTCACCCGCTCGGATCATCTGGTCCGCCAGGGCGATGGCGTCGAGGCCGGACAGGCACACCTTGTTGATGGTGAGCGCCGGGACGTTCATCGGGATGCCGGCCTTGACCGCGGCCTGGCGCGCCGGGATCTGCCCCGCCCCGGCCTGCAGCACCTGGCCCATGATCACGTACTGCACCTGGTCGCCCCCGATCCCCGCACGGTCGAGGGCGGCCTTGATCGCGAAGCCGCCGAGGTCGGCTCCGGAGAAGGACTTCAGCGAGCCGAGCAACCGTCCCATGGGCGTACGAGCGCCCGCGACGATCACGGAACCGGTCGTACCGGATGTTCCAGAAGACATGAGCTGCGATCCCCTTACCGGCCTGCACAGCCGAGGAGTGAACGAGGGTTTACTTCGAATGTACTGACCGGTACTCCGCCCCGTCACCGGGCTGTCGGTGTGATCGCGCGCACGTTGCGTAACCACCGCATCGGCGCTGCACTGAATCCATGCTGACGCGAATCGACCACATCGGAATCGCCTGCCACGACCTCGACGCCACCGTCGAGTTCTACAAGCAAACGTACGGCTTCGAGGTGTTCCACACCGAGGTCAACGAGGAGCAGGGCGTGCGCGAGGCCATGCTCAAGATCAACGATACGTCGGACGGCGGATCCTCGTACCTCCAGCTGCTCGAACCCATTCGCGAGGACTCCACCGTCGCCAAGTGGCTCGCCAAGAACGGGGAGGGCGTCCACCACATCGCCTTCGGCACCGCCGACGTGGACGGCGACGCCGCCGCCATCCGCGACAAGGGCGTCCGCGTCCTGTACGAAGAGCCCCGGCGCGGCTCCATGGGGTCACGGATCACCTTCCTGCACCCCAAGGACTGCCACGGCGTTCTCACCGAACTGGTCACTTCCGCGCCTGTTGAGACGACTGAGCACTGACCCTCGTACATAAGGGCCGGTAGGGTTGGGTGCGGTCGCCGCTCAATCCAGGGTGACCCGGTCCTGCCGTCACGGATGGCGGGACCGCCGGGGACCGGGTTTCGGGGGACGAGCGCGGGGGCAGCAGCCCATGCTCCGCCGTTGATCTGACACCATTCCCCGGGGGCCCCGTTCGGCGGATGGACGGAGCTCGTTGGAGAGACTTGCGACCAGGGGACGGATGGGACCGCGCAGTGCGGGGCTACGAGAGCCAGGAGCGAGAGCCGGCGGCTGACGTCGACCACCTCTCTCGGTTCGAAGCCGAGATGAAGCGGCTGAAGACCGAGCGGGAAAAGGCGATCCAGCACGCCGAGGACCTCGGCTACCAGGTCGAGGTGCTGCGCGCCAAGCTGCACGAGGCGCGGCGCACCATCATGTCCCGGCCCGCGTTCGACGGCGGCGACATCGGCTGGCAGGCCGAGCAGTTGCTGCGCAACGCGCAGATGCAGGCCGACCAGATCCGCGCGGACGCAGAGCGGGAGCTGAGCCAAGCCCGGGCGCAGACCCAGCGCATCCTCCAGGAGCACGCCGAGCAGGCCGCCCGGCTCCAGGCCGAGCTGCACCAGGAGGCCGTGACCCGGCGCCAGCAGCTGGACCAGGAGCTGGCCGAGCGCCGGCAGACCGTCGAGTCGCACGTCAACGAGAACGTGGCGTGGGCCGAGCAGCTGCGCGCCCGCACCGAGCAGCAGGCCCGCCGCCTGCTGGAGGAGTCCCGCGCCGAGGCCGAGCAGGCCCTGGCCCAGGCCCGCGCGGAGGCCGAGCGGCTGACCGCGGAGGCCCGCCAGCGGCTGCAGAGCGAGGCCGAGGCGGCCCGCGCGGAGGCCGAGCAGCTGCTGCGCCGCGCCCGCGCGGACGCCGAACGGCTGCTGAACGCCGCCTCCACGCAGGCCCAGGAGGCCACCGACCACGCAGAGCAGCTGCGGACGTCCACGGTCACCGAGTCGGAGGCCGCGCGCCGCCAGGCCCAGGAACTGAGCCGGGCCGCCGAGCAGCGCATGGCCGAGGCCGACGCGGCGCTGCGCGAGGCCCGCTCCGAGGCCGAGAAGCTGGTCGCGGAGGCGAAGGAGGCCGCGTCCAAGGCGCTCGCCACCGCGGAGGCGGCCAACGAGACCCGTACGCGTACGGCCAAGGAGCAGGTCGCCCGGCTGGTCGAGGAGGCCACCAAGGAGGCCGAGGCCACCAAGGCGGAGGCCGAGCAGCTGGTGGCCGACGCCCGCGCCGAGGCCGAGAAGATGCTCGCCGAGGCCGCCGAGAAGGCCCGCAGCATCACCGCCGAGGAGGCCGCGACCCAGCTGTCCAAGGCGGCCAGGACCGCCGAGGAGGTGCTCAACAAGGCCTCCGAGGACGCCAAGAAGACCACCAAGGCCGCGGCCGAGGAGGCCGAGCGGATCCGCAAGGAGGCCGAGGCCGAGGCGGACCGGCTGCGCGCCGAGGCGCACGACATCGCCGAGCAGCTCAAGGGCGCGGCGAAGGACGACACCAAGGAGTACCGCGCCAAGACCGTCGAGCTGCAGGAGGAGGCCCGCCGGCTGCGCGGCGAGGCCGAGCAGCTGCGCGCCGAGGCCGTCGAAGAGGGCGAGAAGATCCGCGCCGAGGCCCGCAAGGAGGCCGTGGCGCAGATCGAGGAGGCGGCCAAGACCGCCGAGGAACTGCTCGCCAAGGCCAAGGCCGACGCGGACGAACTGCGCACCACCGCCCAGAGCGACAGCGAGAAGGTGCGTACCGAGGCCATCGAGCGCGCCACGACGCTGCGCCGGCAGGCCGAGGAGACCCTCCAGCGCACCCGCCAGGAGGCCGAGCGGCACCGCGAGGAGGTCGTCGAGCAGGCCGAGGCCCTCAAGGCCGACGCCGAGCGGGCCGCGCGCGAGCTGCGCGAGGAGACCGAGCGGGCCATGGCGGCCCGGCAGGCGGAGGCCGCCGAGGAGCTGACGCGGCTCCAGAAGGAGGCAGAGGAGCGGCTGTCGGCCGCCGAGCAGGCGCTGACCGAGGCCCGCGAGGAGGCGTCCCGGATCCGCCGGGAGGCCGCCGAGGAGACCGAGCGGCTGCGCGCCGAGGCCGCCGAGCGGATCCGTACGCTGCGCCGGCAGGCCGAGGAGGAGGCCGACCGGCTGCGCACCGAGGCGGCGTCCGACGCGTCGGCCTCGCGCGCCGAGGGCGAGGCGATCGCCGTACGTCTGCGCTCGGAGGCCGCGGCCGAGGCCGAGCGGCTGAAGTCGGAGGCGCAGGAGACCGCCGACCGGGTCCGCGCCGAGGCGCAGGCCGCCGCCGAGCGGCTTGCCACCGAGGCGTCCGAGACACTGGCCGCCGCCCAGGAGGAGGCGGTCCGGCGCCGCCGCGAGGCCGAGGAACTCCTCGGTTCCGCCCGGCAGGAGGCGGACCAGGAGCGTGAACGCGCCCGCGAGCAGAGCGAGGAGCTGCTGGCCTCGGCGCGCAAGCGCGTGGAGGAGGCCGAGGCCGAGGCGGTGCGCCTGGTCGAGGAGGCCGACCGGCGCGCCACCGAGATGGTCTCGGCCGCCGAGCAGCACGCCCAGCAGGTCCGTGACTCCGTCGCCGGGCTGCACGAACAGGCCCAGGAGGAGATCGCCGGGCTGCGGTCCGCCGCCGAGCACGCCGCGGAGCGCACCCGCCGGGAGGCCGAGGAGGAGGCGGACCGGGTCCGCACCGACGCCTACGCCGAGCGGGAGCGGGCCACCGAGGACGCCAACCGGGTGCGCCGGCAGGCCCGGGAGGAGTCGGAGGCCGCCACGGCGCTCGCCGAGCGCACGATGTCCGAGGCCCTCGCGGAGGCCGAGCGGATCCGTACGGATGCCGCCGAGCACGCCCAGCGGGTGCGTACGGAGGCCTCCGACGCGCTCGCCGAGGCCGACCAGGCCGCCGCGCGCACCCGGGCGGACGCCCGCGAGGACGCCAACCGCATCCGCTCGGAGGCGGCGCAGCAGGCGGACACCCTCATCTCCGAGGCGCGCAACGAGGCCGAGCGGCTCACCACGGAGACCGTCGCCGAGGCCGACCGGCTGCGTTCGGAGACCATCGCCGAGACCGACCGGCTGCGTTCGCAGACCGTCGCGGAGGCCGAGCGCGTGCGCACCGAGGCGCTCGCCGAGGCCGAGCGGGTGCGCGGCGAGGCGGCCGGTGAGGCCGAGCGGCTGCGCACGGAGTCCGTCGCCCAGGCCGAGCAGCTGCTCGAGGACGCCACCGCGGAGGCGGAGCGGCTGCGCGCCGAGGCCGCCGAGACGGTCGGTTCCGCGCAGGCGCACGCCGAGCGCGTCCGCACCGAGGCCGAGCGCGTCAAGGCCGACGCCGAGGCGGAGGCGGAGCGGCTGGTGGCCACCGCCCGCGAGGAGGCCGAGCGCACCCTGGACGAGGCCCGCAAGGACGCCAACAAGCGGCGCAGCGAGGCGGCCGAGCAGGTGGACAAGCTCATCACGCAGACCACCGCGGAGGCCGACAAGCTGCTCACCGAGGCGCAGCAGCAGGCCCTGAAGACCACCGCGGACGCCGAGGCGCAGGCCGACACGATGGTCGGCGCGGCCCGCAAGGAGGCCGACCGGATCGTCACCGAGGCCACCGTGGAGGGCAACTCCCTGGTGGAGAAGGCCCGTACGGACGCCGACGAGCTGCTGGTCGGTGCCCGCCGGGACGCCACGCAGATCCGGGAGCGCGCCGAGGAGCTGCGCGACCGCATCACCAGCGAGATCGAGGAGCTGCACGAGCGGGCCCGCCGGGAGGCCGCCGAGACGATGAAGTCCACCGGCGACCGCTGCGACGCGCTGATCAAGGCCGCCGAGGAGCAGCTCGCCAAGGCCGAGGCGAAGGCGAAGGAGATCGTCTCCGAGGCCAACTCCGAGGCGGGCAAGGTCCGGATCGCCGCGGTGAAGAAGGCCGAGGGCCTGCTGAAGGAGGCCGAGCAGAAGAAGGCCACCCTCATCAAGGAGGCCGAGGAGCTCAAGGCCGAGGCGATCCGCGAGGCCCGGCGCACGGTCGAGGAGGGCAAGCGCGAGCTGGAGATCCTGGTGCGCCGCCGGGAGGACATCAACGCCGAGATCTCCCGGGTCCAGGACGTCCTGGAGGCGCTGGAGTCCTTCGAGGCGCCGTCGGCCGGCAAGGACAACGGGGTCAAGGCGGGGGCCACGGCGGGCGCAACCCGATCGGGTGGCAAATCGTCAGAAAGCTAGCGCGAAGGGGTGAATCCGGTGTCTGCTGGGGCCTTTGACCAAGTCTTTGGCAAGCTATCCACGGGTTAGCCACTCAAAAGGGGTGTCATTCTCCAGATCAAACGCGCATCCGCTCGATGACACACCGCTTCGGCCCCTAGGATTCCACCTATCACCTCACCGGTCTCATTCGACAGGAACCCCATGAGCGACACTTCCCCCTACGGCTTCGAGCTTGTGCGGCGTGGGTACGACCGCGCTCAGGTGGACGAACGTATCTCCAAGCTCGTCTCCGACCGTGACAGCGCTCTCGCCCGCATCACCGCTCTGGAGAAGCGCATCGAGGAGCTCCACCTCGAGACGCAGAACGCACAGGCCCAGATCAGCGACGCCGAGCCGTCCTACGCGGGTCTCGGCGCGCGTGTGGAGAAGATCCTCCGCCTCGCCGAGGAAGAGGCGAAGGACCTGCGTGAGGAGGCCCGGCGCGCGGCCGAGCAGCACCGCGAGCTCGCCGAGTCGGCCGCCCAGCAGGTGCGCAACGACGCCGAGTCCTACGCCGCCGAGCGCAAGGCCAAGGCCGAGGACGAGGGCCTGCGGATCGTCGAGAAGGCCAAGAGTGACGCGGCCCAGCTGCGGGCCGAGGCCCAGAAGGACGCGCAGTCCAAGCGCGAGGAGGCGGACGCCCTCTTCGAGGAGACCCGGGCCAAGGCCGCGCAGGCCGCCGCGGACTTCGAGACGAACCTCGCCAAGCGCCGCGAGCAGTCCGAGCGCGACCTGGCGTCCCGTCAGGCCAAGGCCGAGAAGCGCCTGGCCGAGATCGAGCACCGCGCCGAGCAGCTGCGCCTGGAGGCCGAGAAGCTGCGCACCGACGCCGAGCGCCGTGCCCGCCAGACGGTGGAGACCGCCCAGCGCCAGGCCGAGGACATCGTGGCCGACGCCAACGCCAAGGCCGACCGGATCCGTTCGGAATCCGAGCGCGAGCTGGCGGCGCTCACCAACCGCCGCGACTCCATCAACGCCCAGCTGACGAACGTGCGCGAGATGCTCGCCACGCTCACCGGCGCGGCGGTGGCCGCGGCCGGCACGCCGTCCACGGACGACGAGCCGATCTCCCGCGGGGTCCCGGCCCAGCAGTCCCGGTAACACCCCGGGATACGGCGGCTGAAAACCGCCTGAGCATCGCGAAGCCCTCTGCCACTGCGGTGGCAGAGGGCTTCGTCGCGTTCTAGCGTGGGCGGCATGATCGAGCTGGAGGGGCTGACCAAGCGGTACGGCGAGAAGGTGGCGGTGAACAACCTGACCTTCACCGTCAGACCGGGCATCGTGACGGGCTTCCTCGGACCGAACGGGGCCGGCAAGTCCACGACCATGCGGATGATCCTCGGTCTCGACCGGCCGACCGCCGGCGACGTCCGCATCGACGGCAAGCACTACGACCAGCTCAAGGACCCGCTCACCTCCATCGGCGCCCTGCTGGAGGCCAAGGCCTGGCACCCCGGGCGCAGCGCCTACAACCACCTGCTGTGCCTGGCGCAGAGCAACGGCATCCCCAGGCAGCGGGTGGACGAGGTGCTGGAGACGGTCGGGCTGACGGCGGTCGCGCGCAAGAAGACCAAGGGCTTCTCGATGGGCATGGGGCAGCGGCTGGGCATCGCCGCCGCGCTGCTCGGCGACCCGCGGATCCTGATGTTCGACGAGCCGGTCAACGGCCTCGACCCCGAGGGCATCCACTGGATCCGCACGCTGATGAAGTCCCTGGCGGCGCAGGGCCGGACGGTGTTCGTCTCCAGCCACCTCATGAGCGAGATGGCGCTGACCGCCGACCACCTGGTCGTCATCGGGCAGGGGCGGCTGCTCGCGGACACGTCCATGGCCGACTTCATCGAGCGCAACTCACGCTCGTACGTACGGATCCGCACCCCGCAGCGGGAGCGGCTGCTGGACGCGCTGCACGAAGCCGGGATCACGGCCGTGCAGACGGGCGACGGGGTGCTGGAGGTGAGCGGCGGCAAGGCCGAGCACATCGGGGAGCTGGCGGCGCGGCACCAGATCACCCTGCACGAGCTGAGCCCGCAACAGGCCTCGCTGGAGGAGGCGTTCATGCGCCTGACCGCGGAGTCGGTGGAGTACCACGCACACGCACAGGCTCCCGCGCAGCAGTGGGGCGAGGGCTGGAGGAAGGGCTGAGCATGGCGGCGACCCAGGTCATCCGGTCGGAGTGGACCAAGATCCGTTCCGTGGCGTCCACGGTGTGGACGCTCTCCCTGGCGGTGGTGGTCACCATCGCCCTCGGCATGCTGATCTCGGCCCTGTCCAAGCACGAGTTCGACAACATGAGCGCGCGGGACCGGTCCGAGTTCGACCCGACGTTCATCAGCTTCGCGGGGATGAGTCTCGGCCAGCTCGCGATGATCGTGTTCGGTGTGCTGGTGGTGTCCAACGAGTACAGCACCGGCATGATCCGCAGCTCGCTGGCCGCCGTGCCGCAGCGCGGCACCTTCCTGTTCAGCAAGATCGCGGTCGCCACCGCTCTGGCCCTGGCCGTCGGCATGGCCACCAGCTTCGCCGCCTTCTTCCTCGGCCAGGCGATGCTGGGCGAGCACCGCACGTCGCTCGGCGAGCCCGGGGTGCTGCGCGCGGTCATCGGCGGCGGGCTCTACATGACGCTCATCGCGGTGTTCTCGATGGGCGTCGCCGCGATGCTGCGCTCCCCCATGCTGTCGCTGGGCATCCTGATGCCGTTCTTCTTCCTGGTCTCCAACATCCTCGGCAACGTCGACGCCACGAAGAAGGTCGGCCAGTACCTGCCCGACCAGGCCGGCAGCGCGATCATGCAGGTGGTCAGCCCGGTCGGCGACGACCGGCCGTACGGTCCCTGGGGCGGCCTGGGGATCATGGCGCTGTGGGTGCTGGCCGCGCTCGCGGGCGGTTTCCTCCTGCTGAAGAAGCGCGACGCGTAGGGCGGGGCGGCCCGGCGTGACCTTTTACCTGCTCTTGGGCGGAACCGTCAGCGCCTGGATATCCTCCTAACCCTTACGGGGGCGTGTGCCCCGCTGTCCTGAACCTTGCGATGGGTGCGGAGCATGATCGAAGCAGTCGGCCTGACCAAGCGCTACGGCGACAAGACCGCTGTGTACAACCTTTCCTTCCAGGTGCGGCCGGGAGCCGTCACCGGCTTCCTCGGGCCGAACGGCTCGGGCAAGTCGACGACCATGCGGATGATCCTCGGCCTGGACAACCCCACCGCGGGGCAGGTGACCATCGGCGGCTTCCCGTACCGCAAGCTGCCCAACGCCCCCCGCCAGGTCGGCGCCCTGCTGGACGCCAAGGCCGTGCACGGCGGCCGCTCCGCCCGCAACCACCTGCTCTCCCTCGCCCAGCTGTCCGGTATCCCGGCCCGCCGGGTCGACGAGGTGCTCGGGGTCGTCGGCCTGCAGGACGTGGCCAGGAGGCGCTCCAAGGGCTTCTCCCTCGGCATGGGCCAGCGGCTCGGCATCGCCGCCGCGCTGCTCGGTGATCCGCAGGTGCTGCTGTTCGACGAGCCGGTCAACGGCCTCGACCCCGAGGGCATCCTCTGGGTGCGGAACCTGATGAAGGCCCTGGCGGCGGAGGGCCGGACGGTGTTCGTCTCCAGCCACCTGATGAGCGAGATGGCGCTCACCGCCGACCACCTCATCGTCATCGGGCGGGGGCAACTGCTCGCCGACATGAGTGTGAAGGACTTCATTTCGGCCAACTCCGCCGGCTTCGCTCGCGTCCGCACCCCCGACACCGAGCCGCAGCAGCGCGAGAAGCTGTCGACGGCGCTCACCGAGGCCGGCGGCCAGGTGCTGCCCGAGCAGGACGGCGCGCTGCGCGTCACCGGCCTGCCGCTGCCGCGCATCAGCGACATCGCGCACGAGGCCGACGTACGGCTGTGGGAGCTGTCACCGCATCAGGCCTCGCTGGAGGAGGCGTACATGCGGATGACGCAGAGCGTGGTCGACTACCGCTCCACCACCGACCAGAAGGCCGGGCTCCAGCAGCCCCTGCCGCCCGGTGTGCAGCCGCCGATGCCGGTGCCCGGGCAGGGCCAGCCCGGCTGGTACGCCCCGCCGCCGCCCCAGCAGACCGGGCAGCCGTATCCGGCGCCGCAGGCCCCGGCCGGGCCGTACGGCGCTCCGGTGACGCCGGGTCCGGACGGCCCGGGTGATGCCAACCCGTACGCCCAGCCCGCCCCTCAGGCGCCGCAGCCCCCGGCGCAGTCGCCCGCCCCGCAGCCCCCGGCCCAGCAGGCCGCTCCTGAGCCGCCGTCCGCTCCGGAGCAGGCGCCCGCCGCCGCTCCGTCCGCCGCCCCGACCGACCTGACCAAGTCCGAGGACGCCCGATGAGCACGCCCCAGCCCCCGATGCCCCAGGCCGCTCCCACCTGGCAGGCCACGCCCGGTGCGCCGTATCCCGCCTCCGGCTCGGCGTATCCCACGTACACCTCGCCGATCCCGGTGGTGCGCACGCATCTCGGGCACGCGATCGCCTCGGAGTGGACGAAGATCAAGTCGGTGCGCTCCACGATGTGGACGCTCGGCGTCTTCCTCCTGCTCGTGGTCGGCATCGGGGTGCTCACCGGGCTGGTGGTGGCCGGGTCCGACCCCGCCGAGGTCGGTGAGAACACGCTGGGCCTGGGCTTCTTCGGCCTGCTGCTCGGCAGCATCTGCATCATCACGCTGGGCGTGCTGACCACGGCCTCCGAGTACGGCACCGGCATGATCCGCACCACGATGACCGCGTGCCCGAGCCGGGGTCGGGTGCTGGCCGCCAAGGCCATCGTCTTCTTCCTGGTCGCGTTCGTGGTGACACTGGTGTCCGCCTCGCTCGTCGCCTTCCTCCACGTGACGATGCTGGAGGGCGAGGTCAGGTCGCCCTCCGGGCAGCAGTGGCTGAAGGGGACGGTCGGTGTCTCGCTCTACATCGCCCTGCTGGGGACGGTCTCGCTCGCCATCGGCTCGATCATCCGGCACTCCGCGGGCGCCATCACCGTCATGATCGGCGCGGTGCTCGCCCCGCTGGTGATCGCACTGTTCATGTTCTCGCAGTCCCTGGAGGACGTACGCCAGTTCCTGCTGGAGTACTCGATCCCGAACCAGCTCGGCGTCTTCTACGCCAACTCCCTCACCCAGTCCGGCCCGTCCGGCTGGGACCCCCTGTGGATCATGCTCGGCGTGACCGCCGCCGCGTTCGCCGGCGCCTACGCGCTGCTGGAGAAGCGGGACGTGTGAACCGGGTCAGAACCTGGGCGCGTTACGGGACCGCTGCACCCGCGTGGTGCGGCGGTCCTTCGCGTTCCAGCAGGCCTTGTGCCAGTGCCGGCGGTCGTCGACGCCCGCGTACGACGGCCAGGCCACCACGTGCGGCACCCCGTCCGGGATCAGCTGGTCGCAGCCGGGGCAGCGATAGGACTTGCCCCGCGCGCTCGCTCCCGCCACGTGCCGCACGCTCCAGTCCTCGCCCTGCCAGCTCTCCGAGGACTGCCAGCCGCCGTAGCGGCCGGGACGGTCGTCCTCGGCGCTCCGGCCGGACGAACCGGCGCCCTTGGGTCGGTTGCGACGCGGGGACACGGGACACCTCACGGGGGCTGTACGGGAACCGGGTCGCCGACCAGCCTACGCGGCGCGGACCGGGGTAGGCGTACGCCACCCGGCACCGCACACCCCCCGCGACGGCGTGCGGAGCCCCTCGCGCTCCCCGGCCCGCCGGCCCATTTGGCAGACAATCCGCAAAATCAGCCGCCCGGCCGTGTCCTCGGCACGTGTCGGGCGGTTATGCCTGTGGGGGAGCTCCCTGTCGGAGCCAAGGAAGCAGGAAAGCGATGCGCGTTGGAAGTTTCGTGTTGGCGGCCCGGTTCCCCGGGCAGGGCGAGGGGGAGGCCCTGCACCGGGCGGTCCGCTCGGCCGAGGTGGCCGAGGAGGCCGGGCTCGACACGGTCTGGCTGGCCGAGCACCACTTCGTGCCGTACGGCACGTGCCCGTCGGCCGTCACCCTGGCCGCCCTGCTGCTGGGCCGCACCCGCCGTATCCGGGTCGGCACGGCGGTCAGCGTGCTGTCCACCACCCACCCCGTGACCCTCGGCGAACAGGCCGCGCTGCTGCACCACACCAGCGGCGGCCGATTCACGCTGGGGGTGGGCCGGGGCGGCCCCTGGGTGGACTTGGAGGTGTTCGGCACCGGCCTGGAGGCCTACGAGACGGGGTTCCCGGAATCACTCGATCTGCTGGTGCGCTGGCTGCGCGAGCCCTCTGTGGCGGCCGACGGGAAACGCTTCCGCTTCCGCGAAGTCCCGGTCGTGCCACGGCCGTCGGAGGCGCTGACCCAGGCCCAGGGGCCCGAGGTCGTCGTCGCCTGCACCTCCCCGGCGAGCGTGCGGCTGGCCGCCGAGCGCGGGCTGCCGATGCTGCTCGGGATGCACGTCGGGGACGAGGAGAAGGCGGACATGGTCGCCCTGTGGCGGCAGCACGCGCGCGCGTGCGGGCTGCCCGCGGAGCAGATCCACGGCGCGGACCATGTGTCGGCCGGTGTCTGCCAGATCGCGGACCGGCGCACGGACGCGGTGGAGACGCTGACGAAGGCGATGCCGGGCTGGCTGAAACAGGGCCTGGAGGCCCATGTCACGGTGGACGGCCGCGCCCGCTCCATGCGCGACCCGCTGGCCTACACCGAACTGCTCTGCGGGCTGCACCCGGTGGGCCCGCCCCGGCTGTGCGCCGACCGGCTCGCGGCGACCAGCGAGCGGACCGGCATCTCCCGTTTCGCGCTGCTCGTCGAGGGTTCCGGAGACCTGGCGGCCACCGAGGAGAACGTACGGCGGCTCGGCGCCGAGGTGCTCCCCCACCTGAGGTGACCCGGCCGGGGCCGGACCCGCCGGCGGGCCGGACGGCCCGGGTCGACGCCCTCGTCCCCCGAGCGACGCGCGCCTCTCGGGGGACGTCACGGAAAGCCTGCCGCCCCGGTACCGACTGCACCTCCCGGGTACGGAGCGGCGGAGACAAAGGTCTGCGTCAGCAGTCGCGCAGTTCCGGCGACTGGTTCAGCAGCTGACTGCGGACCGAGGTGAAACGTGCCAGCGTCTCGTCGACCGAGGAGTCAAGCGGGAACACCGCCACCCGGTGGCAGTTCTGGAAGGCCAGCCGCACACCGAAATGCCGTTGCAGCGCGCCGCGTATCGCGTCACTCGCGAGCGCACGCAGCAGCTGACCGCGCGCCTGCTCGTCCGGCGGGGGCGTCTGGTTGTCGGCGAAGTCACCGCCGTCCACCTTCAGCTGGGCCACCAGGGAGCTGATCATCTCCCACGCGTAGGGCAGGGAGGTCCGGACGCAGTCGACGAATGCTGCTTCGTCGACCTCGCCTCGCTCGGCCTGATCGAGTAGGGCCGGTGAGACGTCGAGCGACATGGGTTCTCCTCTCGCACCCCCGACCAGCAGGGGTTGCCGGACAGATAAGGGAGTTCGCGCTGTCAACACGCTGCGTACACATCTCGCGACCTCCCGTTCATAAGGTAAGCATCCGAGGAGGGCGGCACCAGGAAAATCCCCAGATGGGGAACTTCCTGTGGGCCGGTAATCGGCCACCGCCGAACACGTGTTTTCCAGGGCGAATCGCGTGCAGCCCGGGGCGTCGAGTAGCGTTGCCGACCATGCGTCTCGTCATTGCCCGCTGCTCCGTGGACTACGCCGGGCGGCTCACCGCCCACCTTCCCTCGGCACCCCGCCTGATCCTGGTCAAGGCGGACGGCAGCGTCTCCATTCACGCTGATGACCGGGCTTACAAGCCTCTGAACTGGATGTCCCCGCCCTGCACGCTGAAGGAGGGCACCGGCGAGGAGGAGGGCGTCTGGACCGTCACCAACAAGGCGGGCGAGAAACTCATCATCACGATGGAGGAGATCCTGCACGACTCCACGCACGAACTGGGCGTGGACCCCGGCCTGATCAAGGACGGCGTGGAAGCGCACCTCCAGGAGCTGCTCGCCGACCGCATCGAGACGCTCGGCGAGGGCTACACCCTCATCCGCCGCGAGTACCCGACGGCCATCGGCCCGGTGGACATCCTGTGCCGCGACGCCGACGGGCAGACCGTGGCCGTGGAGATCAAGCGCCGCGGTGAGATCGACGGGGTGGAGCAACTCACCCGCTACCTGGAGCTGTTGAACCGCGACCCCCATCTCGCCCCGGTGCGCGGCATCTTCGCCGCCCAGGAGATCAAGCCCCAGGCCCGCGTGCTGGCGACCGACCGCGGCATCGGCTGCCAGGTCCTCGACTACGACGCGCTGCGGGGCATCGAGGACGACAAGCTGCGGTTGTTCTGAGCGGGAGTACGGCGTTCACCCCGGGCCGGGTCCGAGAAACGGACCCGGCCCGGTCGTGTGTACGGGCGGCGGAACGGGCGTGTCCTCGCCGCCGGCCCGCTGATGTGCCCAGACCTCAGATCACCTGGTCCGAGGTGCCGGGCGAACCGCCGCCGCTGACCGGCGCGCTCGCCGAGCTGCTCGTCTGCGCCGGGGCGCTGGAGGCCACCGGAGCGCTGGAGGCCGGGCCGCTGGCCGAGTTGGAGGTGGAGGGGGTCGACGACGGCGGCTCGGAGGTCGGCGGCTGGGACGTCGGCGCGGAGGTCGACGGGTCGGACGTGGGCGGTTTGGACGTCGACGGATCAGAGGTCGGCGGCTTGCTCGTCGACGACGGCTTCGGGGACGTAGGCGGCTTGCTCGTGGCCGGACCGCTCGGGTCCTGCGAACCGCTCGGGGTGCCCGAGGGGGCCGCCGATCCCGTCGCCGTCGGCGTCGGGTCGTCGGACGTGCCCGGCGTGCCGTCCGGGCCCGGGTCCGTCGGGCGGACGGCGGCCGCGCCGGTGTCGCCGCCGCCGTTCTTCGCGGGCCGGTCGGCGCCGAGGCTGCCGTCGTCGAGGCCCTGGCTGGCGGACGGGTTGGGGCCGACATGGTCGGACGGGGTGCCGGCGTCGTTGTCGGAGGTGGCGCCCAGGGTCACCACCGTGCCGAGCACGGCGACGAGCAGCGCACCCGCGCCGGCCCCGACGAGGTTGCGCCGGGCCATGCCCTTCAGCCCGCCCCGTGCCTTGCGCGAGGGCGCCTTGCCGGGCGGGACGGGCGCTGCGCGGTGGGTGACCAGGCCGGTGTCGGCGGGCGGCTGGAGCTCGGGGAACGCCGTCGGCGCGCCGCGCGGCGGCGAGGCCGGCTCCTCGTGCCGGGTGTCGAACAGCTCCTCCTCCGCCGGCGTGCCGAGGGCGAGCGGCATGCCCGAGCGGTCGGCGACCAGGGCGAGGGCGCGGCGCCCGGCGACCGTGCCGCGCTTGTCGGCGAGGGCGCCGCGCAGGCCGATGGAGGCCTCCAGTTCGGCGCGGGCCCGGTCGAGCTGTCCGCGGCACAGCGCGAGTATGCCGAGCTCGTGGTGGAAGTAGGCCTGTTCGCCGACGTCCCCGGCGAGCCGGGCGGCCTCGGCGCCGGCCCGCAGGGCCCGTTCCCAGGCGCTCCAGTGCAGTCCCGCGGCGAACGCGGGCGCCGCCGTACGGGCCAGCAGCACCGCGGTGCTCTCCTCGTCCTCGGCGGGCGGGGTGGTGGCCGGGACCAGCGCGGTGAGGGCGGCGAGCAGCGTGTCGGCCTCGGCGCACACGCGCTCGGGCGTGACGGAGGGGTGTCCGGCCCACCAGGCGTAGTGCCGGGCGGCGCTGCGGGCCCGGTCCTGGGCGTCGTCGGCGTACCCGGCGGCCTCCAGTTGCGTGAGCACCCCGGCGGCGAGCCGGTAGCGGGAGCCGACCGGGGAGACCAGGCCGCAGCCGGCCAGCTCGCCGAGCGCGGCGTCCGCGTGGGTGTCGCCGACCAGCGCGGGCAGATGCGCCTGGTGCGGCACCTCGCCGCCCAGGGCGACGGCGAAGCGCAGCGTGTCGCGGGCGGAGGCGCTCAGCCGGGAGGCGAGCAGCGGGGCGGGGGCGGCGGCCTCGCCGAGCGAGGGCAGCGGCACCTCGTCGCCCTCGGCGGCCCCGTATCCCACCACGTCGTCCGGGCGGGCGTCCTCGAAGACGCCGAACTCGTCGACGGCGCTGGTCCCGGCGCGCAGCCGGTCGCGCTGCCGCAGCAGGGCACCGGCCTGCACGAACCGCAGCGGCAGGCCCTCGGACTCGAACCACAGGTCGCCGGCCCAGTTGGCCTCCTCCTCGGTGAGGCGGCGGCCGACGGCGTGTTCCAGCAGGTCCAGCCCGGCCGCGCGGTCGAGGCCGGGCAGGACGACCTCCTCCACGCCCGAGCCGGCCGAGGGGGCCGGGACGTCGGGGGTGGCGCCCAGCAGGAAGGCGCACTCGGGGGTGGCCTCCAGCAGTTCGTCCAGGGCCGCGCCGCCGAACTCCAGGTCGTCCAGGACGACGACCGCGCCGATCCCGCGGAGGCAGGCGAGCAGCTGGTCGCGCTCGGGCCGGTGCAGGGGGGCGTTGTGGACCGCGTAGAACAGGTCGTACAGGACGTCGTCGGCGGTGCGGTGGTGGCCGCTGAGGCGGACCACGCCGTCGGGGGCGAGGTCCGCGCAGTCCTCGGCGACGGTGTCGAGCAGACGGGTGCGGCCGGAGCCGGCGGGGCCGGTGAGGCGTACGGAACGGCCGCGGGCGAGCAGACGTACGAGCTGCTCGCGCTCGTCCTGGCGGGCCAGCAGCGGCAGGGCGGGCCGGGCCGGGCCCGGCGGGACGGGCGGGCGGGCGGCGCGTTCGGTCTCGGCGCGCTCGGCCGTGGTGAGCTTGGCGGGCGGGCCGGGCCGTTCGGCGGGCGGGCAGGCCTCGATCTCGCTGCCGTCGACGGGGTTGACGGTGAGCAGGAAGTCGCCGGTGACGAGCTGCACCGTGCGGGCCGGCGCGGGCGCGTGCTGGCCGAAGTCGGAGGTGAGGGATTCCCTGGGCGGGCGCTGGCGCGGCGCGTGGCCGGCGCCGTCGTGGCCGTGCTCCTCGGGTCCCCGGGTGTTCGGGTCCATAGGTCCAAGCCCCCCAAAAGCGTCGTGTGCTGGTAGCCCCTCCCGGCCTTGCTGCACACCGCGCTGTCGCTTCTGGTCCGGGCCCGCCAGGGGTTGCAGGGCAGCGGGCAGCCGAACCCTAAACCTTCGCTCAGTATCTACGACAGTCCGGGGTACCGCGCCGTCCGAGACATCACAGTCTCGTGAGGATTGTGCGCGTCGCACGGTTCGCCGGCATCCGACCCCGGGTCTCCCCGGGCGCCCGGTTCACACCCGTTCGCGGTAACACGTGCGCAGCCGTGCGAAGGCGTCACACGCGGGGCAGGCTCTCCACCCCGATGCCTCCCTCGATCGCCAGGATCCGGTGCAGCCGGGTGGCCACCAGCAGGCGCTGCATCTGCGGCGGTACCCCGCGCAGCACGAGCCGCCGGCCGCAGCGGCCGGCCCGCCGGTGGGCCCCCATGATCACCCCGAGTCCGGTGGCGTCCCAGGAGTCCAGTTCGGACAGGTCGAGCACCAGGTCGCCGACTCCGTCGTCGACGGCCGAGTGCAGGACCGCACGGGCGTCCGCCGCGCTGCGGACGTCGAGGCGGCCCCCGACGACCAGCTCGGCGTGGTCGCCCCTGATGTGCATATGCGCTCCCGTGCGTGCGTCTGGTGACTCCGCGTTCTGATGCAGTTCCGGTGCAGTTTCCGATGCCGGTGATGCAACCTCTGACTGCCTGGCGGGCCCGGAGGTTGCCGTTTATGGGCGAACCGAGACCGAATTCACCCGGAGGTGTGATGGCCCTTGCGGTGTGTGCGGTTTCAGTGCTTGTAGAAGCCCTGCCCGCTCTTGCGACCGATGTCACCGGCGTCAACCATCCGGCGCATCAGCTCGGGAGCGGCGAACTTCTCGTCCTGGGACTCGGTGTAGATGTTGCTGGTGGCGTGCAGCAGGATGTCGACACCGGTCAGGTCCGCCGTCGCCAGCGGGCCCATGGCGTGCCCGAAGCCCAGCTTGCACGCCAGGTCGATGTCCTCGGCGCTGGCCACGCCCGACTCGTACAGCTTCGCGGCCTCGACGACGAGGGCGCAGATGAGGCGGGTGGTCACGAAGCCGGCGACGTCCCGGTTGACGACGATGCAGGTCTTGCCGACGGACTCGGCGAACTCCCGGGCCTTGGCGAGGGTTTCGTCGCTCGTCTTGTAGCCGCGCACCAGCTCGCACAGCTGCATCATCGGCACCGGCGAGAAGAAGTGCGTGCCGACGACGCGCTCCGGGCGCTCCGTCACGGCCGCGATCTTGGTGATCGGGATGGCGGAGGTGTTGGAGGCGAGGACGGCGTCGTCCTTCACGAGCTTGTCGAGTGCGCGGAAGATCTCGTGCTTGACCTCGAGCTTCTCGAAGACGGCCTCGACGACGACGTCCGCGTCGGCCGCGGCGTCCAGGTCGGTGGTCGCGGTGATCCGGGCCAGGGCGGCGTCGGCGTCGTGCGCCTCCATCCTGCCCTTGCTCACGAACTTGTCGTACGAGGCCTTGATGCCGTCGGTCCCGCGGGTGAGCGCCTCGTCGGTGACATCGCGCAGAACGACGTCCCAGCCCGCCTGCGCGGCGACCTGGGCAATACCGGAACCCATCAGTCCGGCCCCGATGACGGCGAGCTTCCGTGCCACTGTGCGACTCCCCTGATACGCGCTGCTGTTGTTTCTCCGGCGGACACTAGCGCTCGTGAGGGCCCGTGTGACCGGTAAGTAACGCGCGTCACGTCTCACATGACGGACATCACACCGGCAGGGGTCACCCCGCGCCACGTACGGCGTAGTTGAGCACCTTCTCGCTCAGCAGCTCCTCCATCTCGTCCAGCAGCACGAGCACCTGGCGCGAGACCTCGGCGGGCCTGCCGCCGGCCATCATGCGCCGGCCGATGTCGGCCATGACGGTGTGGTGCAGCCAGTTGACCTGACCGGCGATCAGGCCCGGCATGGGGTCCTCGGGCGCGGCGCCGGTCTCCTCGCGCAGGGTGTGCTCCAGGTTGTCGACGACCTCCTGGCCGATCGACCAGAGCCGGGAGCGCAGTGCGGGCGACTCATGAATCACCGTCATGAAACGGGCGTACCCGTCCATCAGCCCCACACGGGGCGAGACCGCCTCCACCTCGTCGCGCAGTTCGCGCAGCACCGCGGCAGCGGCCGACTCCCCGTCCCGCCGGCCGCGCACCCAGCGTGAGAGCCGGTCCACGACCTCACGGGAGCGGTCGAGGAAGAGGTCCTCCTTGGCGGGGAAGTAGTTGTAGACCGTGTTGACGGAGACGTTGGCGGCGTCCGCCACCTCCGCGACGGTCACGGCGTCGAAGCCGCGCTCGACGAACAGCGCCGTGGCGACATCCGAGATGTACTGCCTGGTCTGCCGCTTCTTGCGCTCCCTGAGTCCCTCGGCCATGCCCGCATCGTAGCTTCTTTGTGTGCACTGAAAACTTGGGGTCGTTGCAAAATTTCAATGACTCTGTTTTTCTGGGCGCATGACCATCATCAGTACGGCCGGTCTGGCCCGTACCTTCCGGAGCAGGCGCGGCCCGGTCGAGGCCGTGCGCGGCATCGACCTGACCGTCCGCGAGGGAGAGATCCTCGGCTTCCTCGGCCCGAACGGCGCCGGCAAGACGACGACCCTGCGCATGCTCACCACGCTGCTGGCGCCCACCGGCGGTGCGGCCACCATCGCCGGCCACGACCTGGCGACCGACCCGGCCGGGGTGCGGCGGGTGTGCGGGTACGTGGCGCAGTCGGGCGGCGTCGACCCGCAGGTCACCGTGCGGGAGGAGCTGGTCACCCAGGGCCGCCTGTACCGCCTGCCGAAGCCCCGGGCCGCCGAGCGCGCCGTGGAACTCGCCCGCGACCTGGACCTCACCGAGCTGCTCGACCGCCCGTGCGCCGCGCTCTCCGGCGGGCAGCGCCGCCGCCTGGACATCGCGATGGCGCTCACCCACCGCCCCAAGGTGCTCTTCCTCGACGAGCCGACGACCGGCCTGGACCCGGGCAGCCGGGCCGGCCTGTGGGACCTGGTGCGCGGGCTGCGCGACGAGCACGGCACGACCGTGTTCCTGACCACCCACTACCTCGACGAGGCCGACGCGCTCTCCGACCGGCTGGTCGTCGTGGACCAGGGCGTGGTCGTGGCCGAGGGCACGCCCAGCGCGCTCAAGCTCCGGTACGGCGGCTCGCTCGACGCCACGCTCCAGGACACGTTCCTCGCCATCACCGGCCGCACCGCCGAGCCGGCCGACGCCGCCCCCGTAGCCGTATAGGACACGACGACATGCTTGTGCACGACACCGCGCTCATCTACGGCCGCTACCTGCGCCAGTCCCTGCGGTCGCGCTTCGCCCTGCTCTTCGGCGTCCTGACACCGCTGCTGTACCTGATCTTCTTCGGCCCGCTGCTCACCGGCCTGCCGCTCGGCGCGCCCGGCAGCTCCTGGCAGGTGCTGGTCCCCGGCCTGCTGCTGCAACTCGGCCTGTTCGGAGCCTCCTTCGCGGGTTTCGGCATCATCGTCGAGCAGGGGCACGGGGTGGTGGAACGCCTGCGCGTCACGCCGGTCAGCCGCCTGGCCCTGCTGCTCGGCCGGGTCCTGCGGGAGGTCACGGTCTTCGTCTTCCAGGCGGTGCTGCTCGTGCTGGCGGCGGTGGCGATGGGCCTGCGGGCTCCCCTGCCCGGCGTCCTGATCGGCTTCGCCTTCGTCGCCCTGCTCACCGCCTCGCTGGCCTCGCTGTCGTACGCACTGGCCATGAGGCTGAGCACCCCGCAGACCTTCGGCCCGGCGGTCAACGCCCTGACCATGCCGTCCATGCTGCTGTCGGGCCTGATGCTGCCGATGTCCCTGGGCCCGGCCTGGCTGGACGTGCTCTCCCGCCTCATGCCGTTCCGCTACCTGGTCGACGCGGTGCGGGACGCGTACGTCGGCGCCTACGCGACCGCACACATGCTGTACGGCGCCCTCGTCGCCGTCGGCCTGACCGCGCTGGCCGTGACAGTGGGCACACGCGTCTTCCGTACGGCCGGGGCGTAACTACGCTGGGTGCATGGTCAATCTGACGCGCATCTACACCAGGACCGGCGACCAGGGCACCACCGCCCTCGGGGACATGAGCCGGGTCGCCAAGACCGACCTGCGCATCGCCGCGTACGCCGACGCCAACGAGGCCAACGCGGTGATCGGCACGGCGATCGCGCTGGGCGCTCTGGACGAGGAGATCGTCACGGTCCTCACCCGCGTGCAGAACGACCTGTTCGACGTGGGTGCGGACCTGTCGACGCCGGTCGTGGAGAACCCCGAGTACCCGCCCCTGCGGGTGGAGCAGTTCTACATCGACCGGCTGGAGGCGGACTGTGACCGCTTCAACGACAAGCTCGACAAGCTCCGTTCCTTCATCCTCCCGGGCGGCACCCCGGGCGCGGCCCTGCTCCACCAGGCCTGCACGGTCGTACGCCGGGCGGAGCGCTCGACGTGGGCGGCCCTCGAGGTGCACGGCGAGACGATGAACCCGCTCACCGCCACCTACCTCAACCGGCTCTCCGACCTGCTGTTCATCCTGGCCAGGACCGCGAACAAGGAGTCCGGGGACGTGCTGTGGGTGCCGGGCGGGGAGCGCTGAGGGCTGGTCGGGCGCACCGCATCACCCGGGTCCGGCTCAGCGGCGTGCTCCTTCCCGCTCGGGTGTGACCTCGGGCGGGTCCGCCGGTGCCCGCTTCGGCCAGACGGCGTACGTCAGGGCGACCAGTCCGTGGATGCCGGCCGCACGCCAGGCGACGTACCGCCAGCTCTCCAGGGAGGTCGTGCGGCTGGGGTCGTCGACGTACCAGATGGCGATCTGCAGCAGCGCGGTCGCCACGGCCGCGGCCGTCACCGTGCCCAGCCACACCCGGCCCTCGTACCGGGCCCGGGCCATGCCGTAGCGCGGGGGCTTCGGCGGAGGCGGGCCGCCGCCGATGCGGTGGGCGGCGTGGCCGTCGAGCCACCGCACCGTGCGGTGGCCGTGGCCGACGGTGTAGCCGATGTACAGCGCGGCCAGCCCGTGCTTCCCGCTCGGGTCGGCGCCGTTCTTCAGGTCCAGTGCGGTGACCACCAGCAGGACGACCTCCAGCAGCGGCTCGCACAGCAGCAGGGCGAGACCGGTACGCGGCATCCGCAGCAGATAGCGCACGGCCAAGCCGGCCGCCAGCAGCACCCAGAAACCGACCTCGCAGACGACGATCAGCGTGACGATCACGGCGCGCGCTCCTCCCGGCGGATGCGGTTCACCCCTCCAGGCTCGCGCCGTGATCGGCTCGTTTCGTCGTCGCCGGCGACGAACCGCCGGTACATCGAAGGATGCAGTCCGGGACCCTTCCCGGGGATCAGGCGCAGGCCCACCGGGCCGTGTTGGATGGGCGCATGGCCGTACCACTCCCCCGCCCGCACCGCGACGACGTGTTCATCGCCGTGGGCGGGATGCTCGGGGGGCTGCTGCTGTGGGCACTGGGCATCTCCCCGCGCGTGCCCTCCGGCGACCTGGTGCTGTGGCCCCAGCGCTGGGCCGCCCTGGTCCCGCTCGCCGTGACCGCCGCCTGCGAGCCGCTGCGCCGGGTCCGACCCCGCACGGGACTGCTGATCGGCACGGTCGCGCTGTTCGCCGACACCGTGACCACCGGCAGCATCGTCACGATCGTGCTGTACACGGACCTGGTGTACGCGGCCGTGCTGTACGGCAGCCCCGCCTCCGCCCGCCGTATCCCCTGGATCACCGGGCTGCTCACGGTCCTCGCCGGAGTGGTGCCCGCCGCGCTCTGGCGTGAACCACAGGGTCTGCTGATCGGCGTGGCCGTGGGCGTGGTCGCCCTCGCCCCCGCCTCCACCGGCTGGGTCGTACGCAACCACCGGGACGCGGCCGAGGCCGCACGGCTGCGGGCCGAGCAGACCGCCCTGCTCGCCGAGATGGACCGTGTCCAGGCCGTGACGGCGGAACGGGCGCAAGTGGCCCGGGAACTGCACGACATGGTCGCCAATCACCTGTCGGCGATCGCCATCCACTCCACGGCCGCCCTGGCCATCGGCGACCCCGCGACCTCGAAGGAGGCTCTGGGAGTCATCCGGGAGAACAGCGTCGCCGGGCTGGCCGAGATGCGCCGCCTCATCGGCATCCTGCGCGACGGCGGCGCGGCACGGGAGCCGGCGGCCTCGCCCACCCTCGACGGACTCGGCGCGCTCGTCGAGGGGGCTCGTGCCAACGGCCTCGACGTCACCCTCCACACCGAGCACGGCAAGGTCCCCGCGCCGGTCGAGCTCGCCGCGTACCGCATCGTCCAGGAGTCCCTCACCAACGCGCTGAAGCACGCCCACGAGGGCCGGGTCACGGTGGCGGTCGGACAGCGTGACCACGTCCTCGACGTCCACGTGACCAGCCCCTACGGCGACCACGAAAGCCCGCGTGTCCCAGGGGCCGGCGCCGGTCTCATCGGCATGCGGGAGCGCGCCGCCCTGCTCGGCGGCACCTTCGAAGCCGGACCCGAGGCCGGGCCGGACGGCACGATCTGGGCGGTGCGCGCCACCTTGCCCATCACGGAAGGAGACCCCGCATGATCCGCGTCCTGGTCGCCGAGGACCAGTCCGCCGTCCGCGCCGGGCTGGTGCTCATCCTGCGCAGCGCGCCCGACATCGAGGTGGTCGGCGAGGCGGCGGACGGCGAGCAGGCGGTGGCGCTGGCCCGCGAGCTGCGGCCCGACCTGGTGCTGATGGACGTTCAGATGCCCCGCCTGGACGGGGTGTCCGCGACCCGGCAGGTCGTCGCGGAGAACCTCGCGGACGTGCTGGTGCTGACCACCTTCGACCTCGACGAGTACGTCTTCGGGGCGCTGCGCGCGGGCGCGGCCGGGTTCCTGCTGAAGAACACCGAGGCGCAGTCGCTGCTGGAGGCCGTGCGGACGGTCGCCCGGGGCGAGGGCCTGATCGCGCCCGCGGTCACCCGGAGACTGATCGCGCAGTTCGCCGCCAGGCCGGTACGGCAGCCCACGGCCGACCCGTCGCTGCTGGAGCAGCTCACCCGGCGGGAGCGGGAGGTGCTGTCCTGCCTGGGCGAGGGGCTGAGCAACGCGGTGATCGCCGAGCGGCTCGACATGGCGGAGGCGACCGTGAAGACGCACGTCAGCCGCCTGCTGGGGAAGCTGGGGCTGCGCAGCAGGGTACAAGCGGCCGTGCTGGCGCAGGAGTTGGGGGTCTGAAGCCCGCCCGACACGACTGGTCCAGACCTATTGACCGGTGGTCCAGACCTTCCTATCCTCGCCGCACTGCGGGCATGAGGCTCAGTCATGCCCCCGACATCCCCGACGAGGAGGCGCAGCATGCGCTTCAGACACAGAGCCGCGGCAGGGCTGGCCACCCTGCTGCTCCCCTTCGCCGGTCTGGTCGGGCTCGCGAGCCCCGCCCAGGCCGCGACCTCCGCGACCGCCACCTACGCCAAGACCCAGGACTGGGGCTCGGGCTTCGAGGGCAAGTGGACGGTGAAGAACACCGGCACCACCACCCTCAGCTCCTGGACCGTCGAGTGGGACTTCCCCGCCGGCACCTCGGTCACCTCCGCCTGGGACGCCGACGTCACCAACTCCGGCACCCACTGGACTGCCAGGAACAAGTCCTGGAACGGCACCCTCGCCCCCGGCGCCTCCGTCACCTTCGGCTTCAACGGCACCGGCTCGGGCTCCCCGTCCCACTGCACGCTCAACGGCGGCAGCTGCGACGGCACCTCGGTCCCCGGCGACGCCCCGCCCTCCGCGCCCGGCACCCCGGCCGCCTCGGACATCACCGACACCTCGGTGAAGCTCAGCTGGCCGGCCGCCACCGACGACAAGGGCGTGAAGAACTACGACGTGCTGCGCGACGGCGCCCGGGTCGCCACCGTGACGACGACCTCGTACACGGACACCGGCCTGAGCAAGGGCACCGACTACTCCTACTCCGTCCAGGCGCGGGACACCGCCGACCAGACCGGCCCGGTCAGCGGCGCGGTCCGGGTCCGCACCACCGGCGGCACCGAGGAGCCCCCGCCGCCCGGTGGCAAGGTCAAGCTCGGCTACTTCACCGAGTGGGGCGTCTACGGCCGCAACTACCACGTCAAGAACCTGGTGACCTCAGGCTCGGCGGCGAAGATCACCCACATCAACTACGCGTTCGGTAACGTCAAGAACGGTCAGTGCACCGTCGACGACACCTATGCCGCCTACGACAAGGCGTACACCGCCGACCAGTCCGTCAGCGGCACCGCCGACACCTGGGACCAGCCGCTGCGCGGCAACTTCAACCAGCTCCGCCAGCTCAAGGCCAAGTACCCGCACCTGAAGGTGCTGTACTCGTTCGGCGGCTGGACCTACTCCGGCGGCTTCGCCCAGGCCGCGGCCAACCCGGCCGCGTTCGCCAAGTCCTGCAAGGCCGTGCTGGAGGACCCGCGCTGGGCCGACGTCTTCGACGGCATCGACATCGACTGGGAGTACCCGAACGCCTGCGGCCTGACCTGCGACACCTCCGGTCCCGCCGCCTTCCGCACCCTCACCCAGGCACTGCGCGCGGAGTTCGGCCCGAGCTACCTGATCACCGCCGCCATCACCGCGGACGCCTCCAGCGGCGGCAAGATCGACGCGGCCGACTACGGCGGCGCCGCACAGTACCTCGACTGGTACAACGTGATGACGTACGACTACTTCGGCGCCTGGGACAAGACGGGCCCGACCGCCCCGCACTCCCCGCTCACCTCCTACCCCGGCATCCCGAAGGAGGGCTTCACCTCCGCGGCCGCCATCGCCAAGCTCAAGGCCAAGGGCGTCCCGGCGGGCAAGCTGCTGCTGGGCATCGGCTTCTACGGCCGCGGCTGGACCGGAGTGACCCAGGCCGCCCCCGGCGGTACCGCGACCGGCCCGGCGCCCGGCACCTACGAGGCGGGCATCGAGGACTACAAGGTCCTCAAGGGCTCCTGTCCGGCCACCGGCACCGTGGGCGGCACGGCGTACGCGCACTGCGGCGGCAACTGGTGGTCGTACGACACTCCCGCCACCATCGGCACCAAGATGTCCTGGGCCAGGAGCCAGGGGCTCGGCGGCGCCTTCTTCTGGGAGTTCAGCGGCGACACGAGCAACGGCGAGTTGGTGAGCGCCATCGACAGCGGGCTGAAGTAAGCCCTGCGTGCAGGACGTCAGGCGACGTTGACGCGCTGACCGGGCGGGGCTGCCTCCAGCCACGCGAGGAAACCGGTCAGCGCGTCCTCGCTCATCGCCAGTTCCAGACGCGTGCCCCGGTGCAGACAGGCCAGGACCACATGGTCGGACAGCAGCGCCAGCTCCTCCTCGCCCTCGGGGACGCGGCGGCCGGCCACCTCGATCGCGGACCGCTCCAGGACCCGCCGGGGGCGGGGAGCGTAGGAGAAGACGCGGAACCACTCGACGCGGTCGCCGTTGTACCGGGCCACCCCGTACGCCCAGCCCTTGCCGCTGGGGTCACCGTCCTGCGGGGCGTCCCAGCGCAGGGAGCAGTCGAAGGTGCCGCCCGAGCGCTGGATCAGCCGGCGGCGCAGACCGAAGACGAACAGTCCCACCACCACGAGGGCCACCACAATTCCGCACACAGTCAGAGCGAGGACCATCGGCACCGACCTCCTCGTCTCCTAGGTAACGGAACGTAAAAAACACCCATATCCACTGCAGCCGCGGCCGGCTCCGGATCGCTCCGGTGCCGACCGCGGCTGAGTGACGTCATCCTACGGCGTACAGGGTCACCGCCCCGCGGTCGCCGCCCGCAGGCGGACGTCCGCACGGCGCTCGGCCGTGGCGTCGCCCTCCGCCTTCGCGCGCTCGAGCTCGCGCTCCGCACGCTGGACGTCGATCTCGTCCGACAGCTCGGCGACCTCGGCCAGCAGCGACAGCTTGTTGTCCGCGAACGAGATGAAACCGCCGTGCACCGCGGCGACGACCGTCCCACCCTCACTCGTACGGATGGTCACCGGGCCCGACTCCAGCACACCGAGCAGCGGCTGGTGACCGGGCATGACGCCGATGTCGCCGGACGTGGTGCGCGCGACGACCAGAGTGGCCTGGCCCGACCAGACCTCACGGTCGGCGGCGACCAGCGCGACGTGCAGCTCAGCAGCCAAGAGTGGCTCCTCGGGTCACCACCCGGCTCTTCCTGCCGGGTGTTAGGTACAAGTCTAGTAGGCGTGCGAGAGGGGGCGGGACGCGCCCGCCCCCTCACACACATCACACGAGCGACCGGCGTCAGGAGACGCCCAGCTCCTTCGCGTTCTTCTTCAGGTCCTCGAGACCACCGCACATGAAGAACGCCTGCTCGGGGAAGTGGTCGTACTCGCCGTCGCAGATCGCGTTGAACGCGGCGATCGACTCGTCCAGCGGCACGTCCGAGCCGTCCACGCCGGTGAACTGCTTGGCGACGTGGGTGTTCTGGGACAGGAAGCGCTCCACGCGACGGGCACGGTGGACGACGAGCTTGTCCTCCTCGCCGAGCTCGTCGATACCGAGGATCGCGATGATGTCCTGGAGGTCCTTGTACTTCTGCAGGATGTTCTTCACGCGCATGGCCGCGTTGTAGTGGTCCTGCGAGATGTAGCGCGGGTCCAGGATCCGGGACGTGGAGTCCAGCGGGTCCACGGCCGGGTAGATGCCCTTCTCGGAGATCGGACGGGAGAGCACCGTCGTCGCGTCGAGGTGGGCGAAGGTGGTGGCCGGGGCCGGGTCGGTCAGGTCGTCGGCGGGGACGTAGATCGCCTGCATCGAGGTGATCGAGTGACCGCGGGTCGAGGTGATGCGCTCCTGCAGGATGCCCATCTCGTCGGCCAGGTTCGGCTGGTAGCCCACCGCGGAGGGCATACGGCCGAGCAGGGTCGACACCTCGGAACCGGCCTGGGTGAAGCGGAAGATGTTGTCGATGAAGAACAGCACGTCCTGCTTCTGGACGTCGCGGAAGTACTCCGCCATCGTCAGACCGGCCAGGGCCACGCGCAGACGGGTGCCCGGGGGCTCGTCCATCTGGCCGAAGACCAGCGCGGTCTTGTCGATGACGCCCGACTCGCTCATCTCGTCGATGAGGTCGTTGCCCTCACGGGTGCGCTCACCGACACCGGCGAACACCGACACACCGTCGTGGTTGTTGGCGACACGGTAGATCATCTCCTGGATGAGCACCGTCTTGCCGACGCCGGCGCCGCCGAACAGACCGATCTTGCCGCCCTTGACGTACGGGGTCAGCAGGTCGATGACCTTGATGCCGGTCTCGAACATCTCGGTCTTGGACTCGAGCTGGTCGAAGTTCGGGGCCTTGCGGTGGATCGGCCAGCGCTCGCCGTCGTACTGCTCGTCGACGTTGAGCACCTCACCGATGGTGTTGAACACCTTGCCCTTGGTGAAGTCGCCGACCGGCACGGAGATCGGGGCGCCGGTGTTGATCACCGTGGCCTGGCGGACCAGACCGTCGGTGGGCTGCATGGAGATGGTGCGGACCAGGCCGTCACCCAGGTGCTGGGCGACCTCCAGGGTCAGCGTCTTCTTCTCGCCCGCCTTCGCCGGGTCGGCGACCTCGACGTGGAGGGCCTGGTACATGTCCGGGATCGCGTCGACGGGGAACTCCACGTCGACGACCGGGCCGATGACCCGGGCGACGCGGCCCGTAGCCGTCGCGGTCTCAACAGTGGTGGTCATTTATCGGTCACTCCCCGCGGTCGCGTCGGCCAGGGCACTGGCGCCACCGACGATCTCGCTGATTTCCTGGGTGATTTCGGCCTGGCGGGCCTGGTTGGCAAGCCGGGTGAGCGTCTCGATGAGCTCGCCGGCGTTGTCGGTGGCCGACTTCATCGCGCGCCGCGTGGCGGCGTGCTTCGAAGCGGCCGACTGGAGCAGCGCGTTGTAGATGCGGCTCTCCACGTAGCGCGGCAGCAGGGCGTCCAGGACGTCCTCCGCCGAGGGCTCGAAGTCGTACAGCGGAAGCAGCTCGCCCTGGGGCTTGGCCTCCTCCGCGACCTCTTCGAGGCTCAGCGGCAGCAGCCGGGACTCGACCGCCGTCTGCGTCATCATCGACACGAACTCGGTGTAGACGATGTGGAGCTCGTCCACGCCGCCGTCCGCCGTCTCCGTCTCGATCGCTGTGATCAGCGGCTCCGCGACCTTCTTGGCGTCCGCGTACGAGGGGTCGTCGGTGAAGCCCGTGAAGGACTCCGCGATCGTCCGCTCGCGGAACTTGTAGTGGGCCACACCGCGCCGGCCGACGATGTACGTCTCGACCTGCTTGCCCTCCCGCTCGAGCCGCTCGGTGAGCTGCTCGGCCGCCTTGATCGCGTTGGCGTTGAAGGCGCCGGCCAGACCGCGGTCGCTCGTCAGGAGCAGGACCGCGGCACGGGTCGGGTTCTCCGCCTCCGTGGTCAGCGGGTGCTTGGTGTTCGAGCCGGTGGCGACCGCGGTGACCGCGCGGGTCAGTTCCTTCGCGTACGGCGTGGAGGCCGCCACCTTGCGCTGCGCCTTGACGACGCGCGAGGCGGCGATCATCTCCATCGCCTTCGTGATCTTCTTGGTCGCGGTGACGGATCGGATGCGACGCTTGTAGACCCGGAGCTGGGCTCCCATGAGTCAGGTCCTTCCTTACGTCACTTGGCGGCGGCCGGGGCGTCCTCGCCGAGCAGCTTGCCGTCGGAGGTCTCGAACTGCTTCTTGAACTCCGCGACGGCGTCGGCGATCGCCTGGATCGTGTCGTCGGACATCTTGCCGCCCTCGCGGATGGAGGTCATCAGACCCTGCTCCTTGCGGTGCAGGTAGTCCAGGAGCTCCTTCTCGAAGCGGCGGATGTCGGCGACCGGCACGTCGTCCATCCGGCCGGTGGTGCCGGCCCAGATCGAGACGACCTGGTCCTCGGTGGCCATCGGCTCGTACTGGTTCTGCTTCAGCAGCTCGACCATGCGCTGACCGCGCTCCAGCTGCGCCTTCGACGCGGCGTCCAGGTCGGAACCGAAGGCGGCGAAGGCCTCCAGCTCACGGAACTGGGCGAGGTCGACGCGCAGTCGGCCGGAGACCTGGCGCATCGCCTTGTGCTGCGCGGAACCACCGACTCGGGAGACGGAGATACCGACGTTCAGCGCGGGGCGCTGACCGGCGTTGAACAGGTCCGACTCCAGGAAGCACTGGCCGTCGGTGATGGAGATGACGTTGGTCGGGATGAACGCCGAGACGTCGTTGGCCTTGGTCTCGACGATCGGCAGACCGGTCATCGAGCCGGCACCCATGTCGTCGGAGAGCTTGGCGCAGCGCTCCAGCAGACGGGAGTGCAGGTAGAAGACGTCACCCGGGTAGGCCTCACGGCCCGGCGGGCGGCGCAGCAGCAGGGACACGGCGCGGTAGGCGTCGGCCTGCTTGGACAGGTCGTCGAAGATGATCAGGACGTGCTTGCCCTGGTACATCCAGTGCTGGCCGATGGCCGAGCCGGTGTACGGCGCCAGGTACTTGAAGCCGGCCGGGTCGGACGCCGGGGCGGCGACGATGGTCGTGTACTCCAGGGCGCCGTTCTCCTCCAGCGCGCGGCGCACGCCGGCGATGGTGGAGCCCTTCTGGCCGATGGCGACGTAGATGCAGCGGACCTGCTTCTTCGGGTCGCCCGAGCGCCAGTTGTCGCGCTGGTTGATGATCGTGTCGACGGCCAGGGCGGTCTTGCCGGTCTGGCGGTCGCCGATGATCAGCTGACGCTGACCACGGCCGATCGGGGTCATGGCGTCGACGGCCTTGTAGCCCGTCTCCATCGGCTCGTGCACCGACTTGCGCTGCATGACCGTGGGGGCCTGCAGCTCGAGGGCGCGGCGGCCCTCGGTCTCGATCTCGCCGAGGCCGTCGATCGGCTGGCCGAGGGGGTCGACCACACGGCCGAGGTAGCCCTCGCCGACCGCCACGGAGAGGACCTCACCGGTGCGCTGCACCGGCTGACCCTCCTCGACGCCGCTGAACTCGCCGAGGACGATGGCACCGATCTCGCGCTCCTCGAGGTTGAGGGCGAGGCCGAGGGTGCCGTCCTCGAACTTCAGCAGTTCGTTGGCCATGGTCGAGGGCAGGCCCTCGACCTTCGCAATGCCGTCACCGGCGAAGGTGACGGTGCCGACCTCCTCGCGCGAGGCCGCGTCCGGCTTGTACGACTGGACGAAGTTCTCCAGCGCGTCCCGGATCTCCTCCGGCCGGATCGTGAGCTCCGCCATCTGGGTTCCCTGCTCTCCTTGTTGGGCCCGAAGTTTCTTGGGGGGTCTGGGGGTCGCCCCCGAAGAGACTCTGCATCCTCTGCACGGCCCAACCAGGGCCGTAAGTACGTACTGCGTGTTCAGTTGGCGCGGCTGCCGCTGTTGCCGGGCGGCCGCCGCCGGCCGCTAGCTCGCCAGGCGGCGGCTGGCATCCTCCAGCCGGTCCGCGATGGAGCCGTTGATGACCTCGTCGCCGACCTGCACCCGGATGCCGCCGAGGACCTCGGGGTCCACGTCCAGGTTGAGGTGCATCCGGCGGCCGTAGAGCTTGGCGAGGGCGGCGCCCAGGCGCTGCTTCTGCAGGTCGCTCAGCGGCACCGCCGAGGTGACCACGGCCACCATGCGGTCCCGGCGCTCGGCGGCGAGCTTGGACAGGGACTCCAGTCCCGACTCCAGGCTACGTCCCCGCGGCGCGGTCACAAGACGCGTCACCAGACGCGCGGTGGCCGGCTTGGCCCGGCCGCCGAGCAGGCTGCGCAGCAGCTCGCTCTTGGCCGACGCGGTGGCCTTGCGGTCGGTCAGCGCGGCACGCAGCTCGGTGCTGGAGGAGACGATCCGGCTGAACCGGAACAGCTCGTCCTCGACGTCGTCGAGCGTGCCCGACTGCTGGGCGGCGGTGAGGTCGGCGAGGTCGGCCAGCTGCTCCAGGGCGTCCACCAGGTCGCGGGACTGCGACCAGCGGGAGCGCACCATGCCGGACACCAGGTCGGCGGCGGGCCCGCTGACCTGGGCGCCCAGCAGGCGCTGGACCAGCTCGGCCTTGGCCTGACCGGCCTGCGCCGGGTCGGTGAGGACCCGACGCAGCGACACCTCGCGGTCGAGCAGCGCGGTGACGGCGGCCAGCTCGTCGGCGAGCTGCGCCGCGTCCACGGACGTGGCGTCCGTCAGCGCGTCGAGACGCTCACGTGCGGCTGCCAGGGCCTCGCGGCTCGCCCCGTTCATCGGCCTGCCTCGGCCTTCGTCGCCTTGTCATCGAGTTCGTCCAGGAACCGGTCGATGACACGGCTCTGCCGGGCGTGGTCCTCAAGGGACTCCCCGACGAGCTTGCCGGCCAGTTCGGTGGCGAGCTTGCCGACGTCCTGGCGCAGCGCGGACGCGGCGGCCTTGCGGTCGGCCTCGATCTGGGCGTGGCCGGCGGCGACGATCTCCTCGCGCTGACGCTGGCCCTCGGCCCGCATCTCGGCGATGAGCGCGGCACCCTGCTCCTGCGCCTCCTGGCGCAGCCTGGCGGCCTCGTGCCGGGCCTCGGCGAGCTGAGCCTTGTACTGCTCAAGAACGCTCTGGGCCTCGGTCTTCATGGCCTCGGCCTCTTCAATACCGCCTTCGATCGCCGAGCGGCGCTCCTCCAGAACCTTGTTGATGTTCGGCAGGAGCTTCTTGCTGAGGAAGAAGAAGACGATGGCGAAGGTGATGAGGCCGATGACCAGCTCGGGCATCGGCGGGATGAGGGGGTTCTGCTCCTCCTCCGCCGCCAGCTGCACCAGCTGCTGTGTCAGCTGCATGTCATCAGTGCCTTTCCCTTAAGGGGTGTCGTCGGCCGCGGTTTACTTGTAGGTGTAAACGAAGGGCATGACGATACCGATGAGGGCGAGCGCCTCGCAGAAGGCGAAGCCCAGGATCTGGTTGGCGCGGATCAGACCGGCGGCCTCGGGCTGGCGGGCGAGCGCCTGGGTGCCGTTGCCGAAGATGATGCCGATGCCGATGCCGGGGCCGATGGCGGCGAGGCCGTAGCCGACGGAGGCGATGGAGCCGGTGACGGCGGCAAGGGTCTCAGTGGCAGCCATGCTGATTCTTCCTTCTCTTTCAAGGACCGGTGGGGGTTGGCCACCGGACGTCTGATGACGGGCGGATCGGATCGCTCAGTGGTGCTCGGCGAGAGCGCCCTGAACGTAGGAGCAGGCCAGCAGGACGAAGACGTATGCCTGGACGGCCTGGACGAAGAGCTCGAAGAGGATCATGACGATCGCCATGACGAACGAGACGGCTCCGGCCGGGGCGAGCCAGCCGTTCAGCAGGTACCAGCTGGCGACGGTGAACATGACCAGCAGCAGGTGACCGGCGAACATGTTGGCGAACAGTCGCACCGCGTGCGTGAACGGCCGGACGAGCACGTTCGAGAAGAACTCGATGGTCACGACGAGCGGCAGCACCGGGCCGAGCGACTTGTCGTAGCCGGTCAGGTTCTTGAAGCCGCCGACGAAGCCGTGCTTGCGGAAGGTCAGGATCAGCCAGGTCAGGTAGACGATCGCGGCCAGGGCGGCCGGGAAGGCGATGATCGACGTCACCGGGAACTGGGCGACCGGGATGATCGACCAGAGGTTCATGATCCAGATGAAGAAGAACAGCGAGACCATGAGCGGGACGTACTTCTCGCCCTCCCGCTTGCCGAGCGTCTCGTAGACGATCCCGCGGCGCACGAAGTCGTAGCCGGCCTCGCCGATCATCTGCAGCTTGCCGGGGACGACCTTGGCCTTGCTGAACGCGGCCCAGAAGAAGCCGACCACGAGCAAGGAGGTCACCAGGGCGAGCAGCATCGGCTTGTTGAACTCGATGCCGCCGACCTCGAACATCGGCTTGAACATGAAGGAGTGGAGGCCCGGGGACGGGAAGCCGCAGCCGTTGTCGGCGAAGACACGGCAACTCCAGTCGAAGGCGAGCGTGGTCTGGTCAGCACTCACCGCGGGCTCCTTCAGCGTGGCGCATGGGTACGGCAACCTCGTTGTGTCGGCGCGGCGAGCAGCCGCGGGTCGGCACCGGACTGGTGTTACGGATGTGGGGGCGGCTGGGGGGCATCGAGCCTCGCGATTGAGCAGGCGTCAGCTCAGATGCCCGCGCCCGCGATGCCGCAGTTGGCACCGGACGATAGCAGGAGATCTCCCATGCCTTTATCCCGGGCCTACTCCTCACGACGACGACCCGGTCTTCTCGGGCTTCTCGCTCTTGTCCGCGTCCGGCTCCACGTAAAGGATCTTGGCCTTCATGTGCGCACGGGCCTGTGCGGCCATCCATACGAGGGTCGCGGCGATGAGCGTGAACGCGAACGCCCTCGGGTTGAAGAGGGAGGTGCCCTTGAAGAGGGCCAGGAAGATCATGAGCAGCAGGAGCTGAGCGACGTAGAGCATGAGGCCCATGGCCTGGAACAGCTGCGGGAGCGTTTTTGCCGTCCACTGCAGCACATACAGGCCGATGCCCATGAAGAGGATGGCGAGCACCGCGCCGACCGCCGCTCCGATCGCGCCCTTGCCGCCCGCGACCACGCCGCTGATGACAGCGGCGATCACGCCGACGGCGGCCGTGGGCACGGCGGCCTGGGCCAGGGTCCGGGCGTCATTGGACGGCATGGCGGCAACTCCGCTTTCACAGGGGGCAGGGTGTCGTCATGGACGAGCGTAGTCCCCGGGCTGAGAGTGGATACCTCACACCAATGGACCGTCGCACTACGGTCCTTCGGTTCTATCCGGGGTTCTCGTGAACCGTATCACAAACTATTTGATGCAGTCTTTACCTGGATGGTGTGCTGGCTGTCACACATGAGGGTGAACCTGCGCGTCTGAGCGAAATCACGGCCGAGATGTCTGGTATTAGGGCGCTTCGCACCCCCATCAGTCTCTTACGACTTGGCAATGCTCTAGTCAGATTCTTACCTTGAGGCCTCAGCGCGACGTCCCCGCCTTGCGACGGTCGGGGAACCGCGAACGGTGTCCCACCGCGGTCGCGCCGTTGACGCCGGACACCCCTGAGACACCCGAGACACCGGAAACCACAGCAGTACGCGTCTGTTCCACGGCGGTGGCCGGCGTCGAGGCCTCCGGGGCCACCGCCGGGACCGCCCGGCGGCGCCGGTAGCGCGGCGGCACGAAGCGCTCGGCCCAGCGCGGCGCGCGCGGCGTGAAGCGCGGCAGCAGAAGCAGCACCAGGCCGATCGCGCTGAGGAACACCACACCGAGGACGATCCACATGGACGCGGAGTTGACGGAGTAGGCGAGCGCGCCGAAGGCGATCAGCGCGGACCAGAAGTACATGATCAGCACCGCGCGGCTGTGGGAGTGGCCGATCTCCAGCAGGCGGTGGTGCAGGTGGCCCCGGTCGGCGGCGAACGGGGACTGGCCGCGCCAGGTGCGCCGCACGATGGCCAGGATCAGGTCGGCCATGGGCACCGCGATGATGGTGAGCGGCATCAGCAGCGGGATGAAGACGGGAAGCATCGCGTGGGTCGTCTCCCGGCTGCCGCCCAGGTTCACGTTGAGCGCCTCGACGTCCAGCTGGCCGGTGACGGACACCGCACTCGCCGCCAGGACCAGACCGATCAGCATCGAGCCCGAGTCCCCCATGAAGATCCGGGCGGGGTGCATGTTGTGCGGCAGGAATCCGAGGCACATGCCGATCAGTACCGCGGAGAACAGGGTGGCGGGAGCCGCCGCCTCGGCTCCGTAGCCGTACCAGATCCGGTAGCTGTACAGGAAGAACGCCGTGGCCGCGAGGCAGACCATGCCCGCCGCGAGGCCGTCCAGCCCGTCCACGAAGTTGACCGCGTTGATGGTGATGACGACCAGCGCCACGGTGAGCAGATTGCCTTGCCACGGCGTCACCGACACCGTCCCGATCCCGGGGATCGGCAGCCACAGGATGGTCAGGCCCTGGAGGATCATGACGCCGGCGGCGATCATCTGGCCGCCCAGCTTCAGCAGGGCGTCGATCTCGAACTTGTCGTCCAGGACGCCGATCAGCCAGATGAGCGCCGCTCCGGACAGCAGCGCGCGAGGCTCGTTGGACTTCTCGAAGACCTCGTTGAGGTTGGCCAGGTGGTCGGCGACCAGCAGGCCCGCGCACAGGCCGAAGAACATCGCGATACCGCCGAGCCGCGGTGTGGGTTCCCGGTGCACGTCACGCGCCCGGATCTGCGGCATCGCCCCGGCCACGATCGCGAACTTCCGTACCGGCCCCGTCAGCAGATACGTCACCGCGGCCGTGACGCAGAGCGTCAGCAGGTATTCACGCACGGGCTTCCCCACAGGTCTCGCTGGCCATCCTCAACCCCACACCCTAGCGACGCGTGCATATGGGTGGGGACTTCCGGGTAGCGACGATGGTTGCACGCGCGGCTGTGCACCCGGGTGCGTCTACCCCGCCTCACCCCGGATAGGGCGGAAATCCGCCGGCCAGCTCCCGCACTTCTTCACGCACCCGGGCGGGCTCCACCTCGTCCCGCAGCACCCCCGCGAGCAGCGCGGCGATCTTCGCCATCTCCCCCTCCCCCATCCCCTGGGTGGTCACGGCCGCCGTGCCCAGGCGCAGTCCCCGGCCGTCGCCGTGCGGCAGCGCGCAGCAGTCCAGCACCATCCCGGCCGCCGCCAGCCGGCCCCTCGCGGTGCGGCCGTCGACACCGAGCGGGGCCGGGTCCGCGGTGATCAGGTGAGTGTCGGTGCCGCCCGTGATGACGGCCAGGCCCTCGGCGGCCAGCGCGGCCGCGAGCACCCTCGCGTTGGCGACGACCTGATGGGCGTACGCGGCGAACGCCGGTGTGGCCGCCTCGCCGAACGCGACGGCCTTGGCGGCGACGGTGTGCATCTGGGCCCCGCTCTGCGTGAACGGGAACACGGCCCGGTCCACCCGCTCCGCCAGCTCCGCGACGCACAGGATCATGCCGCCGCGCGGGCCGCGCAGCACCTTGTGGGTGGTGGCGCACACGATGTCGGCGTACGGCACCGGGCTCGGGGCCGCTCCCCCGGCCACCAGCCCGATCGGGTGCGCGGCGTCGGCGATGAGGTACGCGCCGACCTCGTCGGCGACCTCCCGGAAGAACGCGTAGTCGATGTGGCGCGGGTAGGCGATCGAGCCGCACACGATCGCCTTGGGGCGGCGGGTACGGGCCAGCGTGCGCACCTGCTCGTGGTCGATGAGCCCGCTCTCGGCGTCCACGCCGTACCCGACGAAGTCGAACCAGCGGCCGGAGAAGTTGGCGGGCGAGCCGTGCGTGAGGTGGCCGCCGTACGGCAGGCCCAGGGCCAGGACGGTGTCTCCGGGGCGCAGCAGGGCGGCGTACGCGGCCAGCACGGCCGACGAGCCCGAGTGGGACTGGACGTTGGCGTGGTCGGCGCCGAACAGCCGCCTCGCCCGGTCGACGGCGAGCCGCTCGGCGACGTCGGCGATCTCGCAGCCCCCGTGGTGCCGGGCGCCCGGGTAGCCCTCGGCGTACTTGTTGGCGAGCGGCGAGCCGAGCGCGGCCAGCACGGCCGGCGAGCAGAAGTTCTCGGCGGCGACGAGCTGCAGGGTGGTCGACTGCCGCTCCCGCTCCGCGAGCAGGACGCCGGCGAGTTCGGGGTCCTGGCGCCGCAGGACCTCGGCCGCAAGGGCGGGGCTGACCGTCATGGTGGACTCCGGGCCTCGTCGACGCTGAGGTACGTCCAATGTAGGCCCGGGGCGTCCGCCGCGCGCGGTCGTCAGGCCCGTGCGGGGACGCCCGTGAGGGCCGTGACGACCGGGTCCAGCGCCTGGTGTATCTCGTCCCCGATGGACCGGAAGAACGTCAGCGGCGCCCCGTACGGGTCGTACACCTCGTCCGCCTCGGCCGTGGGGGCCAGGAGCCACCCGCGTAGAGCCGCGGCGGCCCGCACCAGCGCACGCGCGCGGACGACCACGCCCTCCTCCAGCGGGGGCAGCGTCGCCGGGTCGATGGCCTTCACCAGCCGGGTGAACTCCTTCAGCGTGAAGGTCCGCAGTCCCGCCGAGTGCCCCATGGAGATCACCTGGGCGCGGTGGTCCCGGGTGGCGGTCAGCACCAGGTCGGCGCGGATCACGTGCTCGTCCAGCAGCTCGCGCCCCACGAAGCCGGAGGGGTCCGCGCCGAACTCGGTGAGCACGGTCTCCGCGTGGGCCTCCATGGGCGCACCCTCGTGCCCCCAGGTGCCGGCGCTCTCCACGATGAGCCCGCCGCCCAGCACGCCGAGCCGCTCCTGCACGAAATGGCGGGTCAGCCGCTCGGTGATCGGCGAGCGGCACACATTGCCGGTACTGACGTGGAGGATGCGGAAGCTGTCGCGCGGCAGCCCCACGAACGTCGTCGTGATCTCCGCCGCGCTTTCCCCGTTGCCTATGCCACGCCCCGCGTCAGGGGCTGTCAATTGGCCACCTCGAGGTCGGGTACGACCTTGCGCAGCTCGTCCGGCGAGAGCGCGCCCTCGCGCAGCAGCACGGGCACCGGGCCGGTGACGTCGATGATCGAGGACGGCACGTTGCCGGGGGTCGGGCCGCCGTCGAGGTAGACGGAGACGGAGTCGCCGAGCATCTCCTGGGCGGCGTCGCAGTCCTCCGGCGCCGGGTGGCCGGTGAGGTTGGCGGAGGACACGGCCATCGGGCCGACCTCGGTGAGCAGTTCGATGGCGACGGGATGCAGCGGCATGCGCACGGCGACCGTGCCCCGGGTGTCGCCCAGGTCCCACTGCAGGGACGGCTGGTGCTTGGCGACGATGGTCAGCGCGCCCGGCCAGAACGCGTCGACGAGCTCCCAGGCCTGCTCGGAGAAGTCGGTGACGAGCCCGTGCAGGGTGTTCGGGGAGCCGATGAGGACGGGGGTGGGCATGGTGCGGCCCCGGCCCTTGGCCTCGAGCAGGTCGGCGACGGCCTCCGCCGAGAACGCGTCGGCGCCGATGCCGTACACGGTGTCCGTCGGCAGCACCACGAGCTCGCTCCGGCGGACGGCGGACGCGGCCTCGCGCAGACCGGTCGCGCGGTCGGTCGCGTCGTTGGTGTCGTATCGCCGAGCCATCGGGCGGGCCTCCTCGTACACGTGCTGCTGGGGTGGTGAAGTCTGCGGCGGGCTCACGGCAGTGCCTTGCGGGCCGTGGCGAAGCGGGGGCGGTTGTTGAGGTCGGGGTGGTCGGCGGCATCCGTCCAGCCGCGGTCCTCGGCGAAGATCCACGGCACCTGGCCGCCCTGGGTGTCGGCGTGTTCGACGACGACCACGCCGCCGGGGCGCAGCAGCCGGTGCGCGGTGCGTTCCAGGCCGCGGATCAGGTCCAGGCCGTCCTCGCCGGAGAACAGCGCCATCTGCGGGTCGTAGTCCCGCGCCTCGGGGGCGACGTACTCCCACTCGGTGAGCGGGATGTACGGCGGATTGGAGATGACCAGGTCCACCTGGCCGTCGAGGTCCGGGAAGGCCGTCAGGGCGTCGCCCTGGCGCAGCTCGACCCTGGACCCCTCCATGTTCTTGCGGGTCCACACCAGGGCGTCCTCGGACAGCTCCACGGCGTAGACGCGGGAGCGCGGCACCTCCTGGGCCATGGCGAGGGCGATGGCGCCGGAGCCGGTGCACAGGTCGACGATGCACGGCTCGACGACGTCCATGGCCCGTACGGCGTCTATGGCCCAGCCGACCACCGACTCGGTCTCGGGCCGGGGCACGAACACCCCGGGGCCCACCTGGAGTTCGAGGTAGCGGAAGTAGGCGCGCCCGGTGATGTGCTGGAGCGGTTCGCGGGCCTCGCGGCGGGCGACGGCCTCCCAGTAGCGGGCGTCGAAGTCGGCGTCCTTGACGGTGTGCAGCTGGCCCCGCTTGACGCCGTGCACGAACGCGGCGAGCTCCTCGGCGTCGGTGCGCGGTGAGGGCACGCCGGCGTCGGCCAGCCGCTGGGTGGCCTGCGCCACCTCCGCGAGCAGCACGCTGCGGGGGCTCGGGGGGCGCCCCCCGGTTTCTTGCTGCACGCTCGTCCTCCGGTGCTCGGTGCTGCGTCCTACCCGTACTCCGTGCGCTACGCGGCCGCCAGCTTCGCCGCCGAGTCCGCGTCGACACACGCCTGGATCACCGCGTCGAGGTCGCCGTCCAGGACCTGGTCCAGGTTGTACGCCTTGAAGCCCACGCGGTGGTCCGAGATGCGGTTCTCCGGGAAGTTGTAGGTGCGGATCTTCTCGGAGCGGTCGACGGTACGGACCTGGCTGCGACGGGCGTCGGCGGCGTTGCGCTCCGCCTCCTCCTGCGCCATGGCCAGCAGCCTGGAGCGCAGGATACGCAGGGCCTGCTCCTTGTTCTGCAGCTGGCTCTTCTCGTTCTGGCAGGAGGCCACGACCCCGGTCGGCAGGTGCGTGATGCGCACGGCGGAGTCGGTGGTGTTGACCGACTGGCCGCCCGGGCCCGAGGAGCGGTAGACGTCGATGCGCAGGTCGTTGGGGTTGATCTCCACGTCGACCTCCTCGGCCTCCGGGGTCACCAGGACACCGGCGGCGGAGGTGTGGATGCGGCCCTGGGACTCGGTGGCCGGCACACGCTGCACGCGGTGCACCCCGCCCTCGTACTTCAGCCGCGCCCACACGCCCTGCCCGGGCTCGATCTGCCCGCGGGACTTGATGGCGACCTGGACGTCCTTGTAGCCGCCCAGTTCGGACTCGGTGGCGTCGATGATCTCGGTCTTCCAGCCGACCCGCTCGGCGTACCGCAGGTACATGCGCAGCAGGTCACCGGCGAACAGCGCCGACTCGTCGCCGCCCGCGCCGGCCTTGATCTCGAGGATGACGTCCTTGTCGTCGCTGGGGTCGCGCGGGACCAGCAGCAGGCGCAGCTTCTCGGTGAGCTCCTCGCGCTGCTTCTCCAGCTCCTTGACCTCGGCGGCGAACTCGGGGTCGTCGGCGCCCAGCTCGCGGGCGGTGTCGATGTCGTCGCCGGTCTGCTTCCAGGAGCGGTACGCGGCGACGATCGGGGTGAGCTCGGCGTAGCGCTTGTTCAGCTTGCGCGCGCCTGCCTGGTCGGAGTGGACCGACGGGTCGGCGAGCTTCTTCTCCAGGTCGGCGTGCTCGGCGACGAGTTCCTCGACGGCCTCGAACATCTTGGGCTCCTGATGGACTGCGGGAAGGGAAGGGCGGGCGACCAAAAACGCCGGTCCCGGCGCGCGCCTCGTACGGGGCGCGCGGCCGTGGACCGGCGGTTTGGGGCTCGCTACTTCTTGGAGCCGGCGGCAGCCTTGCCGAAGCGGGCCTCGAAGCGGGCCACACGGCCACCGGTGTCGAGGATCTTCTGCTTGCCCGTGTAGAACGGGTGGCACTCGGAGCAGACCTCGGCCCGGATGGTGCCGGACTCGATGGTGCTGCGGGTGGTGAACGACGCGCCGCAGGTGCAGCTGACCTGCGTCTCGACGTACGCGGGGTGGATGTCGCGCTTCAAGGTGTCTCCTAGGTTTCGGGAGGGCGCCGGGTCGCTGCCGCGGGGTGCGTGAGCGTGAACCGGAGCCGACGTACCAGTCTGCCAGGACTGGTGCCTTCTCCCCAAACCGGGGGTTGCCGCGGTTTGTTCCCCGCGGGTGGTGCGGCTGTCCCGCGCCCGTGCGACGGTGCCTCAGGACGTCACCACGCCCTTGGCCTCACCGGTCGCGGTGCCCTGGGTCGCCGACTTCGGGATGGGCCGGTCGTTCTTCAGGGCGTCCCAGACCATCCGCGCCTTGGCCTTCTGGACGATGACCCGGTTGGGGTCGGCCGGGTCGTACCGGACCGGCATCGTGACCATGTGCATGTTGTTCGCGCTGATGCTCTTCAGGCCGGCCGCGAAGGACATCAGGGCGTTGACCGAGCCGAGGCCGGAGTCGGTCGTGACGGTCTTGGTGGCGGTGTCGGCCAGGTCGTAGAGCTTCTTGGGGCTGGTGAGCAGGCCGACGTCCTTGACCTGGTCGACCAGGGCCTTGAGGAAGGCCTGCTGGAGCTGGATGCGGCCGAGGTCGGAGCCGTCGCCGACGCCGTGACGGGTGCGGACGAGGCCCAGGGCCTGCCTGCCGTTCAGGCGGTGGGTGCCGGCCTTGAGGTCGAGGTGGCTGTCGGGGTCCTCGATGTTCTTGGTGGTGGTGACCTCGACGCCGCCGAGCTCGTCGATGAGCTTCTGGAAGCCGCTGAAGTCGACCTCCAGGTAGTGGTCCATACGCAGGCCGGTCATCGACTCGACGGTCTTCACGGCGCAGGCGGCGCCGCCGGTGGAGTAGGCGGAGTTGAACATCGCCCCGTGGGCGGCGGGGTGGTCCTCGCCCTTGGGGTCGGTGCACTCGGGGCGGTCGATGATGGTGTCGCGCGGGATGGAGACGACGTCGGCCTTCTTGTGGCCCCGGTAGAGGTGCACGATCATCGCGGTGTCGGAGCGGGCGCTGCCGTCGTCCGCGCCGCCGCCGAGCTTGCCGTTGCGGCCGGAGCGGGTGTCGGAGCCGAGGACCAGGATGTTCTCGGAGCCGTTGTCGGCCTTCTCGGGCCGGTCGGCGCCGAGGGCCTGGTCGATGTCGACGCTCTTGAGGTTGCCGTTGAGCTTGACGTACAGGTACCCGGCGCCGCTGCCGCCCAGCACGACGATGCCCGCGGCGGTCCAGGCCGCGATGACCAGGCCCTTGCGGCGGCCGCTGCGGGGCTTGCGGCGGCGTCCTCCGGCGCGGCGGCTCCTGCTGCTGATGACGGACTCCCCCGGTATGCCGGGTTCCGGTGTGCTCTCGGCAGACATGTGCTCCTCAGCTCATCTCCGGTCGGTTACCCCCTGGGTTCAGTGCCAGACCTGGACTGTTCGGACTCGTACCGATCAGACCCGTACTGCACCAATCGTCACCCCGTCCGGTCAGACGGGAAAACCGGCCACAGAGTTGCACAACGCTCCGTGCTCACCAGGTGGCACGGTGGGCACGGAGCGTGACGGTTCAGCTGGGGAGCAAGGCTCTCACCTGGGGCTTCAGCCCCAGATGTCGTACTGCTGGAAACCGGTGCCCACGGAGATCCGTGTGGCGAAGATCTCGCTGGTCGCCTTGCCGGTGCCCTTGTACAGGTAGAGCGTGCCGCCGGGCGTGCGGGCCAGGAAGTCGGCCTTGCCGTCGCCGGTGATGTCACCGACGGCGTCGAAGGCGTTGTACGTCGTGCTGCTCCAGGTGCGGACCTTGATCCGGCTGGAGAACGCGCCGGTACCCGCCTTGCCGGTGCCCTTGTAGAGGTACACCGAGCCGTCGCTCTTGCTGCGGGCGATCAGGTCGGCCTTGCCGTCGCCGGTGAAGTCACCGTGGCCGCGCAGCGAGTTGTACTGGTTCCAGCCGGAGCCGACCTGGACGCGGGGCGCGAAGGTGCCGTTGCCGTTGCCGGGGTAGATCCACAGGTAGCCGGCGGAGTCCACCGACAGCAGGTCGGGCAGGTAGTCGCCGGTGACGTCGCCAGGTGTGAGGATGCGGGTGCGACTCGCCCAGTTGTCGGCGATCTGCTGGGTCGCCCAGGTGCCACTGGCGGGCACGTAGTGGGTCCAGTAGACGTCGCCGGTGCTGCTGGCCCGGTAGACCAGGTCCTGGTAGCCGTCGCGGTTCAGGTCGGTCTGCAGGACGACGTTGACGCCGTCCCAGCGTCCCCAGGACTCACGGGTGGCGAAGGAGGTGCCGGTGGAGTTCTTGGAGTAGCCGGTCCCGGTGGAGGCGTTGCGCACCCACAGGTCGGCCTTGTGGTCGCCGTTGACGTTGGTGTCGTCGATCCGCGGGTAGGTGGCGCCGACGTAGGTGCTGACCTTGGCGAAGACGCTGTAGGAGCCCTTGGCGACGCAGTCCTCCACGCCCCAGGAGACCACGCCGATGACGCGGTTGTTCACCACCAGGGGGCCGCCGGAGTCGCCGTTGCAGATGGCGGTGGTGCCGCTGTCGCTGCCGGTGGCGGGCTGGCCGGCGCAGACCATGTGGCCCTTGATGAACCAGTCGCCGTAGGCGTTCGCGCAGGTGGTGTCCGACTGGACGGGCAGCGTGGCCGTCTTCAGCGTGTCGGAGGTGCTCTGGCTGGTGGAGCTGGTGCGGCCCCAGCCGTACACGGTGGCGCTGGTGCCGGCGGCGTAGGAGGCGGTGTCGCCGGACGTCGTCATCCGGATCGGGGTGACCTTGACGGAGGTCGGCAGGGTCAGCACGGCGACGTCGTTGTCGATGGCCGTGGCGTCGTACGACGGGTGGTTCCACTGCCGCCAGACACCGGAGACGGTGCCGCCGTGCAGGTCGGTGTTGCCGGCGTCGTCGGTGGTGGGCAGCTGGGAGGTGCCGGTGATGACCGCGCCGTGCGCGTACCAGTCGTAGCCCTTGACGCAGTGCGCGGCGGTGAGGACCTTCGTCGGCGCGACGACGGTGCCGCCGCAGAAGAAACCGATGTCGTCGGTCTCGCTGGTGGTGCCCCGGTCGTCGTAGTACCAGAGCTGGGCCATCCAGGGCGCCGAGGTGATGCTGGTGGTCGTACCGCCGATGATCTTCGCGTCGACCGTGCCGTCGCCGGAGCCGGTGGTGGAGCTGCTCATCGACGCCTTTGACGTCTGTCCCGCGGTGTCGTCACCGGCGAGGGCGCCCGCGACGCGCTGCTCCAGCTCGGTGAGCGAGGGCGCGCTGGTGGCGGGCTTGACGGTGGGCCGCGGCAGGGCGGTGGCCGCGTCGGCGGAGGAGGTCAGCAGCGCGGCGGCCAGGGCGGCGGCGGCACCGACGGCCCCGAAGGGCAGGGCGAGGCGTATCCGGCGTCTGTGTCGACCGGCGCCGGAGGCGGAGGTAGGCAAGGGGGTCCCCCCAGAGGTGCAAGAGGTGTCAGGGGCGTGTGATGCGCCCCCTCCCTCTCAGCGCCGAAAGGCCGCCCACCGTCACTCAGGTGACGGTGGGCGGCCTTTGTGCCCTCAGCGGCGCGGGGAACGACTAGTCGCCGTTGCCCGGCGTCGGCGTCGTCTTCTGGATCTGCATCAGGAACTCGACGTTCGACTTCGTCTGCTTCATCTTGTCCAGCAGCAGCTCGATGGCCTGCTGCTGGTCGAGCGCGTGCAGCACCCGCCGAAGCTTCCAGACGATGCCCAGCTCCTCGGCCCCGAGCAGGATCTCTTCCTTACGGGTACCGGAGGCGTCCACGTCGACGGCCGGGAAGATGCGCTTGTCGGCGAGCTTCCGGTCGAGCTTGAGCTCCATGTTGCCGGTGCCCTTGAACTCCTCGAAGATCACCTCGTCCATGCGGGACCCGGTGTCCACCAGGGCGGTGGCGAGGATGGTCAGCGAGCCGCCGTCCTCGATGTTGCGGGCCGCACCGAAGAAGCGCTTCGGCGGGTACAGGGCGGTGGAGTCGACACCACCGGACAGGATGCGGCCGGAGGCGGGCGCGGCCAGGTTGTAGGCCCGGCCCAGACGCGTGATGGAGTCCAGCAGGACCACCACGTCGTGCCCGAGCTCCACCAGCCGCTTGGCGCGCTCGATGGCGAGCTCGGCGACCGTGGTGTGGTCCTCGGCGGGGCGGTCGAAGGTCGAGGAGATGACCTCGCCCTTGACCGACCGCTGCATGTCGGTGACCTCTTCCGGACGCTCGTCCACGAGGACGACCATCAGGTGGCACTCGGGGTTGTTGTGCGTGATCGCGTTGGCGATCGCCTGCATGATCATGGTCTTGCCGGTCTTCGGCGGGGCCACGATCAGGCCGCGCTGGCCCTTACCGATCGGCGACACGAGGTCGATGATGCGGGTGGTGAGCACGCCCGGGTCGGTCTCCAGGCGCAGCCGGTCCTGCGGGTACAGCGGGGTGAGCTTGTTGAACTCCGGGCGGCCGCGGCCGTGTTCGGGCGCCATGCCGTTGACGGAGTCGAGGCGGACCAGCGCGTTGAACTTCTCGCGGCGCTCGCCCTCCTTGGGCTGGCGCACGGCACCGGTGATGTGGTCGCCCTTGCGCAGGCCGTTCTTGCGGACCTGGGCGAGGGAGACGTACACGTCGTTCGGGCCGGGCAGGTAACCGGAGGTCCGGATGAAGGCGTAGTTGTCGAGGATGTCCAGGATGCCCGCGACGGGGATCAGGACGTCGTCCTCGGCGATCTGCGGCTCCTGGACCTCGTCGCGCCCGCGGCGGCCCCGGCGGTCGCGGTAGCGCCCGCGACGGCCGCGGCGGCCGCCCTCGAAGTCGTCGTCGTCCTGCTGGCGGTCCTGCCGGTCCTGGCGGTCCTGCCGGCCGCCGCCCTGCTGCTGGTTCTGCTGCTGGCCGCGCTGGCCGCCCTGCTGGTCGTCGCCCTTGCGGCGGTCGCGGTCGCGGTCCCGGCCGCGCTCGCGGCGGTCGCGGCGGCGGCCCTCGCCGCCGTCGGCGGCGTCGCCCTTGGCGTCGTTCTGGGACTGCTGCTGGGGCTGCGCCGGGGTCTCGGCCTTCGGCTCGTTCTTCGCCTCGGCGGCGACCGTCTCGGCGGCGGCCGGGGCTCCGGCCTCGGCGGTGGCACGGCGGCGACGGCGCTCGACGGGGGCGTCCTCACCGCCGGCGGGCTGGCCCGGGATCTCGATCTGCTGCTGGGCGACGGCCTTCTCGGCGACGGCCTCGGCCTTGCCGGCGTCCGTCTTCTTCTCCGCCTTCTCGGCGGTGTCACCCGTACGGGCCCGGGAGGTGGCGCGGCGCTTGGGCTTGGTCTCCTCGGAGGCCTCGGCCTTGGCCGGGGCGGCGCCCCCTCCTGCCTGCGCCTCCTTGATGACCTCGATCAGCTGGCTCTTGCGCATGCGCGCGGTGCCCCTGATGCCGAGGCCGGATGCGACCTGCTGCAGCTCGGCCAGCACCATGCCCTCGAGGCCGGTACCGCGGCGCCGCCGGGAGCCGGCACCGGATGCAGGCGCGGAGGCGTCCGTGGCGGGCGCGGCAGCGGTCTCCTCGACACGTGCGCCCATCAGATCGGTGGTGTCGCTCACGAAGGGTCCTTCCCTGGAGCGGACGTCGGCCTGTCTGGCTCGGCGACCGGTTGTGCTGTCCGGCAGTGGTCCGGTCGGTGTGGACCGTGCCGGGGCGGTGGTCCGCCTAAGCGGCGGAGGAAATATCTGGTGATGGCGCTTCCTTGAGCCGTGGCACCCAGTGTCTGTGTCACGCGGCGTGGTCGCACCGGTTCCGGAGCGTGCCCGTCGGGCTGCTCAGTGTCCGGAGGCGGCGTACGGTCCACGTACGGCGCTCGGAACACAGTGCGGCTTGGGGGGCTCCCGGAAGAAGGTCTGTCCCGGACGGGGACACGAGGCACCTCGCCATGGTGGGGTCGGGTGCAGACTTGAGATTAACACTACCGGATCCAACAAACATTCCCCCTCTCCAAATCCGGCAACCGTGTGTCAGGCGGTGTCTAGGTGGCGAGCGGCAGCACGCTCGCGCCCTGCAGATCGAGGCTCAGCCGGTTGGCGGCCCAGTCCGCGCCCGCGAGCGCCTCGACCTTGTCGGCGGTGTCCGCGTCGGCCAGCGCCATGACGGTGGGTCCGGCGCCGGAGATGACCGCGGGGATGCCGTCGCCCCGCAGCCGTTCCACCAGTGCCGCGCTCTCGGGCATGGCGGGGGCGCGGTACTCCTGGTGGAGGCGGTCCTCGGTGGCGGGCAGCAGCAGCTCGGGACGCCTGGTCAGGGCCTCGACGAGCAGGGCGGCGCGGCCCGCGTTGGCGGCGGCGTCGACGTGCGGCACGGTGCGCGGGAGCAGGCCGCGCGCGGTTTCGGTCAGGACCGGCTTCCCGGGCACGAAAACCACCGGAACGATGGAATCCGAGGGCTCCATCCTGATCGCCCGGGCGGCACCGCCCTCCATCCAGGACAGGGTGAAACCGCCGAGCAGGCAGGCGGCGACGTTGTCGGGGTGGCCCTCGATCTCGGTGGCGAGCTCCAGCAGCGCGGTGTCGTCGAGCCTGGCCTCGGCGCCTATGGTCACGGCGCGGGCGGCGACGATGCCGGCGCAGATGGCGGCCGAGGACGAGCCGAGGCCCCGGCCGTGCGGAATGCGGTTGGCGCACACGATCTCCAGGCCGCGCGGCTGCCCGCCCAGCACGTCGAAGGCGGTGCGCAGGGAGCGCACCAGGAGGTGGCTCTCGTCGCGCGGCAGCGTCTCGCTGCCCTCACCCGCGATGTCGATGTGCAGCCCGGAGTCGGCCACCCGGACGACCACGTCGTCGTAGAGCCCCAGCGCGAGGCCGAGGGCGTCGAAGCCCGGGCCGAGGTTGGCGCTGGTGGCGGGGACGCGCACCCGGACGGCGGCGGCGCGGAACGCTGGACCGGCCATCGCTCGATGACTCTCCTTGAGCTGCGTGACTGTCGAATGACGTTCGATGGACATTCGATGGTGTACGAGAACCCGGATGGCCGCTGCCTGGCCGGGGGCCGGCCGCTGTCCGGGCCGCGGAGACGGCGCGGCACCGGCCCATATGCGGGGCATATGCGGCGGGCGGGTTCAGTACAGCCTATCGAAGGTAGGTTCTGTGGCGACATAGGGCGCACAGCAGGCGCACGATGCGTGTCGTAAGCCCCCTGTGCACCCCTCGTAGGGAACTTCCCCAGGTAAGCGCCGTCTTACGCCGGACCGTGGCGCTCGTTACACCGGCGCTGCCCGCACCGGCACCGTCTGCCCCGGTCCGGGCTGTTTACGCCGGTCCGGGCGTCGGCGTCACCCGGTCCGGCGTCACCCGGTCCGGCGTCGGCGCCGCCCGGCACGAGGCGCTCGGCCCCGCGCCGGCCCCGGGTGCCCGGGCCCGGCCGAGGCGCTCAGCTGCTCGGCCTCACCTCGGGCACCTGGCCTCACGCCCGCCCGAGGCGCCCGGCTCTACGCCAGTCCGAGGCGCTCGGCCGCGGCGGCCGCGTCGACCGGGACGGTGACCGGCTGCGGGGCACCGGCCACGGCCCAGTCGGGGTCCTTCAGGCCGTTGCCGGTGACGGTGCACACGATCCGCTGGCCCGGGTCGACCTTGCCCTGCTCGGCGGCCTTGAGCAGTCCGGCGACGGACGCGGCCGAGGCCGGCTCGACGAAGACGCCCTCCTGGGAGGCCAACAGCCGGTAGGCGCGCAGGATCTCACGGTCCGTCACCTCGTCGATGACGCCGCCGGACTCGTCCCGCGCGGCGAGGGCGAACTGCCAGGAGGCCGGGTTGCCGATGCGGATGGCGGTGGCGATGGTGGAGGGGTCCTTGACGACCTCGCCGCGCACGATGGGGGCGCTGCCGGAGGCCTGGAAGCCCCACATCCGGGGCGTCCTGGTGGCCACACCGTCGAGGGAGTACTCCTTGTACCCCTTCCAATAGGCCGTGATGTTCCCTGCGTTGCCCACCGGAAGGACGTGGATGTCGGGCGCGTCGCCGAGCATGTCCACGATCTCGAAGGCGGCGGTCTTCTGGCCCTCGATACGCACCGGGTTGACCGAATTCACCAGTGCCACGGGGTAGTTCTCGCTCAGGCCGCGCGCCAGCGTGAGGCAGTCGTCGAAGTTGCCGTCCACCTGGAGGATCTTCGCGCCGTGCACCAGGGCCTGGCCCATCTTGCCGAGCGCGATCTTGCCCTGCGGCACGAGCACGGCGGACACCATGCCCGCCCGGACGGCGTAGGCGGCGGCCGAGGCCGAGGTGTTGCCGGTGGAGGCGCAGATGACCGCCTGCGCGCCCTCCTCCTTGGCCCTGGAGATGGCCATCGTCATGCCGCGGTCCTTGAAGGACCCGGTGGGGTTCGCGCCCTCGACCTTGAGGTGGACCTCGCAGCCCGTGCGCTCGGAGAGCACCTGCGCGGGCACGAGGGGCGTGCCGCCCTCGCGGAGCGTCACGACCGGCGTGGTGTCGGAGACCGGCAGCCGGTCCCGGTACTCCTCGATGATTCCGCGCCACTGGTGGGTCATTGCTGGTTACTCTCCTTCAACCCGCATGATGCTGGCGACACCGCGCACGGTGTCGAGCTTGCGCAGCGCCTCGACGGTACCGCCGAGGGCCGCGTCGGTCGCCCGGTGGGTGACGACGACGAGGGAGGCCTCTCCGTCCTTGCCCTGCTGGCGCACCGTGTCGATGGAGACACCGTGCTCGGCGAAGACGGTGGCCACATGGGCGAGTACGCCCGGTTTGTCGGCCACTTCCAGGCTGATGTGGTAGCGCGTGACGACGTCGCCCATCGGCGACACGGGCAGCGCGGCGTAGGCGGACTCACCGGGTCCGGTGGCGCCGCTCAGCCGGTTGCGGCAGACGGCGACGAGGTCGCCGAGCACGGCCGACGCGGTCGGCGCGCCGCCGGCTCCGGGCCCGTAGAACATCAGCTGCCCGGAGGCGTCGGACTCGACGAACACGGCGTTGTAGGCGCCGCGCACGGAGGCCAGCGGGTGGCTGAGCGGGATCATGGCGGGGTGCACGCGCGCGGTGACGGAGCCGCCGTCCTGGGCCCGCTCGCAGATGGCCAGCAGCTTGATGGTGCAGCCCATCTCCTTCGCGGAGGCGAAGTCGGCGGCGGTGACCTCGGTCATGCCCTCGCGGTAGACGTCGTCGAGCCGCACGCGGGTGTGGAACGCGATCCCGGCGAGGATGGCGGCCTTGGCGGCGGCGTCGAACCCCTCGACGTCGGCGGTCGGGTCGGCCTCCGCGTACCCGAGGGCGGTGGCCTCGTCCAGGGCCTCCTGGTATCCGGCGCCCGTGGAGTCCATCTTGTCGAGGATGAAGTTGGTGGTGCCGTTGACGATGCCCAGCACCCGGTTGACCTTGTCGCCGGCCAGGGACTCGCGCAGCGGGCGGATCAGCGGGATGGCGCCGGCGACGGCGGCCTCGTAGTAGAGGTCCCGGCCGTGCTCCTCGGCGGCGGCGTGCAGGGCGGCGCCGTCCTGGGCGAGCAGGGCCTTGTTGGCGGAGACGACGGAGGCGCCGTGCTCGAAGGCGGTGGTGATGAGGGTCCGGGCGGGTTCGATGCCGCCGATGACCTCGACCACGACGTCGATGTCGCCGCGTTTGACCAGGGCGGTGGCGTCCGTGGTGACGAGGTCGGCGGGAACGCCCTGGCGCACCCGGTCGGGCCGGCGCACCGCGACCCCGGCGAGCTCCACCGGGGCGCCGATCCGGGCGGCGAGGTCGTCGGCGTGCGTCGTCATGATGCGCGCCACCTCTGAGCCGACCACTCCACAGCCCAGCAGCGCCACCTTCAGCGGACGCGTACGCATCATCCGACCTCGTTTCCTCATACCGTCACGGTGGGACCAGTCTCACTCACCGGACCGGAGTTTCTGCCCCTGGTCCGGATCGTGAGACATCGATTTCATTTCTACCGGGCCGGAAGACAGAAGATCTTCCGCCCGGCCGGTGGCTTGCCGTGGGTGGCGCACCCGGGTGCGCTAGCCGACGTCGAGGCGCAGAAGATCCTCCTCCGTCTCACGGCGGACGATCAGGCGCGCCTCGCCGTCCCTGACGGCGACGACGGGCGGGCGCAGCACGTGGTTGTAGTTGCTGGCCATGGACCGGCAGTACGCCCCGGTCGCGGGTACGGCGATCAGGTCACCGGGGGCCAGGTCGGCGGGCAGGAACGCGTCCCGCACCACGATGTCCCCGCTCTCGCAGTGCTTGCCGACGACCCGGCAGAGCATCGGCTGTGCGTCGGAGCGGCGGGAGACGAGAGCGACGCTGTAGTCGGCGTCGTACAGCGCGGTACGGATGTTGTCCGACATGCCGCCGTCGACGGAGACGTACGTCCGCAGGCCGTCGAGCGGCTTGATGGTGCCGACCTCGTACAGCGTGAAGGCGGTGGGCCCGACGATGGCCCGGCCCGGCTCCACGGAGATACGGGGGGTGGCGAGGCGGGCTGCCTCGCACTCGCGGCTGACGATCTCGGAGAGCGCCTTGGCGATCTCGTGCGGCTCGCGGGGGTCGTCGTCGCTGGTGTAGGCGATGCCGAGGCCGCCGCCGAGGTCGATCTCGGGCAGTTCGACGCCGTGCTCGTCGCGGATGTCCTTCAGCAGCCCGACGACCCGGTGCGCGGCGACCTCGAACCCGGACATGTCGAAGATCTGCGAGCCGATGTGGCTGTGGATGCCGGCCAGCTCCAGGCTGTCGAGCTCCAGGACGCGCCGTACGGCCTCGGCGGCCTGGCCGCCGGCGAGCGGGATGCCGAACTTCTGGTCCTCGTGGGCCGTGGCGATGAACTCGTGGGTGTGGGCCTCGACGCCGACGGTGATCCGGATGAGCACCTTCTGCCGCCGGCCCAGCTCCCGGGCGATGTGGGCGACCCGGACGATCTCCTGGAAGGAGTCGAGCACGATGTGCCCGACGCCGGCTCGGACGGCCCGCTCGATCTCCTGCGCGGACTTGTTGTTGCCGTGGAAGGCGACGCGCTCGGCGGGCATGCCGGCGGACAGCGCGGTGGCGAGCTCCCCGCCGGAGCAGACGTCGAGGTTGAGCCCCTCCTCGTGCAGCCACCGCACCACGGCCCGGGACAGGAACGCCTTGCCGGCGTAGTAGACGTCGGCGTCCTGCCCGAAGGCGGTACGCCAGGCACGCGCGCGGGCCCGGAAGTCGGTCTCGTCGAGGATGTACGCGGGCGTGCCGAACTCCTCGGCGAGCCGGTTGACGTCGATGCCGCCGACGGTGAGGACGCCCTGGTCGTCCCGCGTCACGGTCTGCGCCCACACCTTGGGGTCGAGGGCGTTGAGGTCGGCGGGCGGCGGGCTGTAGTGCCCCTCGGGCAGGACGTCGGCGTGGCGGGGCCCGGCGGGGTGTGCGGAACGGCTCATCTTCGGCGTGCTCTCTCAGAGGTGGTCGGGTGCGTCGATGCCGAGCAGGGACAGGCCGCCGGCCAGCACCGTCCCGGCCGCTTCGGCGAGGGCGAGCCGGGCGCGGTGGGCGGCCGAGGGTTTCTCCTCACCGACGGGCAGGACGGCGGGCAGCAGGGGCAGCACGGCATCGGCGACGTCGACGAGGTGCCGGGCGAGCCGGTCCGGGGCGCGGTGCGCCGCCGCGTGGGCCAGGACGCGGGGGTGGTCGGCGAGGAGGGCATCCAGTCCGTGGACCACCGCCTGCGGCGCCCCCGGCTCCGCACGGAAGCCCAGGTCGGAGGCGTTACGGGAGAGCGCACGGGTCCGGGCGTACGCGTACCGCACACGGAAGAGGGGGTTGCTCTCGCGCTGCACCAGATGGTCCTCGGTGATCCGGGGACGGTCGTGAGCGGCGGGGTACAGCAGGGCCCAGCGGCCGGCGTCACGGCCGAGCGGGAGCGGGTCGGCGGGGGCGGGCACGGGGCGTACGGCGACTTCGGCGGCTGTGGGGCCCGGACGGCCGGAGGCGTCGAGACGGGCTCCGAGGACCGTCTCCCACTCCGGCGCGGGCGGGGCCGCACAGCTGGTGCGTACGCAGGCCCCCTGGGAGCGCAGGATCCGGGCGACGGCGTCCATGACCACGACGGCCCGGACCTCGCGGGGACAGCGCAGCTGCACGACCTGCCCGGTGGAACCGTCGGCATGCCCGTACCGCGTGCCCTCGCGCAGGATCTGCCGTACGACGGCCACGGGTACGGCGTCCCGCAGGCTGATGTTGAGGAACCCGGGTCCGGTGACGACGACGTCGGCGATGCCGTCGAGGCCGGCCAGACGCGGCCGGAGGATCTCGGCGACGCGGTGGGGCGGCTGCCCGGCGGGGCGTGAGAGCTGGAGCGCGATGGTGGTGGCGTAGTCGCCGCAGCCGCCCGGCCCGGGCGGGGTGACCACGGCTCGCTCCGGAACGGTCACGCTGAGTTCCCCGTCGTCGACAGCGCGCCGCACGGCGTGCAGCACGGTGCGCGAGAGCTCGACGGGGGTCACGGGGACAAGCGTAGGGGAGGAGGGGGGTGGGTAGGCGAGCCGGTTTGCGTGAGGGTCCGGGATGTGGACGGGCATCCGCGTGGCCGGCCGGTCAGGCGCCGGCCTGTCCGGCCCGCTCCGCCTCCCCGACGCCCACGACGCCCCCGAACGCGGAGCCGCTCCCCGCGCCGCTCCCCCGCCCGTCGCCCCCTCGCTGCCGTTCGATCAACTGGCGTACGAGGCGCACGAGCTCGGCGGGCTCGAAGGGCTTGGGGAGGAAGGCGTCCACGCCGACGCCGAGGCCGGTCTCGACCTCGTACTGGGTGCAGGCGCTGACGATGGCGAGGGGCAGATCGCGCGTCCGCGGGTCGTCCCGCAGCCGCGCGGCGGTTCTGAGCCCGTCCAGCCGGGGCATGACCACGTCGAGCGTCACGACGTCGGGCCGCACCTGGTGCACGACGTCCAGACACTCGGCACCATCGGCCGCGGTCACGACCTCGAGGCCTTCCAGCTCGAGGTTGACCCTGATCAACTGCCGGATGACCTTGTTGTCGTCCACAACAAGAACCCGGCCCGACGCGCCTGGCACAACTCGAGAGTAGGTCCGCCCCGGCCACCGCGTCCGGGTTTTGCCCACTTCCACCCCGTGCGAGCGACCCGGACCCGCCGCCCTGACGCGCCCGACCGAGCCGACCCGCACCCCGTGCGAGCGACCCGGACCCGCCGCCCTGACGCGCCCGACCGAGCCGACCTGCCGGAAACCCGTTCATGACCACCCCGGCGGAGCTGGTAGTGTTCTACCCGTCGCCGCGAGCAACGCGAACGACACGCCCCCGTAGCTCAGGGGATAGAGCAACGGCCTCCGGAGCCGTGTGCGCAGGTTCGAATCCTGCCGGGGGCACCCTGTATGAGGTGCCAAAAGACCCCGTCACCAGCGGAAACGCTGAGGCCGGGGTCTTCGCGTATGTGCAGGCGTGTGCAGCGTTGAGCGGCCCTAGGACGGGGTCGGTGGACGAGGCGTGGACGGGATCTTGGGGCATCGTCGCAGGTAGCAAGGGAAGACAGCTGGGCTACCTCCGTCCGTACACCCCTCCCCAGCTCGCCACTCTCTCGAACCAAAAGAGTCAGATTGCCTACGTAGACGTCGCGGCCGCTGAAGAATGAAGGACATGGTTGCGATCATCCGCGCGGACTCCAAAGAAGAGAAGCACCTCGAAACGCTGTGGCGCCCCCGACGAGATGGCAGCGCTCCGCGATGGGTTACGACCCAATATCAGGAGTACTGGCGAGGCAGGCACGTCACTCTCATCGTCACTGGTTCCGATCGAGGCTCGGCGCATGTTGCCTACATTGCACGAGCGTCCAAGGTTCCCGGTGCCGGAGATGACCTAAAGCGGCGCGTTGAGGTCACACGACCCTACCGCCTTGTCTCACCAGTGCCCTGGTCTGCTCTTGAGGAGGCGGTCCCTGCCTCCTCACTTCGATATTTGTCGCGCGACGGAGCTCTGCCCGAGGCGGCTGGCAGGCACCTGCTAAGAGCGCTGCGACAACTTGCCAACGATATTGATCCTCACCTCCAGGCCCTCGGCGCAAGGGACGAGCCCACTCCAGTGGATGGCCCTGCCGCCAAACTATTGATTGACGAGCGCGACGCGAGTCTCACCTCCTTTCGCATGGCGGATTTCGATTTAGGAGAGCTGGACGGTTGGAACGCACCTCGCGAAGCCGACGACGTTCCCTTTATCGCCCGACTGCAAACGCGTAATGGACCCTCGCATGAAGACGATTTGATCGCGCACGACGCACAGCGTTTTCGCGACTGGCTTGGACCAGAACGATGGCTAGAGCGCTATGCATGGGCCGGCTTCAGGCAGGGCAATCAGCGTCTCGTGATCTACAATGCAAATCGAAAGCCAGCAGAAAAGACACTTGGAGTCGACCTTATCTACTATCACGAAGCACGCGACTCCTTCGTTCTTATCCAGTATAAGAGGATGTCGAAGAAGGGAACATCCGAGTGGCGCTATTACCCAAACAGCGACAGCAATCTTATTCAACAACTTGAACGCATGCGAGCGATCGATAAAGAATGCGAACGCCTACAGAGCGACACAGATGACTACCGCCTAAGCGCGAGGCCTTCGTGGTTCAAACTATGCCAAGGAGATTCCCTAATACTAGACGCGAGGACTCTTGCACCCGGCATGTATCTCGCACGTGAACATTTTGATCGAATTCACAGCAAGTTCCAAGCTCCCGGAAATATAAAATCCTTCAGCCGCAAAACAGTAGAACACTACCTCGACAATACAGAATTCACCGACCTCGTTGCTGGCGGCTGGATCGGCACCTCAGGCTTTGGATCGCGAGGAGTTCAACAGCAGCTTGAGCTAAGTCTCGACGGGAGTCGCGAAGTAGTATTCGCGGCGGTTTCCGGCCCTTCTCCGTCTAAGCCCGAACGGATGCAGCGACGTCGAGAGCAGGGAACAACGGTTCAGCGCTTCACGCACCCAGGCGCCTAACGCCATGTAGGCCCCCGGCGAAATCGTCGGGGGCCTCGCTCAATGCGCAGTTCTCACTCGTACTCGCGAAGCAGGTCCTCGATGCGACGGTTGGCGACGCCCTGCCGTCCGTCGAGACACTTCGCGTAGCCGGTCAGCAGGACCTCCACGCTGTTGCCGGCGCGTTCGGCCACCTCGGCCGGGTCGACACCGGCGTTGAGCCACGTCGACAGCGCCGAGTGCCGGAGGTCGTACGGCCGGCTCGCGAGCGGCGAGGCCGCGACCGCCGGCGGAAGCGCGAGGAGCCGGGCCTCCTGCCACACCCGGTAGTAGGTCGAGGACGGGACGACCGAGCCCTGCTCACTGAAGAACAGCCGCCCGTCGTCCGCCGTGCCGAAGGTGGCCAGGTGCTCGCGGAGCACGGCGACGAGGTGCGGTGGAATGGGCACCCGCCTGACGTCCTCGGTCGGCCGGTTCTTCAGCCCGCGGTCGTCATGCGTCTCCCCCGAGTCGGGCCACTGTTTGCCGACGGACGGACGGGTCCGGTGGTCCGTCTCGACGAGGCCGACCGCTTCCGCCGGCCGGAGGCCGCCGAAGTACATGGCGGCGAACAGACCCACAAGGCGACGACCACGGGCACGCCGGTACCCGCCCACGTAGGAAACCGCCGCCAGGAGATTCCGTGCCTGTTCCGGGTTGGCGACGACCCGCGGATCGACCTGGTTGGACACCTTCGGCTTCTGCCAGCGGACAGCCGTAATGGGATTCTCCCACAGCTCTCCCAGGTCGACGGCGTAGTTCGCGGCGTTGACGAGCGTCCGGCGCTTACGCCGCACGGTTTCCGCCGCTGCCGCCGTGCCGTCGAGCTTGAGCTTCAGCGAGTCGAGGACCGCGCGGGCCGTGGCAGGTTCAGCGAGATCGGCGAGCGGTCGGGACGCCTTGAACACCCAGTGGAGAACGTTCCGCACGTCCTCCGGGACTTCCCGGTCATCGGGCCCTTGCAGCACGAAGGCCCAGTTGCGCAGTGCTCTGCGGATCACCTCGTCGGAAGGCCGTCCGGCGCGCTCGTCGAGGAGTTCTAGCGTCTGGGCCGTCAGGGGGCCACAGCAGGCTCGTCCTCGTCCAACGATGACCAAACAGCTGCAACGGGAGGTCAAGGTGCTGATCGATCAGACGGCCGCAGGCCACCGCCGCCGGGCTGGTCAGTGCTGTCGTGGGCCTATTCAGTCGCGCTCAGCCGGGGGCCGCTGAATAGACAGGCCGCTGATGGCTCGTCCATTGACCGCACCGACCGCAGGACATCGCTAGAAGTCCGAACCCTGGACGTAGCAGATGATGAGGTGCGTGGGTGGTTCAGGAACGTAGTACACCACTTGGATCTCGCGAAAGTCGTACTGCCGGAGGGGACCACCCCTCAGGAGATCCCCAACGTGAAAGTCCTGGTAGACCTGATCGATCGCTTCATCGATGTCCCGCTGATCACTGGCCGACAGTTTGTCGAACGCCTCAGCCGCTGCGGGATGGAAGTCGATGAGCATCTTTTATCACGATTCGGAGCTACCTAGCTACGGTGTGTCACCAATAGGCGGGAACCCGTGCCTCTGTCGGATCTTGTCATATGGCTCGTAAGCCTTGAGCTCGATCCCGTTGGCAATCTCACGCATGACCTCAGCCAAGGCTGGACGTTCCAAGGCTTCCTCTTCAGCCTGCGCCCGCAGCCTTTCAGCGTCTTCTGCGCTGATGTCAATGCGTTCCATGGGATCCTCCGCCCTTGGCGTTCCAGCAACAACAGTAAGCCAGATCAACCTAGATCGCTATTGATCGATATCGCAGAGGAGGCCGCAGCCGCATTGATCGGGAAGACACGGTGCTGCTGACGGCTCGTGGACTATCCGTGGACGAGTGGTCGCAAATCAGTTGACTAGGGGTCTCCGACCTGGGCAGACATCCGGGAGTGCAGCGCTCTCCGGAGCCGTGTGCGCAGGTTCGAAGCCTGCCGGGGGCACCCCTTGTGAGGTGTCCACAAGACCCCGTCAGCAGCGGAGACGCTGAGGGCGGGGTCTTCGCGTTCGTGCAGGCGTTGCACCCATCAGCCGGCGTCCGGCCACTCCTCAGGCGGGGGCGGCGACTCCGGGGCGTTCTGCCGTTCTGACTGCCGCGCGTTCTCCCCTCGCAGGCTCGTCAGCCACGGCCACAGATCCGGCAGAGGCTGTGCCGGGCAGGCGAGCCGGTGCTCGATACGGCAGCGCTGGAACTGGTCCGGCGGGCACACCCCGTAGACCGTCACCCGGCCGTCGGACAGCTCGATCCACCGATGCTGTGCCGGCACTGTATGGGCCAGCGGACGCATGTCCGGTTCCAGCAGCACCCAGTCCTGCTCCAGCGTCGCCGCCCGATCCTGTGGCAGCCCGCAGTGCGGACAGCGGGACTGCCCACCACCGAGCCGTCGCGGCTTCTCCTCCGAACCCCCCATACCGTGAGGGTCGCCAGCGCGTCGGTCCAGGCGTAGAGCGCGAACCGGACGGAACCGGTGGGGCAACCGTCCGGCAGCGGGACGGAAGACGACGCGGCAGGTGCAGCCGGCAACCAGCGGCCGACGGCACACGGCCGAAACACGGCCCCTGCGCCCCGTGGGCGGACCGGAGGACTGACGGCCGACCGTGCACGGCGAGCCCCACCGCGCGCGGTGAAGTGGGGCGCAGGCGAGGCGGCGCCCCCAGCCCACGGCTCCCGCTGCGACTACACCTGCGATGCGGCAAGCAACTGCAGGGCCCGTTCCTTCAGTCGGGCGTCCGCTTCTGTGGCGTTGCCGGAGTCGAAGGGGGGTTGGGGGTCGTATTCGACGGCGAGCTGGATGGCTTTGGCCGTGTCGTCTCCCGCCATCAGGGACGCGAGGTACAGGGCCATGTCGATGCCCGCCGACACCCCGGCCGCAGTGATGAGCTTTCCGGAGCGTACGTAGCGCTGCGGGAGGTACGTCACGTCGAAGGTGGATTCCAGGTACTCGGCAGAGGCCCAGTAGGTCGTCGCCTGCCGCCCGTCCAGCAGCCCCGCGGCGGCCAGGACGATGCTGCCGGTGCACACCGAGGTCGTCCACCGGGTGTGCCGGTGGATCCGGCGGATCCAGCTGAGGAGTGCCTGGTTGTTCATCGCCGCGACGGTGCCGCGGTTGCCCGCGCCCGGCACGAGCAGGACGTCCAGACGATCGACCTCGTCGAGGGAGCGCTCGGCGACCAGGGCCACATCTGCGGTGTCCGTGCGGACCGGGCCACGCCGTTCGGCGATCATCGTCACGGTCGCGTCCGGCAGGCGGGACAGCACCTCGGCCGGTCCGGTGGGGTCCAGCAGGCTGAAGCCGTCGTACAGGAGGATGCCGATGGCAGGGCCCGTGCCGCTTCCGGTCGGGGCTGCGTGCGCCGCTCCGGCCGGGACTGCGGCGGTCGCCGCGAGCGCGGCGGTGGCGACGGTGCCGCGCAGTACGTTCCTACGAGTCGTCGAGTGCGGTGTCGTGTGCGTCATGGCCCGGAGTCTGCTGCCGCGGTGTGACGCGGGCCGTCGGCATGTCCGGCATCCTGCGCATCCTGTCCCCCGTGACCCCGTAGTGGTCCAGGAACGCCTGGCGCAGCGTCTGCGCCGACTTGAACCCGCAACGCCGGGCGATCGCCGCCATCGGCAGCCCGCTGGAGCGCACCAGGTGCGCCGCCGCTTCGGTGCGCGCCGCGCGGACCGCCCGTGCCGGTGTCGTACCGAGGTGCGCGGTGAAGAGACGGGTCAGGTGCCGGGTGCTGATGCCCGCCCGGGCGGCGAGCGCCGGCGGCGTCAGGTCCTCGGCCAGATGACCCGTGATATAGCCCATCAGGTCCCGCACCAACCGGTCGTCCGGCGGCGGCGCGGACAGGAACATCGATATCTGGGCCTGGTCGGCCGGGCGGTGCAGGTGGGTGACGAGTTCCCGGGCGACGGCGCGGGCCAGCGTCGGGCCGTGGTCGTCCTCGATCAGCGACAGGGTCAGATCGAGGGCGCTGGTGACCCCGGCCGAGGTGTAGACGTTGCCGTCGCGGATGTACAGCGGGCCCACGTCCACACCCACGGCGGGGTGGCGCTCGGCCAGGCGTTCTCCCCACCCCCAGTGGGTCGTCACCCGCCGGTGGTCCAGCAGCCCGGCCGCAGCCAGCACATAGGCACCGGTGCAGACGGAGGCCACACGTCGGCTGCGTCCGGCCAGTCGGCGCACCTGCCCCAGTAATCGCTCGTCCGCCGCGGCGTCCTCGCAACCGACGCCGCCCACGACGATCAGCGTGTCCAGCAGGCCCGTGACGGCCTCCAGCCGCTGCCCCGCGGCCAGCACGATCCCCGCCGAGCTACGGGCGGCCCGGGCACCGAGGGTCGCCAGCTCGATGGAGTAAGGCGGCGCCGCGCCGTACCGGTTGGCGATGTCCAGAGCACCGCTGGGACAGGCGATGTCGAGGATCTGGGCATCGTCGTAGGCGACGAGGAGTACGCGCCGCTGATCGTCCATGCCCTTCACGCCCTTTCCGGTACGTCCGCCTACGTCACTGCGGCCGTCGCCCGCCGGATCGAGCGGGACAACTCAGAACAGGGGCGGGGCGGAGCGGACGCCGGGCTGGTTGTTGATCGTACGTGCAGCCGGTCGGTCTCCGTCTTGCCAACACGGCTTGTCAGAGGCCGAGTTGCGGGCGATTCACCAGTAAGGTCTCACGTCGTGGATTCTCGCCATGTGGTGTTCTACCGGAGCATGAACCTCGGCCACCCGGGCAGCCCGGACCGGGCGACCCTGGAGAGCGCGCTGGCCGCCGCGGGAGCCCGCGCGGTCAGGTCCTTCCAGACCAACGGCACGGTGCTGCTGGAGGCGGACGACCCCGTGTGCGTCGTCGCCGAGGCGGCCAAGGCGCTGGAGGCGGCGGCCGGCTACACCCAGCCCGCCATGGTCCGCGGCCTCGACCTGCTGGTCGACGTGCTCGCCGGCCAGCCGTTCGACGGTCACGAGGACAGCCGCACGTACCGCGAGACCTTCACGTTCTTCGACGGCGGCAGGCCCATCGCGCTGGAGCTGCCCTGGACGAACGCCAAGGGCGACATCACCCTCGTCGAGCTGCGCGAGGGGCTGGCGCTGAGCATCATCCGCAAGCAGGGGTCGAACGCGGGCGGTCCGACCGCGGAGATCGAGCGCATGGCCGGGGTGCCGGCCACGACCCGCACGCTGGGCACGATCGAGCGTCTGGTGAGGGCCGCGGGCCGCGGCTGAGCGGTGCGGCGTCGGTCTTCCGGGGGCCGCGGAGTGTCCGGCAGGCCGGTTTGACCACGGCTTGGTTCATTAGACGTCTGTTTGTGTTCTGCGGATGCTTGGGTTCTCCCTGGGTCTGTTGATCTTCCGGCCCCGCCTGCCCCGGCTTGCCGGCGTACCCATGTCCAGGGGCGTACGGCCCACCCCCACCCGGTGCGGCGCACTGTGCGACATCTCTCAAGGATTCCGATGCGTTTTCCCTCCCGCTCCCTCAAGGTGCTCGCCGCCGCCGCGGCACTCCCGCTGGTTCTGAGCGCCTGCTCCTCCGGTTCCGACAGTTCCTCCGCCGAGGGGGCCGCATCCGCCGAGCCGGCCAAGACCAAGGACCCCAACGCCGGTCTGCTGACGGGCACGCAGCTCAAGGCCGCCCTGGCGCCCGCGTCGGCCTTCCCGGCCGGATTCGCCGCGGATGCCAGTGCCGCCCGGGACACCGGTGACACCTACCAGGCCCCGGCCACCAAGAGCGCCGCGAAGCCGCGCTGCGCCGACCTCGGTGCCACGAGCTGGATCAGCCTGACCGGGATCGAAGGGGTGTCGTTCGCGCAGAACTCCTATGTCAACAAGGACACGTCCGCCGAACTCGACCAGGAGATCGATGTCTACCGCGGCACGACCGCGAAGGACGTGATGAAGGGCCTGGCGAAGGTCGTCGCCGCCTGCCCCACCTACACCGACTCCGACACCCACAGCGCGGTGAAGGTGACCGGCGCCTCCACGGCCGGGCTGGGGGACGAGGCGTACACCATCACGCTGACGAACAGTGCCTGGGAGAACGGCACCACCCTGATCGCCGCTCGCCTGGGGACGGCCGTCGTCAGCGTGCTGTCCACGGACGGCAGGGACAACGGCGCCGCGAGTGCCAAGAAGCTCGCGGAAAAGGTCCTGACGTCGCTTGAGGGGAAGAGCGGCGCGGGGAAGCAGGGCTGACCGGCCGGCCTCACCGCACCGCGCGGTGCGGTGAGGCCGGCTTCGGGGAGCGGCGCGAACCGATGGGTCACCCGGGGCCGCAGTGGCCGTCGTCGCCGGCCTCGTCTCACGCGCCGGCGGCGACGGAGGACGGCTCGGGGCGTTCCCCCGCGGAAGGCCGCCTCACGCGTCGGAGTCGGGGATGCCGCGTGCGGCCGCGTACGCCTGGGACGGGGTCATGGCCACGCCGTCGAGGCTGACGGTCTTGTAGGGGCTGACCTTGGCGCAGGACCTGGACTGGGCGGCGGTGGAGGCGTGGGCGTCCGACACGGCGGCCTTCGTGTCGGCGGGCGCGGGTGAGGAGGTGCTGCCCGGGTAGGTGGTGCCGCTGGTCCAGTCGCCGCCGATCACCAGGGTCAGGCCGGTGCCGTCGCCCTGCTTGAGGTGCGAGCCGGGCAGCCCCAGTGCCTTGGCCACCGTCCGGGCCTCCCCCTTCTGGCCGGTGCCGTAGGTGAGCGTGGTGGTGGCCGCGGCGCCGGGGGCGTTGCCGGTGGTCGTGCCGGAGCTGAAGCCCTCACCGGTCAGGGCGGTGGCGATGGCGGAGGCGCGGCCGGTGACGGGGGTGCCGTTCTCGACGGTCACGGCGATGCGGGAGGGGGGCACCGTGGGGGCGGCGGCCGCGGCGGACTTCCTGCCCGAGCCGGTGGTCAGGGACTGGTCGTGGGCGATGGCCGAGAACAGGGCCCGGGCGGCCGGGGCGGGTACCACGCGGTCGCTGTCGTTCGGGTCCGGGCCGGTCTGCATGGTCGTGAAGGTCATCCGCCGGGTGGGGACCTTGTCCAGGTCGGCGGCGAGGCCGATGAGCTTCCCGACGCTGCCCAGCCCGTCGTCCACGGTCAGCGCCTTGGTGGCGGCGTCGGCGAGCGCGTAGACGGCGGTGGGGTCGGTGAGCGTGCCCGCGCTCTTGAACTTGCGGATCATCGCGCTGAGGAAGATGTGCTGGGAGACGGTACGGCCGAGGTCGCTGCCGTCGCCGAAGCCGTGCCGGGAGCGGACGAACTCCAGCGCCGCCTGGCCCTGGAGCGTGTGGGTGCCCTTGGAGAGCTTCAGGTGCGAGTAGGTGTCGTAGACGTTGTCGCTGACGCACACGGAGACACCGCCGACGGCGTCGGACATCTTGACCACGCCGGAGAAGTCGAGCTTGACGAAGTGGTCGATGGGGATGCCGGTGAGCTGGTGGACGGTGGCGACCTGGCAGGCCGGGCCGTACTCCAGCGCGCTGTTGATCTGCCCGTAGTAGCCGGGCGTGGAGGTGCCGGTCGCGCTGTCCTTGCAGGCCGGGACGGTGGTCATGGTGTCGCGGGGGATGCTCATGACGGTGGCGTTGGAGCGGTCGGCGGATATGTGCACCACCATCTCCACGTCCGCGTTCCCGTTGCCGGTCTGCACGCCGGTCTTCGAGCAGCCGCCGCCGAGCTTGCAGTCGGCCTTGCTGGTACGGCCGTCCGAGCCGATCACCAGGATGTTGATCGGGGTACGGCCGAACGCGTCGGCCTTCTCCGCGCCGCCCTTGCCGTCGAGCGAGACGCTGTTGATGTTGCCGTTCAGGTGCTCGTAGAACCACCAGCCGGCACCCGCCGTGGCGAGGACGACGACGGCCAGGCACAGCCCGGCGATCCTCAGCACCCGCCCGCCGCGCCGGGCCGGCCTGGCGCGGCGCCGCGCCCGCCGGCCGCCGCGTGAGCGGGACGCCGCGCGGGACGCGGCACGGGA
>NZ_JBFATS010000024.1:0-108821 GCF_040678435.1 Streptomyces sp. NPDC052682 | reverse complement strand
GGTGATCTGAATGGTCAGCGGGGCCAGCAGGAAAAGCATGGGAGTGACGGTGCCCAATAGGCGGGCCGGGCGCGGGCGGGCTACGCGGGCCGGGGGGGCCGCCGTCGCCTCGGCCGCCGGAGCCGCCCAGGGGGTGGTGTCCGTCATCAGGACCCCGCGGTCTTCTGCGTCTCGGTCCACTTCCTGCCGAGCTCGGCGAAGAAGTCCTCCAGGCTGCCCTTCCTGGCCCCGCGTGCGAGGTCGACCAGGTCCTGGCGGTAGTCGGGCTTGTAGATGCCGACCTCGGAGGCGTTGTCGATCTGCTTGACCTTCGCGCCGACCGCGTCGTCCACCTCGATGAGCTTCACGCCCGCGTCCTCGTACGGCTTGAGGACGTCCGGCAAGGGGGCGTTCTTCAGCGGGGAGATGGCCAGGTTGTCCTCGACGTAGCCGGACTTGTCGGTGAACCAGTCGATCCAGGCGCGGGCCGCCGGCTTGTTCTTGGAGTGGATGTTGATGCCCTGGTTGTAGTCCGGGCCGATCGTCGAGCAGAACCTGCCGTCCGTCCGGGCCGGGAAGGGCATGAAACCGATGTCGTCCGGGTCGGCGCCGGCCTTCTTCGCGGCGTCCTGGAACTGGACGATCGCCCAGGTGCCGAGCCACTGGGTGGCGATCTCCCCCTTGGCCATCCGCGGCTTGGACTCCTCCCAGTTGGTGGTGGTCGGGTCCTTCTCGGCGAGCCCCTGCTTGACGATGTCGTACAGCAGCTGGTCACCGACGCGCAGGTCGGCGTCCTTCGCCCAGGGATTGCTCTCGGCGAGCTTGGTGGTGGCCTCGGGGTCGCAGTGGACGAAGCCGTTGACGGCCGTCCAGCCGCTGAGCGTCCACCCCGCGGCGAAGTTGGTGTAGTACGGGATCGCGTCGGTCTTCGCCTTGATGGCCTTCAGGGCGCCGAGGAACTCGGCCGGGGTGGTGGGCCACTCGGTGACCCCGGCTTCGCGCCAGACCTTCTTGTTGTAGAGGAAGCCGGGCATCACACCGATCGGGCTCTGCCCGTAGACCTTGCCGTCGACGGTGGTGAAGTCGGTGAAGCGGTACTTCTTGCCGCGTTCGGCCGCCGTACCGAGGGAGGCGAAGAACTTCGGGTACTCGCTCTTCGGGATGACCGCGGGGATCAGCAGGACGTCACCGTAGTTCTTGGTGTTCATCCTGATCTTGACCTCGGCCTCGTAGTTGGTGAGGGCCTGGAACTCGACCTTCACCTTGGGATAGGTCTTGTTGAACGCGGCGGCGTACCGCTTCATCGTGCCGTCCTGCACGAGGTCGGTGCGCACGGTGAGGACCGTGATGGTCCCGCTCACCTTCGACGGGTCGGTGGGCGCCTCGGCGTCCGCGCCCTGCGTGCTCCCTCCGGTGCCGGTGCAGCCGGGGATCAGCAGGGCGGCTCCCACGGCCAGGGCGAGGACTGTACGGCGGTTCATGTGCGTCAACTCCGTTCTCGGGGTGGCTCGGGACGGATGAGCACGTGCGGGATGGCTGGTTCGGCACTCTGACAGCGCTTTCCTCGACCGGTAAAGTCCCATTCCCGCCAACGCCGTGACGTGACGCCCGGTTACGGGCTTGACCGGTTCAGGAGTGCGCATGCTGCAGGCCACACCGCTCGCCGATGGATGGATCCTGTGGCACGAGGGGGATGCGCTCCCGGCCGAGGTGCCGGGCTGTGTGCACACGGACCTGCTGGCGGCGGGGGTGATCCCGGACCCGTTCCTCGGCCGGAACGAGACCGAGGTGGCGTGGGTGGGGCGCCGGGGCTGGACGTACGAGCGGGACCTCGACGCGACGTCGGCGCACGAGCAGACCGACCTGGTCTTCGACGGGCTCGACACCGTCGCCGAGATCCGGCTCGACGGGCGGTTGCTGGGCCGGGTACGCAACATGCACCGGTCGTACCGCTTCGACGTGACGGGGCTGAGCGGGCGGCTCGCGGTGCGGTTCGTCTCCGCCTACGCCGAGGCGGAGGCCGTCCGGGGCACGCTCGGCGAGCGGCCCGCCGCCTACGCCGAGCCCTACCAGTACGTCCGCAAGATGGCCTGCTCCTTCGGCTGGGACTGGGGGCCGACGCTGGTGACGGCCGGGATCTGGCGGCCGGTGCGGCTGGAGCACTGGTCGACGGCGCGGCTCGCCCGGGTGCGTCCGCTCGTCACGGTCGAGGACGGCGTGGGGCTGGTCGAGTTGCACGTGGAGGTGGAGCGGACCCGGGTCGAGGCGCCGCTCGCGCTGGAGGCGAGCGTGGGCGGGGTGCGGGCCCGCGCGGAGCTCGACGGCGCGCACGGAGTCGTACGGCTGCGGGTGCCGGACGCGGCGCTGTGGTGGCCGCGCGGCTACGGCGAACAGCCGTTGTACGACGTGGAGTTGGCGCTGCTGCACGGTGACGGGGAGCGGCTGGACGGGTGGCGGCGGCGCATCGGCTTCCGCTCGGTCGGGCTGGACACCGCCCCGGACTCCCACGGCACCGGGTTCACCCTGGTCGTCAACGGCGAGCGGCTGTTCGCGCGCGGCGTCAACTGGATCCCCGACGACGTCTTCCCGTCCCGGATCACCCGCGAGCGGTACCGGGAGCGGCTGCGGCAGGCCGCCGACGCGGGCGTGGACCTCGTACGGGTCTGGGGCGGGGGGCTGTACGAGAGCGAGGACTTCTACGACGCCTGCGACGAGCTGGGGCTGCTGGTGTGGCAGGACTTCCCGTTCGCGTGCGCGGCCTACCCGGAGGAGCAGCCGCTGCGCGGTGAGGTGGAGGCCGAGGCGCGGGAGAACGTCGTACGGCTGATGCCGCACCCCTCGCTGGTGCTGTGGAACGGCAACAACGAGAACCTGTGGGCGTTCCGGGACTGGGGGTGGGAGCCGCGGCTGGCCGCGGACTCCTGGGGCGAGGGGTACTACCTGGGTGTCCTGCCGCGTGTGGTGGCGGAGCTGGACCCGACCCGGCCGTACACGGCGGGCAGCCCCTGGTCCGGCTCCTGGCGGCACCACCCCAACGACCCGGCGCACGGCACGCACCACTCGTGGGAGGTGTGGAACCGGGACGACTACGCGGACTACCGGCTCAGCGTGCCGCGGTTCGTGGCCGAGTTCGGCTGGCAGGCGCCGCCCGCGTACGCCACCCTGCGCCGCGCGCTGCCCGGGGAGGAGCTCGCGCCCGACTCCCCCGGCATGCTGCACCACCAGAAGGCCGACGACGGCAACGGCAAGCTGGAGCGCGGCCTGGCCCGGCACTTCGCCGTGCCGGAGAAGGACGTCGACCGCTGGCACTACCTCACCCAGGTCAACCAGGCCCGGGCGGTCGCGGCCGGGATCGAGCACTGGCGGTCGCACTGGCCGGTGTGCGCGGGCACGGTGCTGTGGCAGCTGAACGACTGCTGGCCGGTGACGTCCTGGTCGGCGATCGACGGCGACGGGCGGGCCAAGCCGCTGTACCACGAGCTGAAACGGCTGTACGCCGACCGTCTGCTGACGATCCGCCGGCACGGGGACGGGCTGGAGGTGGCCCTGGTCAACCAGTCCGGGCGGGCCTGGAGGGGCGAGGTGGAGCTGCGCCGCATGTCGGTCGACGGCGAGGTGCTCGGCCATGGGGGCGCGCGCTTCGCCGTGGAGCGGCGTACGGTCGGCGTGGTGCGGGTGCCGCGTGAGCTGCTCCCCGCCGGTCCGGCGGAGTTCCTGGTGGCGGACGGGGACGGTCTGCGCGCCCTGCACTTTGCCGCGCCGGACCGTGAGATCCCCTACCCCCGGCCGGAGTTCGATGTGACCGTGGCGCCCGGCGGTGTCACGGTCACGGCCCGTACCCTCGTACGGGACCTGCTGCTCCAGGCCGACCGGCTGGACCCGGACGCGCGGGCCGACCGGGGGCTGGTGACGCTGCTGCCGGGCGAGCGGGTCACCATCGGGGTGCGTGGCTGGAAGACTCCGGACGCCGCCCTGGCCCGGTCCGCCCTGTACTGCGTGGAGCCCACCCCATGACGATCTCGCGCGTCACCATCAAGGACGTCGCCGCACGCGCCGGCGTGTCCAAGGGTGCCGTGTCCCTCGCGTTCAACCACCGGCCCGGGCTGTCCGAGGCGACCCGGGACCGCATCTTCCGGGCCGCGCGGGAGCTGGGCTGGCAGCCGAGCCCGACCGCCCGGTCGCTGGCCGGCTCACGCGTGGACGTGGTCGGGCTGGCGATCTGCCGTCCCGCCCGGCTGCTCGGGCTGGAACCGTTCTACATGGAGTTCGTCTCGGGCGTGGAGAGCGTGCTGGCCGAGCGGTCCTGCTCGCTGCTGCTGCGGCTGGTGCGGCAGGTGGACGAGGAGGCCGGGCTGCTGGAGTCGTGGTGGCGCGGGCGGCAGATCGGCGGGGCGATCCTGGTCGACTTCCGCGCGGACGACCCCCGCGCGGCGGCGGTACGGCGGCTCGGGATGCCGGCGGTGGCCGTCGGGCACCCGTCCCTGACCGGCGGTCTGACCTCGGTCTGGACGGACGACGCCACGGCCGTGACGGAGGCCGTGCGGTACCTGGCGGCGCTCGGGCACCGCAGGATCGCCCGGGTCGGCGGCGCGGCGGCCCTCGGGCACACCGCGATCCGCACGGCCGCCTTCGACGAGGTGGCGCGGGCCCTGGACCTGGCCGGGGCCTGGCAGGTCGCCACGGACTTCTCTGGCGACGCGGGCGCCCGGGCCACCCGTTCCCTGCTGTCCGGGGCCCCACCGGACCGGCCGACGGCGATCGTGTACGACAACGACCTCATGGCGGTGGCGGGCCTGTCGGTGGCGGCGGAGATGGGCCTGAGGGTCCCGGCCGACGTGTCCCTGCTGGCCTGGGACGACTCCCAGCTGTGCCGGCTGACCCATCCCACGCTGTCCGCGATGAGCCATGACGTCCACGGCTTCGGCGCGGACGTGGCCCGGACCCTGTTCGGCCTGCTCACGGAGGAGGGCCCGGGCTCCCACCCGGTACCGACCCCGGTCCTGACCCCGCGGGGGTCCACGGCCCCGCCGCGCGCCTGACCGGCCTCGGGCCACTGCCCCGGGCCGTACGACGCGGGATCGCCCGGGCGCGCCGTCCCGCCCGCCGTGCGCGTGTCGTGTATCCCGGTGCAGGGGCACGCCCGCGGATGTGACCTTCACCGCTCGACCCACCAGGACTGGGCAGCTACGTTACTCATAAGTAGCATGGCCCTTAAGCAAGCGCTCAGCATCCCGCATCTGGAGGAGAGCCATCGTGCCTCGTACCGTCAGGGACGTCGTCTTCGTCGACGGCGTCCGTACCCCGTTCGGCAAGGCGGGCCCGAAGGGCATCTACCACGAGACCCGCGCCGACGACCTCGTCGTGAAGGCGATCCGGGAGCTGCTGCGCCGCAACCCGGGCCTCGACCCCCAGAAGATCGACGAGGTCGCCATCGCCGCGACCACGCAGATCGGTGACCAGGGCCTGACCCTCGGCCGCACGGCGGGCATCCTCGCCGGTCTCCCGCAGTCCGTCCCGGGCTACTCGATCGACCGTATGTGCGCGGGCGCCCTGACGGCCGTGACCACGGTGTCCGGCTCCATCGCCTTCGGCGCGTACGACGTCGCCATCGCGGGCGGTGTCGAGCACATGGGCCGCCACCCGATGGGCGAGGGCGTCGACCCGAACCCGCGGTTCGTGTCCGAGAAGCTGGTCGACGAGTCGGCGCTGTTCATGGGCATGACCGCCGAGAACCTCCACGACCGCTACCCGCAGATCACCAAGCTGCGCGCCGACGAGTACGCGGTGCGCTCCCAGGAGAAGGCCGCCAAGGCGTACGCCAACGGCAAGATCCAGGCCGACCTGGTCCCGATCTCGGTGCGCCGGACCAACCCCGAGGGCGGCGAGACCGGCTGGGGCCTGGTCACGCAGGACGAGCCGATGCGCCCGGGCACGACCCTGGAGAACCTGGCGAACCTGAAGACGCCGTTCCGTGTGCACGGCCGGGTCACCGCCGGCAACGCGGCCGGTCTGAACGACGGTGCCACCGCCTCGGTCATCGCCTCCGAGGAGTTCGCCCGCGAGCACGACCTGCCGGTCAAGATGCGCCTGGTGTCGTACGCCTTCGCCGGCGTCGAGCCCGAGGTCATGGGCTACGGCCCGATCCCGGCCACGGAGAAGGCCCTCGCCAAGGCGGGCCTGAGCATCTCCGACATCGGCCTGTTCGAGATCAACGAGGCCTTCGCCGTCCAGGTCCTGGCCTTCCTGGACCACTACGGCATCGCCGACGACGACGCGCGCGTCAACCAGTACGGCGGCGCCATCGCCTTCGGCCACCCGCTGGCCTCCTCCGGCGTCCGCCTGATGACGCAGCTGGCCCGCCAGTTCGAGGAGCAGCCGCACGTCCGCTACGGCCTGACCACCATGTGCGTCGGCTTCGGCATGGGCGCGACCGTCATCTGGGAGAACCCGCACTTCGAGGGGGACAAGTGAGCACCACCGCCGAGCTGTTGAAGCAGGCTTCGGACCTGTTCCCGGACGAGGTCGTCACCAGTGCGCACGTACGCCACTTCGACCTGCCGCTGGGTGCCGGGCGCTTCGCGCTGATCACCCTCGACAACGGCCACGACCACACCAAGCCGACCACCTTCGGCCCGGCCTCGCTGGCGAACCTGAACGCCGCGATCGACCAGGTCGAGAAGGAGGCCGCGGACGGCGAGATCGTCGGTGTCGGCCTCACCGGCAAGCCGTTCATCTTCGCGGTCGGCGCCGACCTCAAGGGCGTGGAGATCCTCAAGGAGTACGAGCACGCGCTCGCCATCGGCAAGGGCGGCCACGAGGTCTTCAAGCGGCTGTCGAAGCTGGCCGTGCCGACCTTCGCGTACTACAACGGCGCCGCGATGGGCGGCGGTGTCGAGGTCGGTCTGCACTGCACGTACCGGACCGTCTCCGCGGCCGTGCCGGCGTTCTCCCTGCCCGAGGTGTTCCTGGGCCTGGTCCCGGGCTGGGGCGGCTGCACGCTGCTGCCGAACCTGATCGGCCCGGAGAAGGCCGTCTCGGTGATCATCGAGAACAGCCTCAACCAGAACAAGCAGCTCAAGGGCAAGCAGGTCTACGAGCTCGGGATCGCCGACGCGCTCTTCGAGGGCGCGGACTTCCTGGAGCAGTCGCTGATCTGGACCGCGTCCGTCCTCAAGGGCGAGATCGTCGTCGACCGCCCGGTCATCGACCGCGGTGAGGGCTGGGACCAGGCCGTCGCCAAGGGCCGCTTCATCGCCGACTCCAAGGTGCACGGCGCCGCCCCGGCCGCCTACCGCGCCCTGGACATCATCGCCGCCGCCAAGAACGGCGACCTGCAGCAGGGCTACGACGCCGAGGACAAGGCGCTCGCCGACCTGATCATGGGCGGTGAACTGCGCGCCGGCATCTACGCGTTCAACCTGGTGCAAAAGCGCGGCAAGCGCCCCGCCGGCGCCCCGGACAAGAACCTGGCCCGCCCGGTGACCAAGGTCGGTGTCGTCGGTGCCGGCCTGATGGCCAGCCAGCTCGCCCTGCTGTTCCTGCGCCGCCTGGAGGTGCCGGTCGTGCTGACCGACATCGACCAGGAGCGCATCGACAAGGGTGTCGGCTACGTCCACGGCGAGATCGACAAGCTGCTCGGCAAGGGCCGTATCAACCAGGACAAGGCCAACCGCCTCAAGGCCCTGGTGACCGGTGTCCTGGACAAGGCCGAGGGCTTCGCGGACGCGGACTTCGTCATCGAGGCCGTGTTCGAGGAGATGGGCGTCAAGCAGCAGGTGTTCGCGGAGGTCGAGGCCGTCGCGCCCGAGCACGCGATCCTCGCCACCAACACCTCCTCGCTGTCGGTGTCGGAGATGGCGTCGAAGCTGAAGCACCCCGAGCGGGTCGTCGGCTTCCACTTCTTCAACCCGGTCGCGGTGCTGCCGCTGCTGGAGATCGTCCGCGGTGAGAAGACCGACGACGCCTCCCTCGCGACCGCCTTCGCGGTGGCCAAGAAGCTGAAGAAGACCGCGGTGCTGGTCAAGGACGCCCCGGCGTTCGTCGTCAACCGCATCCTGACCCGCTTCATGGGCGAGATCCAGAACGTCATCGACGAGGGCACCCCGGTCGAGGTCGCCGAGAAGGCGGTCGAGCCGCTGGGCCTGCCGATGTCGCCGCTGGTGCTGCTGGAGCTGGTCGGTCCCGCGATCGGCCTGCACGTCTCCGAGACGCTGCACCAGGCGTTCCCGGACCGCTTCACGGTCTCCCCGAACCTCAAGGCGGTCGTCGAGGCGGGCAAGCGCGGCTTCTACGTCTACGACAGCGGCAAGCCCGAGCTGGACCCGGAGGTCGCCGCGCTGCTCAAGCAGGGCGATGCCGTCCTCACCGAGGAGCAGGTCCGTGAGCGGGTGCTGGACGCGGTGGCGCAGGAGATCGGGCTGATGCTCCAGGAGGGCGTCGTCGCCGAGCCGCAGGACATCGACCTGTGCCTGATCACCGGTGCCGGCTGGCCCTTCCACCTGGGCGGCATCACGCCGTACCTGGACCGCGAGGGCGTCTCCGAGCGGGTGAACGGCAAGCGGTTCCTGGCTCCGGGCGTGGCGTCGGTGCCGGCGTAACCCCCTGGCGGGACGCATGAGGAGGGCCTCCGCGGCGCGCGGAGGCCCTCTTTCTGCTGAGTGTCTGCCTCGGCCCGGGCGGCGGATGCCGCGCCCGGGGCGCGTGGTCCGGCCGTGCGGCGGTCCTCAGCCGGCCACCAGCCACGGCCCGAACTCGGCCGAGCCCGGGGCCGTCTGGCGGGTCACCGCGAGGCGCGCGTCGGCGCCGACGACCGCGAGGGTGGCGCGGCCCAGGGCGTCGAAGGCGGCGGCCGGTGCTCCGGTGACGGTGCCGCCGAGCGGCGCGGTGGGCAGTTCGCCCCAGGGCTGGTCGCCGGGCAGGAAACGGTAGGCGATCCCGCCCAGGTCGCTGCGGCAGGCGACGAGCGTGCCCGCTTCGGGTGACGGGCCCGCGGCGAGCGCGACCGCGCCGATGCCGCCGCGGCCCCCGATCGGCGCCGCCGGCTGCGCCCAGCGCCCGCCCGGGGCGTCCTCCTGCGCCATCAGCAGACGGCCGGTGCCCGGCTGCCGGTAGACGGTCGTGACCTGACCGCTCGGCTGGACGACCGCCGCGACCGGGCCCGCCGACGGGGCGAGCCGGAACCGGGGCGCGCGGGTGAGCGGCCCGTCCAGGGAGCTCTGCGCCCAGTGGAAGACGCCCTCCCGGCTGGCGCCGAACACCTCCACATGGCCGCTCGGCGCGGTGAGCGCGGCCAGCCCCTCCTGGAGGTCGTGGCCGCGCAGGTCGGTCCACTCGCCCCAGGTGCCGTCGGTCTCCTGGACACGGCTGTGCAGGCCCTGCCCGGCGTTGCGGACGAACAGGTGCAGCCGGCCCCTGCCGTCCCGGGTGACGACCGGAGCGCCCAGGTGCCGGTCGCGCTGCGGGTCGCCGGCGGAGGGGTTGCCGAGCGTGACCCAGCCGGGGAACACACCGTCCGGCTCGGCCTGTTCGAGCAGGACGATCTCGCGGACGTGGCCGTCGTCCGCCGCCAGGTGGGACAGGCGCTCGGCGAAGACCTGCCAGCGGCCGTCGGGGGTCAGGCTGACGGCGAGGCCCGGGGCGAGCGGGCCGCCGCCCAGGAAGAAGGGGCCGCGCCACTGGTCGCTGCCGGGCCGCGCCTCCAGCCAGACCGCGGCCTGCCGGTTGACCACCGCGAAGGCCGCGAGCCGGCCGTGCCGGTCGGGCAGCAGCCAGGCCCCGCCCGCCGGATGGCGGGGTGTGGTGCTCTGCACCCAGCCGGTGGAGCGGGCGCGCAGGGCGACCGCGTAGTCCCCGCTGCCGGCCGGGTCGCCGCAGTCGTAGCCGTCGGCGGCGCCGTAGACGTTGAGGAAGAACTCCTTCAGCGACACGGCCTGTTCGCCCAGGGTGTGCGGCCAGCGCTCGTTGGCGTAGCCGCGGAAGGCCTCCACGACGAAGGTGCCGTTCTCCTGCGGTCCCTGGTAGTGGTCGAGGGCGAGCCAGGCGAACAGGGCGGCCGCGGTGTGGTCGCAGTGGTCCGACAGGTCGCCGTGGTCGTGCCGCTGCGGGAACGTCTCGTCGTGGACCAGCCGGTCGGGGTCGGGGTCCATGGTGCGGACCAGCGTCGGCCGGGCGACGGCCATGATCTGCACCAGGGTGCGCACCAGGCCGGCCCGGGTGTACCCGTGCTGCTCGGCCACCAGGCCGCCGCTGAGCACCAGGGTCGGCACCTGCTCCACCTCGTCGCGCCACAGCACGTGCAGACTGCGCGGGGGGCCCTCGGGGGTGCCGTGCTGGCGGATGTTGAGGAAGATCAGCGTCACCCAGGGCGCGTCGGCCAGGGCGTAGACCTCCGCCACCGGGCCGTCCGCCGTGGCGAGGGTGGCCGGCCGCCACGCGGCCGTGCGGTCGCCGAGCGTCATCGCCGCGTAGGCGGCCTTGATGCCGTTCTGCCGGGCCTTGCCGTAGGCCGCGCGGTCCTCGGCCACCGGCCCCAGCTGGTACGGGCGGGGGTTGCGGCCCGCGGAGTCCCCGCTGGTGAGGTAGACGGTGGTGGTGCGGGTGCCCGCCTTCAGGCCCTGGAAGACGGCCGGGTTCATGAAGTACAGGTCGTCGTCCGGGTGGGCCACGATCTGCAGCACGGACGCGGAACTGTTCACGTGGTTGCTCCTCCCGGCGGCGGGGTGCGGTGGGGTCACAGCGGCCAGCCCGGCAGATAGCCGGCGTGGGCACGCTGGTTGCGCGGTGATCCGGTCTCGAACTGGCTCGGTACCGGGAAGTAGCTGGGCAGGAACGCGGCGAGGACGGCGTCCTGCTCGTCCTCGGGCACGTCTCCGTCGTGGTAGTCGTTCAGGCAGAACACGTCGTGCGGGCGGATGGTCAGGATCCGGTTGAGCCGCGCCTTGTGCTCGCTCAGGCCGACGTTGACGAAGCCGCAGGAGATGCTGCCGGGGACGCTGCGCAAGGTGTGGAAGCCGACGTAGTGGTGCAGCGACGAGGCGACGGAGATGTCGTCGTGGCTGCGCAGCCGGTTGGCGGCGGTGACCGCGACGGCGTCCGGGTAGCGCTGTTCGATCTCGGCGAGGACGCTGCGCCGCAGCGGGTGCGGGGCGTGCAGGAAGGAGTGCACCAGCGTCTGCCCGAAGTCCCGCTCGATCAGGGCCCGGTTGTTCTTCGCGGCGGCGATGTTGAACTCGTCCGCGGGGGACACCGGCGCCATCGGCACGGACGTCGGCGACATGAAGTGCCTGGCCTGCCCGTTGGCCAGGAAGAACAGGTCCGGTTGCACGGTCCGGCCGACGAACACGTCGTCGTTGAAGTACAGGAAGTGCTCGGCGAGGCCGTCGATGTGGTGCAGCCGGCTCTCGATGGCGTGCGAGTTGTACGTGGGCAGCGCTCCGCTGGTGCCGAAGATCTCCGTGTGGTCCACCACCCGGACCCGGGGGTGGCTGAGGTCCAGCCAGTGCGGGACCTGCCGGTCGGTGACGAGGTAGATGTTCCGGATCCACGGGGCGTACATGTCGAGGGAGCGCAGGGAGTAGCGCAGTTCGTCGCGGTCCCGGAAGCGGGCCGCGCTGGTGGCGGCGTCCTCGGTCGCCATCCCCATCGCGGCCAGGACGGCGTTCTTGCGTTCCAGCCAGGCCACGTCGGCGCCGTTGACCCAGGTGTAGACGGCGTCGACGGGGAAGGTGACGTCTCCGTGCAGGGTCCGGGTGAAGGGGCCGATGGACGGGTAGGGGCGTCCGCCGAGGGTGAGGGTGGCGCGGTGCATGGCGCCGGCGGGCACCCGGTCGCCGATCAGGGTGCGGGCGGGGGCGGTGAGGTGGGTCTCGTCCTCGGGGTCGTTGTCCCAGAAGGAGATGGTGCAGCCGTAGACGCCGCCGAGGCGCAGGATGCGGGAGCGCGAGACCACGTTCTGGTAGACCCGCACGCCGGAGGACGGGGTGTCCGCGTACGGCGCGACGAGCCCGGCGAGGACGGTGGCGACGGTTTTCTGGCTGTCGTTGAGGACCGCGGCGTAGACGGCGTCCTGGGCGTAGCGGTCGGCGAGCGCCTTGAAGACGGCCTCTTTGTACACGGCGTGCACGGCGACCGTGTGCCGGACCAGGTGGTCGCGTACGACGAGGTAGGGGATGCCGACGGCTTCGAGGGCGTTCGCGGCCAGGGCGAGGTTCTGCTGGACGACGTCCCAGGGGGACTCCCAGTCCAGCAGCCGGCACACCTGGCCGCCGTCGCTGACCAGGTCGCGCTTCTTCAACAGCCGCTGTTCCAGGGCGAGTTGGTCCACGGTGCGCACGGCGGTGGCGGGCGCGGGGGTGGCGGCGGGCACGATGCCCTCGGCGCCGCCATAGTAGGCGTGCAGGGCCTGCCGTTCGGCCTTGGCCGCGGCGCGGCGGCCGCTGTCGCGTTCGGCGGCCAGTTCGTGGAAGATCCGCTCCCAGGTCGCGGTGACCACGGCGGGCGAGAAGCGGTTGACGGAGGCCAGGGCGGCCCTGCCCATCCGTTGCCGGAGGTCGGCGTCCTGGATGAGCAGCATCAGCGCGGAGGCGAGGGCGTCGGTGTCGCCGGGCGGGACGAGGAGGCCGGTCTGCCCGTCGATGACGACCTCGCGGGGGCCGTTGGGCGCGTCGTAGGAGACGACGGGCACTCCGGCCGCGTGCGCTTCGGCGAGGACCAGGCCGAACGCCTCGTTGCGCGAGGTGAGAACGGCGACGGCGGCCTTGGCCCACTCCTCCGCGAGGTGCTTGGAGTTGCCGTTGAGCTGGACGCAGTCGTGCAGTCCGAGCATGTCGATCTGGCGGCGCAGGGCACCGCTGAGGGGTCCGTCGCCGAAGATCCGCAGCTGCCAGTCCGGGTGGTACCGGGCCACGGTGGCCCAGGCGGTGACGGCGTGGTCGATCTGCTTCTCCGCGACCAGGCGGCCGGCGATCACGACGGTGCGGGTTTGCAGCGTGGAGCGGGGCCGGAAACCGCTGGGCAGGGCGTTGGGGACGACCTCCAGCCGGGGCGCGGCGTCGCTGAGGGTCTCGCTGAACCAGTCGCGGGTGCGTGCGCTGAGCACGGCGAGCGCGTCCAGGCGCGCGGCGTGGCGGCGCAGGGGCTCGCCGCTGGTGCCGCGCAGTTCGGAGACCCGGTGTTCCTGGTGCACGGTGATGACGTGGGCCGGGGCGAGCTGGACGGCGAGCGCCATCAGGGCGGGGGTGGTGGTGACCAGAACGTCGGTGTCGGTGTCCTGGAGGGCGAGTTCGGCTTCGAGGTCGGTGAGCCGGTTGAAGGCCGGCTCCCAGGAGCGGTCGACGATCTGGCTGGGCTGCTCGGCGAGGTTCGCCCACACCGTGTCGTCGACGCGGGTGGTACGCAGCGGGCGCGGGGTGCGGGCGGTGAGGTCGACGAGGTAGTCGACGCGGACCGACGCGCCCGGGTCGAAGAACTGCTCGCGCTTGCTCTTGAAGACGCTCAGGACGCGCACGTCGTGCCGGACGGCCAGTTCGGACGCCTGGTTGAACACCGCGCGCTCGGTGCCGCCGACGGCGTCCGCCGTGGTCAGCAGGAACGTGATCTTCATGGGTACGGTTCAGCCTGCCTCGGGCATGCGCGTGCAGGTGACCCGGAAACTGCCTGCGGGGGTGTAGCGCGGGTGGACGATCAGGGGCGGGTGGCCGGGCGGGGTGACGGCGAGGCTGCGCATGGCGAACACGCGCAGCGGATTGCGTACGTCGTGCAGGCGGCGGCCCAGCCGCATCGAGCGTCCGGTGCGGTCGCACAGGACGACGTCCCAGTGGTCGGGGCGGGCACCGCGCGGCGGCATCCCGCCCAGCGGCACCTCGACGCGGAAGGTGCCGGGGCCGAGCACGGTGACGGGCTGCTCGATCCGGCGCCCCGAGGCGACGAACTGCGCCCACGGCTCCTCGACCCGGGCGCCCAGCACCCGGAAGTCGACGGTGACGCCGGCGTGGGTCAGATGCACCTTGGCCACCTCCGCGGCGGCCCGGGCACCGCTGCTGACCACGCGGGCGCTGCCCCGGAAGGAGCGGCCGAGCCGGTGGCGTTCCCCGGTCACCGGGGAGGCCGTCATCGGCTTGGTGGGTCCTTCGTACGGCACCGGCGGCTGGGGCAGCAGCAGCGCCAGGGTGCGGGTACGGCGCCCGGTGTGCAGCCGCAGCCGCAGTCTCCAGCGGCCGGTGCCGACGGGGACGCCGCCGACGTCGGCGCCGAGCAGGACGGCGGCGTCGATCAGGGTCTGGCCTGCGGGGCCCTGGTGGGCGTGGGCCTCGGCGGTGAGGCGGCGGCGGCCGCGGCGCAGGACGATCTCGGCACGGTCGGGCAGGCCGGTGGCGGGCGGCAGCTGGGCGTGCAGGTTCACCGTCTGCCCGTCGAGGATGGCGGCGTAGTGCAGCAGGGCGGTACGGCCCCGGCGCAGGGGGAGGAAGACACCGTGCATCAGCCGCTCGCGCAGGGCGGCGACGCGGGCGCGCGGGCGGCGGGCACGGCTCGCCCCGCCACCGGCGGCGGGGCGCTGGGTGGTGGAGGTCATGAGCGGGCGTGACCCATTTCGGCCGCGGCCGGGCGGCGGGGTGCCACGACGCCGGAGGTCGTCTCGAAGGGACTGGGCACCGGGAAGTAGGCGTCCAGGAAGCGGGCGACCATCCGGGACTGGGCCTCGGGATCGGCGGCGGTGACCGTGTCGTTCATGCAGAAGGTGTCGAAGTTGCGGCGGGCGAGGAGGGTGTTGAGACGGCGCTCGGCCGGCTCGTCGGCGAGGTCGATGTAGACGTAGCGGATGTCGCCGACCGTCGCCCGGGCCGAGTGGTAGGCGTAGTAGTGGTGTAGCGAGGACGCGATGGGCACGTCGCTGGGCGCCCGGAAGCGGGAGTGCTGGGTGACGCGGTGGGCGTGGGCGTAGACCTGCTCGATCTCCTCGAGCACGCTGCGGCGCAACGGGTGCGGGGTGTGCTTCATCTTCTGCGAGATGACCGTGCCGAAGTGCTGGGCGATCAGTCCGCGGCTGTTCTTGCCGGCCGCGTTGACGGGCAGGTCCTCGGTGCTGGCCCGGCCGGACGGGATGAGCGCCTTGGACTGGAAGAACTTGGTCAGGCCGTTGGCGTGGAAGAACTGCCCGGGCTGGACGGGCCGGCCGAAGAAGACGTCGTCGTTGAGGTAGAGGAAGTGCTCCGAGAGTTCGGGGATGTGGTGCAGCTGGCTCTCGATCGCGTGGGAGTTGAACGTGGGAAGGGCCCCGGGGTCGGAGAAGATCTCCCGGTGGTCCACCACCCGGATCCCGGGGAAGTCGGTGTTCAGCCAGGACGGCACCTGGCCGGCGGTGACCAGGAAGATGGTGCGCACCCACGGGGCGTACTGGTGGATCGAGCGCAGCGAGTAGCGCAGCTCGTCCCGGCTGGTGTAGCGGGAGTCGTTGGCGGCCTGCTCGTGCAGTCCGGTGTCCGGGGCGAGGGTGAGCTGCCGCCGGGCGGCGTCGCGGGAGGCCCGCCAGTGCGGATCGGAGTCGTCCACCCAGGTGTAGACCACGTCGATGGGGAAGAGGTGGTCGTCCGGCAGGGCGGCGACGAACTCGGGCAGGGTGCGCGCGTGTCCGGTGGTGTAGACGGACGGCACCGCGCTGAAACGCTTCTGCTCGGCGTAGCAGCGGCCCGCGTCCACCGCGACCTCGGTCACCACCTTGTTGGGGCGGGGCGCGAGGAGCCGGCCGTCCTGTTCGGCCCAGAACTCGATGTCGCAGCCGGACTCCCCGGCGAACACCAGCCGGCCGCTGGGGTCACAGACCACCCAGGCCAGCCGCAGCACGCGCTGGGACCGCAGGGACCGCCAGCTGGCCGGGGCGGCGCCGGGGCGCAGCGGGCCCCGGGCGGGGGCGGCGACGTATCCCGGGCGATGGGCGCAGGCGAGCCGGAGCACGTCCTCCACCTCGGCGCGCAGCCGGGCCGGCACGGCCACGCAGGGCACGAGCGATCCGGTGCCGCGGACGCAGAAGTGGTCGATCCCGGCCTCTTCCAGGAGGGCGAGGAGGATGTGCAGGTTGCGGGCCCGGGCGGCCCAGGCGGTGGCACCGGGCACCTCCAGGGCCCGCACGTGCTTCCCGGCCACGCGGACCACGCGCAGCCGGCCGTCGGGCGTGTGCGTGCCGCCCTTGCGGTGTCCGCCGAGGGCCCGGACGGCGACGGCGGACCGGACGGCGTCGGCGGAGGCCAGGGAGCGCTTCACCGAGGTGCGCAGCGGGCCGGGGACCCCTCGCACGATCCGGCGCCGGGCCCCCACCGGCACCAAGGATCGATATGTCGACACGAGCGCGCTCGCTTCGGGATTGTTCGGGCTCACCTGACTACGGCACCATCCAGTTCGAGGCCGGAGCGCAGCGCTCCAGGCCGTTGTCCCACCCCTGACCGGCGGGCCGCGCCTCCCCTGCGCGGCGTCCACCGGTACCGGCCGGCTCACTCTCCCCTTCACCCGGGGCACACCTGGCGCTTACCTGAGCCTTACCGATCGATCAGAATGTTTACATCTGCATCTCGGACTGTCCACAGACAATCGCTTTCTGCAGACACCCTGTCATCTATCCCACATCCGTAAACATCCGTACAACCTTCCAGCGACGGGCGCCGCCGTCCGGGCGGCCGTGCGCCTCAGGCGCGGGCCCACTCGCCCAAGAGCAGCCCCGGTCCGGGGGCCTGACGCACCGTCCACAGCGCGCCGTGCGCGTCCAAGGCGGCGACCACGACCCGGCCGTACGCGTCCTGGGCCAGGGCCGGATCGCCCAGGCAGTCCCGGCCGGTGTCGGTCCACCACATCCCCGACTGCTCGGCCTCCGTGCCGCAGAGCCCGACCAGGACGGCACCGGCCGCGCCGCGGTGGGCGAGCACCGTGCAGTCGTAGCCGTCGAGCGCGGTCCGCAGCACCGCGTGGGCGCCGTCGGCGGGGCCGCCGCCCAGCAGCACCGGCCGGCCGCCGCGCCGGTGACAGACCAGCCCGGAGCCGCCGGGATCGGTCCAGTAGCAGGTGAGCCGCCCGGGAGCGGTCTCCATCGCCGCCACGGTCCCGGGCAGCGGCCCCGGCCGGATGTCGGCCAGGCGCTGCGGCACGGCGCCGGGTTCCGGCTGCGCCCAGTGCAGGGCCGCCCCGCCGGCCGGGGCGAACACCTCTACCGCGCCGGTGGAGGTGACAGCCGCGACCAGTCCGTCCCGCACGTCGGTGCCGCGCAGGTCGGCCCAGGCTTCCCACCTGCCGCCCCGCCCCTCCCGGCGCATCATCAGCCCGCCGCCCGCGTTGGGCACGAAGACGTGCACGGTTCCGGCGGTGTCCACGGCGCCCGCGGGCGCGCCGCAGCGCAGCGCCTTGTCCGGCTCGGGGTGCGGATTGCCGAGGGAGCGCCACTCGGTGACCGGACGCGCGCTCTGGTACTGGATGGCGTGCACCACGTCCACCGCGGCCGGTCCGTCCTCGCGCCGCCGCTGCCGGCGGCCCAGGAAGTGGACGTAGGTGTCGGCGCCCTGCACGACGGTGAGATGGGTGAGGCCGGCGACCGGGAAGAAGTCCGGCCCCGACCAGCCGGGGCCGCCCGGCCGGGCCTCCGTCCAGCGCAACAGCCCTCCGTGGCAGGGGGCGTACGCGGTGAGCCGGCCGTCCTTGCCGCGCACCAGCCAGGAGCCGGCGGCGGTACCGGTCACGGCGGGTGCCGGCGCGGCGGCCTGAGCCTGAGGGGCACGACGCCGCCGCACGCCGCGCGCGGAACGGTCCCGTATCACCATGACGGACTCCCTGACTACTCGCCCGTCCTCGACGCGGGACCTGGAATTCTCACATCATATGCACGGTGTTCCCACACCTCGGCCCGCAGCCGAGCCGGGGCACGGCCGCCCCGGACCGGGCGCGGAGCACCGCCGTCCACGGACTTCTCGCCCATGTGATCTGCGCCACGGCCGTACAACGCATGGCGCGTATCACCGGTCTGTCCGATCGCCCGAGCACTCCCGGCCCGGCATGAGAAGACGAGGACAGCGAGCCGATGACGACCCCAGCCGTGGACAGCCCCCGCCGATCGCATCGCTCTCCGCGGCGCGACGCGCCCCGCCGCCGACGGCGCACCGGACGCTGGATCCTGCTGTCCCTGGTGGTCCTCCTCGCGGCCGGCGCGGGCACCGGCTACTGGCTCTACCGGGGCCTGGACAGCAACATCAAGGGCGTCGACCTCGATGAGGCGATCGGTGACGACCGGCCCCGGAAACTGCCCACCTCCGGGCAGAACATCCTGGTCCTGGGCTCCGACTCGCGGGCGGGCGCCAACGCCGCCCTGCACACCGGCAAGGTGGCCGGGGCACGTTCGGACACCGCGCTGGTGATGCACATACCCGAGGGCCGCACCCGCGCCGTCGCCGTCAGCATCCCGCGCGACACCCTGGTCACCCGGCCCGACTGCGCCAAGGCCGACGGCACCGAGGTGGCCTCGGCGCGGCGCGTGATGTTCAACTCCATCTACTCCCAGGTCGGTCCGGCCTGCGTGGTCAAGACCGTGGAGAAGATGTCCGGGATCCGCATGGACCACTACATGGAGATCGACTTCGCCGGCTTCAAGGGCCTGGTCGACGCCATCGGCGGCGTCACGGTCACCGTCGACCAGGACATCCACGATCCCTCCAGCGGGCTCGACCTGACCGCCGGTACGCACCAACTGGACGGCACCCAGTCGCTGGCGTTCGTGCGCACCCGGCACGGCGTCGGCGACGGCAGCGACCTGGGGCGCATCGGCCTGCAGCAGCAGTTCATGATCGCCCTGCTGTCCGAGATCAAGAAGCAGGACCTGCTCGGCAGCCCCACCAAGGCCTACCGGATCGCCGACAAGCTCACCGCCGCGCTCACCACCGACTCCGAGCTCGCCTCGCTGACGAAGCTCGCGGAGTTCGGCCGCAGTCTGAACGGCGTGGACCCGTCCTCCATGGACACGATCATGTTGCCGGTGGCGTACGACAAGGCCGACCCCAACCGGGTCGTGGCCGCCGAACCGCAGGCGTCCACGCTGTGGAAGGCGCTGCGCTCCGACGAGGAGATCCCGCAGTCCGCGAAGAAGTCCCCGGCGGGGGGCGGGAAGAAGTCCTGACGCGGGATCAGGACAGCCGTCTCTGGCATTCCTCCGAACAGGCCGGCGTGACACTCCGTCACACAGGCCGCCAGGCTTCCAGCGCCAGCCCCGGCTCGTCCTTGCGGCGGGTCAGCAGGAGTTGGCCGGCGGACGGGGACAGGGAGGCCGCGACGACCCGCTCCTGCGCGTCCACCGCCAGGGACACCACCGCGTCCGCGGGCAGGACGGGGCCCGACTCCGTCCACCAGGCTCCGGCCGACTCCTGCTCCGTCGGGTAGGCGGCGAAGGCCACCCGGCCGGAGGCGGAACGTTGCGCCAGCAAGGTGCAGTCGTGGCCGTCGAGAGCGCAGCGGACCGCCGAGACCGGCCCGGGGCCGGCGGCGGGCAGCAGGGCGACGGGCTTGCCGCCCGGGCGCCAGGCGCACAGGTCGCCGGAGCCGTCGGTGAAGAACAGCGTCGTGTGCTCGGCCGACGTGGCCAGGGCGCGCAGCGTGCCCGGGCGTACGGACGCCTCCAGCGGCTCCAGCATCACCGGCTGGGCGCCGGGCTTCTCCTGGCCCCAGTGCAGGACGCCGTCCGGTGTGGCCGCGTACACCTCGACGCGGCCGGACTCACCGGTCACCGCGGCCAGGTCCCCTTGTACGGCGTAGCCCTCCAGGTCCTGCCAGGGACCCCAGCCGCCCTTCTCCTTCTGGGCCCGCATGCTCACGCCGGTGCCGAGGTTCCGCACGAAGACGTGCGCCCGGCCCTGAGCGTCCACGGCGACGGCCGGGGTGTCGGTGCGCTCGCCCTTGCCGTTCGGATGGCCGATGGGCAGCCAGTCCAGGGCGGCGAGCAGGGGCCGGAAGTGGGTGGAGTGCACCAGGCCCGACTCCCCTGACACGGTGGGCCGCCAGGACACCAGGTGGGCGTAGGCGTCGTGGCCCTGGCCGACGGCGAGTACGGGGTGCAGCCTCTGGTCGCCGCCCACCCTGCGCGGGGCGCTCCAGGCCCCGCCCGGCACCCGCTCGGCCCGGCACAGGACGGCGTCACCGGAGCGCAGATAGACACTGAGACGGCCGTCGCGGCCGCGGATGAGCCAGTCGCCGTTCACCGCAACACTTTATGCCGAGGCGGACGGTGGTGGTGAGGGCGGGGCGGGGCCGGGCCGGGGCCGGGGACCGCGGGCGTGCGAGTCTTGCTGTATGGATCGCAGTGCCCCGGACAGCATGGTGCCCTTGCTGGTGATCGTCGACGCCGCGAACGTCGTCGGGTCGGTGCCCGACGGATGGTGGCGGGACCGCAGAGCGGCGGCGGAACGGCTGCGGGACCGGCTCGCGCGGGACGGGGTGCCCGGGCATTCCGGCCCGGTGGAGCTCGTACTGGTGGTCGAGGGAGCGGCCCGGGGCGTGGAGTCCGTCCCGGGCGTCCGGGTGGAGTCGGCGCCGGGCAGCGGGGACGACCACATGGTGCAGCTGGTCGCGGAGGCGGGTGCGCGACGGCCCGTCCTGGTGGTGACGGCGGACCGCGAGCTGCGAAGGCGGGTACGGGAGCTGGGCGCGGAGGTGACGGGCCCACGGGCTGTACGTCCGTAGGGGCTGCGGCGTTGCCCCCGCCGGCGCGGCACAGCCGCCCTCGTCCCCGCCACCCATGCGCGAGCCACCTGGCACCCCTGCCTGGTCGGGTGCTACGCCCGGCCGGCCGGGCCGCCGCCGCCCGGCTTGAGTGCCTCGCCGGGCGTGGTCTCGCCCTGGGCCAGGCGGCTGTGGGTGCGGCCGTACAGGAAGTACACGAAGAAACCGATCGCCATCCAGATCGCGAACCGGACCCAGGTCTCGGCGGGCAGGTTCAGCATCAGCCACAGGGAGGCGGCCACCGACAGGACGGGGATGACCGGGACCCACGGCGTGCGGAAGGCGCGGGGCAGGTCGGGGCGGGTCCTGCGGAGGATGATCACGCTGATCGCGACCACCACGAAGGCGAACAGCGTGCCGATGTTCACCAGCTCGGCGAGTTCGCTCAGGCTGGTGAAGCCCGCCACGATCGCGATGATCACACCGAGCAGGATGGTCGGCCGGTGCGGGGTGCGGAACCGGGGGTGCGTGCGGGAGAAGAAGCGCGGCAGCAGCCCGTCGCGGCTCATCGCGAAGAACACCCGGGTCTGGCCCAGCAGCAGGATCATGCAGACGGTGGTCAGACCGACCGCGGCGCCGAAGCTGATGAAGCCCGCGTACCAGGGGTGGCCGGTGGCCTTGAAGGCGTCGGCGAGCGGGGCCTCCTCCGACAGCCGGCTGTAGTGCTGCATGCCGGTGACGACGATCGAGACGGCGACGTACAGGGCGGTGCAGATGAACAGCGAGCCGAGGATGCCGCGGGGCATGTCCCGCTGCGGGTTCCTGGTCTCCTCCGCGGCCGTGGCGACGATGTCGAAGCCGATGAACGCGAAGAAGACGACGGAGGCGGCGGTGAAGATGCCCATCACGCCGAAGTTGGAGGGCGCCCATCCGAAGATGACCTGGATGAGCGGGGAGTCGAGGCTGCTGCCCGCCTCCACGGGCTTGGCCTTCGGGATGAAGGGGTCGTAGTTGCTGCCCTTGATGAAGAACGCGCCCGCGATGATGACCACGAGCACGACGGTGACCTTGATGGCGACGACCAGCGAGGTGATCCGCGCGGACAGCTTCATGCCGAGGACGAGGATGCCGGTGAGGACCAGCACGAGGGCGGCGGCGAGGATGTCGAAGCTGAACCCGTCGGCCGAGGTGGGCCCGGAGAGCACCTCGGGCATCTCCCAGCCCGCGTTGCTCATCAGCGAGCGGATGTATCCGGACCAGCCGACGGCCACCACCGCCGTCCCGAGGGCGAACTCCAGCACCAGGTCCCAGCCGATGATCCAGGCGGGGAACTCGCCGAGGGAGGCGTACGAGAAGGTGTACGCGGAACCGGCCACCGGGACGGTGGAGGCGAACTCCGCGTAGCACAGCGCGGCGAGCGCGCAGACGACACCGGCCGCGACGAACGCCAGGGCCACCGCCGGGCCGGCGTTGTTCCTGGCGACCGTACCGGTGAGGACGAAGATGCCGGTGCCGATGATGACGCCGACGCCGAAGACGGTCAGATCCAGTGCGGACAGGGATTTCCTGAGCGCGTGCTCCGGTTCCTCGGTGTCGCGGATCGACTGTTCGACGTTCTTCGTCCGGAAGAGGGTGCTTCTCACGGCGTACCTCCCACGCTTGTCGTCCCCGACATCTCGAGAGGGGGCGTAGGTCGTATGCCCCGACACGGGCGCATGCACGCAAACGGGCCGCTCGCACCACTCTTCACGGTAGTGCGAGCGGCCCATATGGGCGCGGTGGGCGCGTCAGTCGCGGGCCGGCTCCACGGAGCCGGCCGTGGCACCTTCGTACCGGCCGTCCAGCTTGGCGACCAGCCCGGTGACCTGGCGGGCGATGTCGGGGGCGGTCAGCCCGATCTCGGCGAGGACCTCGGCGCGGGAGGCGTGGTCGAGGAAGCGCGGCGGGATGCCGAAGTCGCGCAGCGGGACGTCGACGCCGGCGTCCCGCAGGGCCTGGGCGATGGCGGAGCCGACGCCGCCGACCCGGGAGTTGTCCTCGACGGTGACGACCACCCGGTGCCGCTCGGCGAGCGGGGCCAGGGCGTCGTCGACGGGCTTGACCCAGCGCGGGTCGACGACGGTGGTGGAGATGCCCTGCTTGTCGAGGAGGTCGGCGACCTCCAGGCACATCGGCGCCAGGGCACCGACGGAGACCAGCAGCACGTCGGGGCGGCCGTCGGTGCCGGGCTCGCGCAGCACGTCCATGCCGCCGGCCTTGCCCACGGCCGGTACGGCGGGGCCGACGGCGCCCTTGGAGAAGCGCACCACGGTCGGCGCGTCCGTCACCGCCACGGCCTCGCGCAGCTGCGCGCGCACCTGGTCGGCGTCGCGCGGCGCGGCCAGCCGCAGCCCCGGCACGACCTGGAGGATGGACATGTCCCACATGCCGTTGTGGGAGGCCCCGTCGGTGCCGGTGATGCCGGCCCGGTCCAGCACGAACGTCACCCCGCACTTGTGCAGGGCCACGTCCATCAGCACCTGGTCGAAGGCGCGGTTGAGGAAGGTGGCGTACACGGCGAACACCGGGTGCAGGCCACCGGTGGCCAGCCCCGCCGCGGAGACGGCGCCGTGCTGCTCGGCGATGCCGACGTCGTAGACCCGCTCCGGGAAGCGCTTGGCGAACTTGTCGAGGCCGACCGGCTGGAGCATCGCGGCGGTGATGGCGACGATGTCCTCGCGCTCCTCGCCGAGCTTGACCATCTCGTCGCCGAAGACGGAGGTCCAGTCGGCCCCGCTGGTGGCGATCGGCAGACCGGTGTCGGGGTGGATCTTGCCCACGGCGTGGAAGCGGTCGGCCTCGTCCTGCAGCGCGGGCTGGTAGCCGCGGCCCTTCTCGGTGAGGCAGTGCACGATGACGGGCCCGTTGAACCGCTTGGCCCGCGCCAGCGCCGACTCCAGGGCCTCGATGTCGTGCCCGTCGATCGGGCCGACGTACTTCAGGCCGAGGTCCTCGAAGAGGCCCTGCGGGGCGATGAAGTCCTTCAGGCCCTTCTTGGCGCCGTGCAGGGTGTCGTACAGCGGCTTGCCGACGACGGGCGTGCGCTCCAGGACCTCCTTGGTGCGGGCCAGGAAACGCTCGTAGCCGTCGGTGGTGCGCAGCGTCGCGAGGTGGTTGGCGAGGCCGCCGATGGTCGGCGCGTAGGACCGCTCGTTGTCGTTGACGACGATGACCAGCGGGCGGTCCTTGGCGTCGGCGATGTTGTTCAGCGCCTCCCAGGCCATGCCGCCGGTCAGCGCGCCGTCACCGATGACGGCGACGACGTGCGAGTCGCGTTTGAGCAGCTGGTTGGCCTTGGCGAGGCCGTCGGCCCAGCCGAGGACGGTCGAGGCGTGCGAGTTCTCGATGACGTCGTGCTCGGACTCGGCCTGCGAGGGGTAGCCGGACAGCCCGCCCTTCATCTTCAGCCGGGAGAAGTCCTGACGGCCGGTGAGCAGCTTGTGGACGTAGGACTGGTGACCGGTGTCCCACAGCACCTTGTCCCTCGGCGAGTCGAAGACCCGGTGCAGGGCGATGGTCAGCTCGACCACACCGAGGTTGGGGCCGAGGTGGCCGCCGGTCTTGGAGACCGCGTCGACAAGGAAGGTCCGGATCTCCTCTGCCAGCTGGTCCAGCTCCTCCAGGCTGAGCCGGTCCAGATCGCGCGGTCCCCTGATGCGGGTCAGCAGCGGCACCCGTGCCTCCTTGCAGTAGAGCTGTTCGAGCTGTTGCCGGGCCAGTCGAGTCTAATGTTCCGCCCGGTATGCACGTGCCGGGGCGGTGCGTCGTACGTCACGGGTTCGGCCGTACCCAACAACGGTCCCACCTATGACACGACTGTGCCCGGCACCTGGTGGGTGCCGGGCACTGAGGCGGCTTCGCCGGGGGACGCGTACCCTACGCGCGCCCCGCCGTCTTCTGCGTCTTGCGGGTGACGGCGTCGATGACCACCGTCGCCAGCAGCACACCACCGGTGATCATGTACTGCACCGGCGAGGCGATGCCCTCCAGCGCCAGGCCGTACTGGATGGAGACGATCACCAGCACACCGAGCAGCGCGTTCCAGGTCCGGCCACGCCCGCCGAACAGCGACGTACCGCCGATGACGGCCGCGGCGATCGCGTTCATCAGCAGGTCACCACCGCCGGCGCCCTGGTTGGCGGAGGCGATCTTCGACGCGATGAACAGACCGCCGACCGCGGCGAAGGTGCCGGAGATCGCGAAGACGGAGATCCGCACCATCGCCACGTTGATGCCGGCACGGCGCGACGCCTCGACGCTGCCGCCGAGTGCGAACACCTTGCGGCCGTACGCGGTACGGCGCAGCACGAAGTCCGTGACCAGCAGCACGCCGATGAAGATCACCACGGCGAGCGGCAGGCCCTTGTACTGGTTGAAGACGATCGCGACGGCGAACGCCACGACGGCCAGCAGCGCGGTGCGCAGGATGGTGTCGCTCAGCGGCTGCGACGGCACCCCCGCGGCCTCGCGGCGGCGGTTGCCGAAGAAGGCGCTGACGAAGTAGATCACCGTGACCGCGGCGGCCAGCCCGTAGGCAGCGGCCACGTCGCTGAAGTAGTAGCTGGTCAGCTTGGCCACGACGCCGTCGGCGTCGAGGTTGATCGTGCCGTTGTCGCCCAGGATCTGGAGCATGAAGCCGTTCCAGAACAGCAGGCCGGCCAGGGTGACGGCGAACGCGGGCACGCCGATCTTCGCGAAGAAGAAGCCGTGCAGCGCGCCGGCGGCCGTGCCGGTGACGATGGCCAGCACGAAGGCGAGCCACTCGTTCATGCCGTTGGTGACGTTCAGCACCGCGAACGTGGCGCCGGCGACACCGCTGACCGAGCCGACCGACAGGTCGATCTCGCCGAGCAGCAGGACGAAGACGATACCGACGGCGATCATGCCCGTGCCGACCATGGCGACGGACATGTCGGAGAGGTTGCCGGCGGTGAGGAAGTTGGAGTTCAGGCTGGTGAAGATGGCCCAGATGACCGCGAGGCCGATGACGACCGGGATGGACCCGAGGTCGCCGGACTTCATCTTGCGCTTGAACTCGGTGACGTAGCCGGTGAGGCCCTGTTCGCGAACCAGCAGGCGGGGGTCGACGACCGTGACGGCGCCGGCGGGCGCCTCGGGGTTCTCGACGACGTGGTCCTCGGCCGTCGCCGTCGTCGCTGAGGTCTTGTCGGTGCTCACTTCTTGATCTCCCCATTGGTGCGCGCCGCACGACGGGTCACGGCGTTGTCCGTGGCGCCCGTGATGGCGGAGATGATCTCTTCCTGCGAGGTCGACTTGACCTCGAAGACGCCGTTGTTGCGCCCGAGGCGCAGCACGGCGACCTTGTCCGCCACGGCCTTGACGTCGGCCATGTTGTGGCTGATGAGGATGACGGCGTGACCCCGTTCGCGCAGCCGCTCGACCAGGTCGAGGACCTGCGCGGTCTGCTCCACACCGAGGGCGGCGGTGGGCTCGTCGAGGATCACCAGCTTGGGCTCGCCGAGCATGGACCGGGCGATGGCCACGGTCTGCCGCTGGCCGCCGGAGAGCGAGGCGATCGGGATGCGGACACTGGGGATGCGGATGGAGAGCGTCTCCAGCAGCTCGCGGGAGCGGCGCTCCATCTCCACCTCGTCCAGGACACCGCGCTTGCGGATCTCCCGGCCCAGGTAGAGGTTGCCGACGACATCGATGTTGTCGCACAGCGCGAGGTCCTGGTACACCGTCGCGATGCCCAGGTTCTGGGCGTCGTGCGGCTTGCTGATCTGGACGGACCTTCCCTCCCACTCGATGACGCCCTCATCGATGGGATGCACGCCGGCGATCGTCTTGACCAGCGTGGACTTTCCGGCGCCGTTGTCGCCCACCAGGGCGACCACCTCACCGGCGTGGACCTCAAGCTCTACGTCGGTGAGCGCCTGAACGGCACCGAACCGCTTGGAGACCCCGCGCAACGCCAGCACGGGCGTAGCGGACACGTGAACCATCTCCTTCGCCGCCTGACCCGGCGGAAGGTAGTGCAGAAAGTTGGGGGGAACGTTCCTTCCGGCGCCCCGCGGAGCTTGCGGGGCTGGTGTGTGCGGGGCGCCGGAGGAGTTCGGGGCAGTCAGTCCCGTACGGGAGTCCGCGCGCGGACCCCCGTACCACTCAAGGGATGAGACGACTGCTTACTGACGGGCCGGTCGACGGCCGGGTTACTTGAGGCCGATCTTGTCGCAGGCCGCCTTGTACTTGCCGGTGCAGATCTCGTTCACCGTGTAGATGCCGTCCTTGACGACGGTGTCCTTGATGTTGTCCTTGGTCAGCGACACGACCGGGACGAGGACGGCGGGGATGCCCTTGTTGGTGGGGCTGTCGACCTTGTCCTTGGCGATGGAGTCGAGCGACTTGCCCTGGGCGAGCGCGACCGCCATCTCGGCGGCGACGTCGGCCTCCTTCGGGTACGGCTTGTAGACGCTCATGTACTGCTCACCGGTGACGATGCGCTGCACACCCGCGAGCTCGGCGTCCTGGCCGGTGACCGGGATGTTGTCGATGCCGGCCGCCTTCAGGGCGGTGATGATGCCGCCCGCCATGCCGTCGTTGGCCGAGTAGACACCGATGATCTTGTTCTTGCCGAGGGCGGAGATGGCGCCCTCCATGTTGGCGTTGGCGTTCTCCGGCTTCCACTCCTTGGTGTCGTACTCGCGGCCGATCTTCACCTTGCCGTCGAGGACCGAGTGCGCGCCCTTCTTGAACTGGGCGGCGTTCGGGTCGGTGGAGGACCCGTTCATCATGACGATCTGGCCGGACTTGGCCTTGCTGCCCAGCGCCTTCAGCAGGGCCTCGCCCTGGGTCTTGCCGACCGTCTCGTTGTCGAACGAGGTGTAGGCGTCGATCGGGCCCTCGGCCAGACGGTCGTAGGCCACGACCGGGATGCCGGCGTCCTTGGCCTTCTTCACCGAGCCGGCGATGGCCTTGGAGTCCACCGCGTCCACGATCAGCACGTCGACCTTGTTGGTCACCATCGTGTCGACCTGCTGGTTCTGCAGGCTGGCGTCCTGCTTGGCGTTGGCGTAGACGACCTCGCCCTTGTTGTCCGTGAGCTCCTTGACCTTCTTCTCGATCAAGGGCTTGTCGAACTTCTCGTAGCGCGCGGTCTGGTTCTCCGGCAGGAGCAGACCGACCTTGATGCTGTCGCCCTTGGCGGCGGTGCCGGTGCCTTCGGTCTTGTCGCCCGACTCCTTCGCGCTGCCACAGGCGGCCAGCGAGACGGCCAGCGCACCGGAGGCGACGGCAACGGCGGCACGACGCATACGCGTGTTCACTTCAGAAACCTCCCTGACGAGGCCGCGTCGTTGCGGCCGAGGTGGCTGGAAGTCAACTCGGCCACACGTGCGACGTCAAGAAGTAAATCCTTAACGGGTTGGCAACGGTGCCATCCGTTCTCTAAGTGAAGGCAGGGGCCGCGGCATGGAGCGCACCGGCGGCGCTTCCATCCAAAAGTGTCGAATCACCCATCTCGCTGAGCGCGAGGGCGAGCGCTCCGAGCACCTCCGCACGACCCCCGAGTGCCCCGGGGAGAACGGACAGTTGACGTGCCGCGCTGGGGATGGCGTAGCGGCCGACAGACTCCCGGATCGGCCCGAGCACCAGTTCACCGGCCTCGGCGAGATCACCGCCGAGCACCACCCGGCTCGGGTTCAGCAGATTGCAGAGATTGGCCACTCCACTGCCGATGTGGCGGCCGACGTCGGCGATCACCCGACGGCAGCCCGGATCGCCGTCCCGCGCCAGCCGTACGACGCCTTCCATGGTCAGGTCGGTACCGTGACTGGACTGGAGGAGCGGGAGCACATAGCGTGCGGCCGCGAAGGTCTCCAGACAGCCGCGGTTGCCGCAACGGCAGACGGGGCCGGATTCGTCAAGTGTAATATGCCCGATTTCTCCCGCTGTGCCACCCGGGCCGCGATAGATCTTGCCGTCGATGACCAGACCGGCGCCGACACCGCTGGCGACCTTGATGTACGCCAGGTCCCGCACGCCCCGGCCACTGCCCCAGACCAGCTCCCCGAGGGCGCCGAGGTTGGCGTCGTTGTCCACGTGCACCGGCACGCCGAGCCGCCCCCGCAGCTCCTCGGCGGGCCGGGTGCCGGTCCAGCCCGGCAGGATCGCCGTCGAGCCCAGCGTCCCGGACTCCACGTCGATCGGGCCGGGCACGCCGAGCCCCACCCCGGCGATCTTGGAGCGGTCCACGCCGGTCGCGTCGACCAGCCGGTTGACCAGCTGTTCCGCCCGGTCGAAGCCCTGCGTGGAGGAGGCGTCCACGTCGAGCGGCTCGGACTCCTCGGCCAGCACCTGGTGGGCGAGATTCCCGATCGCGACGCGCAAATGGGTGTGCCCGAAGTCCACCCCTATGACGATGCCGGCGTTCCCGCTCAGTGACACGGCCCGGGCCCGGCGGCCCCCTGCCGAGGTCGGCGTGACCTCGACGGTTCCGCCTTCCTTCAGCTCCCGGACGATGTTGGAGACCGTCGCCGCGGACAGGCCGGTCGTCCTCGCGATCTCGGCCTGGGTGAGGGAACCCGCCAGGCGGACGGCACGTACGACCCGCTCCAGGTTGGCTCGGTGCAGCGACGACTGCGACCCCGGAGTCTCCACGACGACCTCCTGCGCACGGGGCCGCCTCGATGAGGCCCCGTATTTGTCCAACTAGTGAACTCTAAGCTGAGCCGTATGGGGCGCCTCCCGTCAAGAGGTTGAACTGTTTCCGCGTCCGTGTACAGGCATGCGTACGCCGCCCCCGGAACGGGAGCGGTGGGTGCGCGCGGTGTTCCGGTGCGTTACTTCAGGGTCGCCGACGTCAGCCCCGCCTGCACCTGGCGCTGGAAGGACAGGTACACGACCAGCATGGGGATCATGGCGATGCTCACGCCCGCGAACAGCACGGGCAGGTCGGAGGCGTACCCCTGCTGCTGCTGGAGCTGGATGAGCCCCTGGGTGAGGACGTAGCGCTCGGGGTCGTCGCCGCTCTGCGGCTGCATCAGCACGGTCGGCAGGATGAACTGGTTCCACTGCCCCAGCGTGTTGAAGATCCCGACGCTGAGCAGGCCCGGCTTGGCCATCGGCAGCATCACCTGGAAGAAGGTCCGGGTGTGCGAGGCGCCGTCCAGGATCGCCGCCTCGAAGACCGCCGTCGGCAGGGTCCGGAAGAAGGCGTGCATGAAGAACACCGTGAACGGCATCGAGTACGCGACGTACACCAGGATCAGCCCCTGGTAGGTGTTCAGCATGTCCAGCCGCTTCACCATGAAGAACAGCGGGACCAGGGCCAGGAACACCGGGAACATCGCGCCCGCGACGAAGAAGTAGTACAGGAAACGGCTGCCCGGGAACGGGTAGCGGGCCAGCACGTACGCCGCCATGGAGCCGAACAGCATGGTCAGCGGGACGGAGAACACCAGCACGATGACGGTGTTGAGGAAGTAGTCGCCGATGCCCTTGTCCCAGGCGCGGGCGAAGACGTCCAGGGACCAGTGCTGCGGCCAGCCGAAGGCCGAGCCGCCGATCTGCGCGTCGGTCTTGAAGGAGCTGAGCACCAGCCACAGCAGCGGCAGCACGATCAGCACCGCCCACAGGGCGAGGAAGCCGTGCGAGAAGACGTTCAGGACGACGCCCTCGCCGCGTGGGGCGCCGGGCCGGACGGGCGTCGTGCGGACCGGCTGCGGCACCGGGACCGGACCGCCGCCGGGGGCGGTCTCCTTCAGGGGGGCGCTCATCGTCGTCTCTCCCGCTCAGTACTCGATGCGCTCGCGACGGGTGGCGCGCAGCAGGACCACGGACACGATCAGGGTGAGCAGCAGCATGACGACGCCCATGGCGCAGGCGTAGCCGCTCTTGCCGTACAGCAGGAAGTTGCGCATCATCACGGTCGCCATGACCTCGCTGTGGTGGTCGGGGCCGCCGCCGTAGTCCCCGGAGGTCATGGTGGAGACCAGGATGAACATGTCCATCGCGGCGATGCCGAGGTAGACCCAGGCGGTCTGCACGGAGTCCCACAGCAGCGGCAGCGTGATGCGGAAGAAGGACTGGGCGCGGCCGGCGCCGTCGATGAGCGCGGCCTCGTAGATGTCCCTCGGGATCGACTGCATGGCGGCGGAGAACAGCACGAGGTAGAAGCCGACCCCGTGCCAGACGACCACCGCGATGAGCGCCCACAGCACGACGTCCGGCTCATTGAGCCATTCGACCGGGTTGCTCTCGTCCACCAGGCCGAGTTTCATCAGCACGCCGTTGAGCATGCCGCCGCTGTCGCTGCGGTAGACGGCGCCGAACAGCACCGCCATGATCGCCAGCGACAGCACCTGCGGGAAGAAGTAGACGATTTTGTAGTACCGCGAGCCGGCGACGCCCGTGACGCCTCCGGCCCTGCCGCGCCCGCCCGCGTTCAGCATGAAGGCGAAGAACAGGGCGAGCAGAATGGTGATCACCGGGATGAAGATCAGGAACAGGATGTTGTGCCAGATGGCACCCGTGAAGATGTCGTCCTGGAACAGCGCCGTGTAGTTGTCCAGTCCGACGAAACGGAAGGTCTGCGACTGGCCCTTCCAGTCGGTCAGCGAATAGCCGATCGTCTGGAGGTAGGGCCAGATGACGAAGATCAGATAGAGCGCCACGGGGACGACCAGAAATCCCGCGACGAACCGGTACTGCCCTTTGCGCATGGCGTTCCTGCCCCTGGTGTCCGGGTCGGTGTCCGTGCCCCGACGGCTCAGTCGCGGTGGTTCTTCTTGGACTGAGGATCCTTCGCCTGCTTGTCGACCGCCGCCTGGGCGCGTTTCAGCCATTCCTTGGGCTGAATACGCCGGGCCATCAGCTCGTTGGAGGCGTTCTCTATGGCGGTGCCCATTTCGCTGTACCACTCCGTGTACAGGTAACGGAAGGTGTTGTTTCCGGCAGCCTTGGACGCCTCGACGGTGGACTGGGTGCCGGGGCGCAGCCTGACGTTCGGGTCGACACCGTCCTTGACGATGGTCAGCGAGTTGGCCTCCTTCGCGAAGATCGTCGACCAGTCCTTGGAGAGCATCAGCCGCATGAACTCCTTGGCGGCCGGCAGGTTCTTCGCCTTGGCCGGGATGACGAAGGGTTCGCCGGAACCGGCCCGGATCGCCTCGAAGGGCAGCTTGCTGCCGGGCAGCAGCGGCATCGGCAGGAACGTCATGTCGAAGTCGGCCGGGGTCTGCTTGAGCTGCTCGTTCTCCAGCCAGGAGCCGCTGGTGATGAAGACCGCCTTGTACTGGTTCCAGCGGGTCTGGGACTCGGTGTGGGTCAGGCCGTTCGTACCGGGCATCAGATAGCCCTTCTCGACGACCTCGTAGACGGCCTCGACGGCGGCTTCGGCGGCCTCGGAGCCGACGAACGCCTTCGGGTCGAGGTTGTCGATCGCCTTCATGGCGTCCAGGCCGCCCTTCTTGGCGATCAGGTCCATGATGGCGACGTTGATGTAGTACGGGTACTTGCCCTGGTGGGCGAGGCCGCCGATGCCCTGGGACTTGGCGTCCTTGCAGATGGCGAGGAACTCGTCCCAGGTCTTCGGCTCGCTCCAGCCCTTCTCCCGGAAGAGCTTGCCGGAGTACCACAGGCCCCACACCGTGTAGATGTAGTTGAGCGCGACGACCTTGCCGCCCTGCATGCCGGCGTCCAGGGTGCCGGGGATGAGGGTGTCGCGGACCTTCCTGGCCGGGTCGTCGGCCGACGGGGCGTCCAGCACCTCGGCGAGGTCGAGGAGCTGGCCGTTCTTGTACAGCACGTCGATCGGGATCTGCTGGGCGCCGGAGTCGTCCACGAGGTCGGGCGGGTTGCCCGCGTTGAAGCGGGGCTGGAGTTTTCCGGTGATCTCCTGGGTTCCGGTGTGGACCGAGGTGACGTTCCACCGCTTCCTGAAGTCGGCCTCCCAGGCCCTGGCGTAGGCGTCGCCGTACCCGCCCTTGAAGATGACGACGTCGAGTTTGGTGCCCTTCTTCACGCCGAAGGGATTGGACTTCGAGGTCGTGCCCTCGGTGTCGCCGTCGTCGTCTCCCCCGCCGCCGCTGGCGCACCCGGACAGGAAACTCATCGCCGGTACGGAAACCAGGCCCAATGCGGCGGACCGCTTGATCAGATCGCGGCGGCCGACACCCGAGGACCCCGTGTTACCGGTGCCATGGTCGGCCGCTGAGGCATTGTTACCGGTGCCATTGTTCTCGGCGGACGTGGATCCCATGCTCAAGTCCTCGCCTTCTCCAGGACTCAGGCGGTGAACCGGATCCTTCCCGGCACCGCGATCGGATCAAGCTGGGTCGTACAGGAAGTGCCGAACGTGTGAAGTGCCGACAGGTATAGTCCACTTCCCGCCAGAGGGGCAAGATCGAGCACAAGGTTGGCTGTTGGTCTTGTCCGAGTTGAGACCTCGGGGAAACGCGCGGAAAGCGGAGCGGCCCTCGGGTTCCGCAGAGGAAATACCCCCGCCACCGCCTTCGAATACCACCACCAAGACCCTTGACATCCCTGAGCACTTGGGCAACTACTGATCCTTGCACCTTGAGTTGACAACGTTGTCCGCGTGCAGGGAGGGTACCTGGTGACGAAGCGCAAAGCTCGGCACAGATGGGGTTCGGCGGTCGTGTCGGCGACCGCCTTCGCTGTGGCCGTGGGTTCGCCGGGCGTGGCGGTCGCCCTGCCGGATGCGCCCGCGGCCGCCGACCGGGAGTTCGCCTCCTCCTTCGAGGTGGACGACCCGGTTCCCACCTGGCTGAACACCGTCGACACCGGCCCGGACGGCGGCAAGCGGGCCTCGGGGGTCGACGGCGGCTACAGCAGCGGCATCCCGGGCAATGTGACGGACCACGTCACCGACGTACGGGCCAGCGGCGAGAACAGCGGGGCGGGCGAGGTGAAGGAGAACCTCGCCGATGGCGAACCGTCCACCAAATGGCTGGTGTTCGAACCCACCGGGTGGGCCGAGTTCGACCTGGACACACCGGTGCAGGTGGCGCGCTACGCGCTGACCTCCGCCAACGACCACGCCGAACGCGACCCGAAGGACTGGACCCTGAAGGGCTCCACCGACGGCAAGGAGTGGAAGACCCTCGACAGCCGCTCGGGGGAGGCCTTCGACGCACGGTTGCGGACCCGGACGTACGACATCGCGGAGCCGCAGGCGTTCCGGCACTTCCGGCTGGAGGTCACCGCGAACAACGGCGGCGGCATCCTCCAGCTGGCCGATGTCCAGTTATCGACGGGTGGCGGCGAGGGGCCCGTCCCGCAGGACATGCTCTCCCTCGTCGACCGGGGCCCGAGCGGCTCGCCCACCGCGAAGGCGGGCGCCGGGTTCACGGGGAAGCGTGCCCTGCGGTACGCCGGGCGGCACACCGCCGAGGGCCGGGCGTACTCGTCCAACAAGGTCTTCGACGTCAACGTGACGGTCGGCCGGAACACCCGGCTGTCGTACCGGGTCTTCCCGTCGATGGCGGACGGCGACCGCGACTACGACGCCACGCACGTCGCGGTGGACCTGGCCTTCACGGACGGCACCTATCTGAGCGAGCTCCACGCCACGGACCAGCACGGCTTCCCGCTGACCCCGCGAGGGCAGGGTGCCGCCAAGGTGCTCTACGTCAACCAGTGGAACCACGTGGCCTCACGGATCGGGTCGGTCGCGGCCGGGAAGACCGTCGACCGGATCCTCGTCGCCTACGACTCCCCCAGGGGACCGGCGAAGTTCCGGGGCTGGCTGGACGACATCACCCTGAAGGCCGTCCCGCCCGAGAGGCCCAAGGCGCATCCGTCCGACTACGCGCTCACCACGCGCGGCACGCACTCCAGCGGTGGCTTCTCCCGCGGCAACACCTTCCCCGCGACCGCCGTCCCGCACGGCTTCAACTTCTGGACGCCGGTCACCAACGCGGGCTCGCTGAGCTGGCTGTACGACTACGCACGTGCGAACAACGCGGACAACCTGCCGACGATCCAGGCGTTCAGCGCCAGTCACGAGCCGAGCCCGTGGATGGGTGACCGGCAGACCTTCCAGGTGATGCCGTCGGCGGTCCCCGGCACCCCCGACACCGGCCGCACGGCCCGCGCGCTGCCGTTCCGGCACGAGAACGAGACCGCGCGGCCCCACTACTACGGCGTCCGGTTCGAGAACGGGCTGAAGGCCGAGATGGCGCCCACGGACCACGCGGCCGTGCTGCGCTTCACCTACCCGGGCGACGACGCGAGCGTGCTGTTCGACAACGTCACCGACCAGGCCGGGCTGACGCTCGACACCGCCGACGGCGTGGTCACCGGCTACTCGGACGTGAAGTCCGGGCTGTCGGCCGGGGCGACCCGGCTGTTCGTGTACGGCGTGTTCGACAAGCCCGTGACGGACGGGGCGTCCAGCGGGGCCAAGGGATACCTGCGGTTCGACGCACCCGACCGGACCGTGACCCTGCGCCTCGCCACCTCCCTGATCAGCGTCGACCAGGCGAAGGACAACCTGCGCCAGGAGATCCCCGACGGCACCTCCTTCGACGCGGTCCGGCGCGCCGCCCAGCGGCAGTGGGACCGGCTGCTGGGCAGGGTGGAGGTGGAGGGCGCCACGCCCGACCAGCTGACCACGCTGTACTCCAGCCTGTACCGGCTGTACCTGTACCCGAACTCCGGCTTCGAGAAGGCCGGCGGCAGGAACCGGTACGCCTCGCCCTTCTCCCCCATGCCCGGCCCGGACACCCCGACCCACACCGGCGCGAAGATCGTGGACGGCACGGTGTACGTGAACAACGGCTTCTGGGACACCTACCGCACGACCTGGCCCGCGTACGCCCTGCTGACGCCGGACCGGGCCGGTGAGCTGGCCGACGGGTTCGTGCAGCAGTACAAGGACGGCGGCTGGACCTCGCGCTGGTCCTCCCCCGGGTACGCCGACCTGATGACCGGCACCTCGTCGGACGTGGCGTTCGCGGACGCGTACGTCAAGGGCGTCCACTTCGACGCGAAGGCGGCGTACGACGCGGCCGTGAAGAACGCGACGGTCGTCCCCCCGGCGTCGGGCGTGGGCCGCAAGGGCATGGCGACCTCCCCCTTCCTCGGCTACACGAACACCGAGACGCACGAGGGCCTGTCCTGGGCGCTGGAGGGCTGCCTCAACGACTACGGCATCGCCCGCATGGGCCGGAAGCTGTACGAGGAGACGGGCGTGCGGCGCTACCTGGAGGAGTCCGAGTACTTCCTCGACCGCGCCCTGGACTACGTGAACCTCTTCGACGCCGAGGCCGGTTTCTTCCAGGGCAGGGACGCCAAGGGCCACTGGCGGGTGAAGTCGTCCGCGTACGACCCGCGGGTGTGGGGCCACGACTACACCGAGACCAACGGCTGGGGCTACGCCTTCACCGCCCCGCACGACAGCCGTGGACTGGCCAACCTGTACGGCGGCCGCAGGGCCCTCGCCGACAAGCTCGACGCGTACTTCTCCACCCCCGAGACGGCCTCCCCCGAGTTCGTCGGCTCCTACGGCGGGGTCATCCACGAGATGACCGAGGCCAGGGACGTGCGGATGGGCATGTACGGCCACTCCAACCAGGTCGCCCACCACACGATCTACATGTACGACGCGGCCGGGCAGCCCTGGAAGGCGCAGGAGAAGGTGCGTGAGGTGCTGTCCCGGCTGTACGCCGGCAGCGAGATCGGGCAGGGCTACCACGGTGACGAGGACAACGGCGAGCAGTCGGCCTGGTTCCTGTTCTCCGCGCTCGGCTTCTACCCGCTGGTGATGGGCAGCGGCGAGTACGCCATCGGCTCCCCGCTGTTCACGAAGGCGACCGTGCACCTGGACAACGGCCGCACGCTGGTGGTGAAGGCGCCGCGCAACAGCGCGACGAACGTGTACGTGCAGGGGCTGAGGGTCAACGGCCGCGCCTGGCACCGGATGTCGCTGCCCCACGCGCTGGTCGCCAAGGGCGGGGTGCTGGAGTTCGCCATGGGCCCGAGGCCGTCGTCGTGGGGCACGGGCGAGGACGCGGCGCCGGTGTCGCTCACGCGGGACGACCAGGTGCCGGCCCCGCGGGCGGACCTGCTGCGCGGGGGTGAGGGAGCCCTGTTCGACGACACGTCGGCGACGGACGCGGCGGTCACGGCCGTGGACCTGCCGGTCGCCGGGCGGGCGAAGGCGCTCCAGTACACGCTGACCTCCTCCGCCGACCGCACGAAGGCACCGGCCGGCTGGACCCTTCAGGGCTCCTCGGACGGGACCAGCTGGCAGACCCTGGACCGGCGCTTCGGGGAGTCCTTCACCTGGGACCGGCAGACCCGCGCGTTCACGGTGCGGTCACCGGGTACGTACGACAGGTACCGCCTGGTCCTCGACGGCGAGGCGACCCTGGCGGAGGTCGAACTGCTCGCCTGAGCACGCTAGTTGGGGGTACTCATGCCGCTGCCCGTGCCCGTCCTGCCCGAGGGTGTCGACCCGGCCTGGCTGCCGCCCGCCGCCTTCCGGGCGGTCGGTGGCCGGCGGACGCTGATCCGCGGCTCGGGCCCGCTGGTGGAGACGGTGCACGGGGAGGTGGCCGAGGCCTGCCGGAGGTTCGGGGGCCGGGTCGTGCGGGGCGGACGGGTGGACGCCTCGTACGACCTGGTCCTCGACGCCGAGGCCGGCGGGCTCGGCGCGGAGGGGTTCGCCGAGGAACGCGCGGGCGGCACGACGACCGTCACCGCCTCCGCCGGGCGGGGACTGCTGTACGGCCTGTTCCACGTCGTGCGGCTGCAGGAGGCGGCCTTCACCGGCGAGCGGGCCCGCGAGGTGCACCGCCCGGCGCTCGCGCTGCGGATGCTGGACCACTGGGACAACGTGGCCGTGCACCCGGTGATGGGCCAGGTGGAGCGCGGCTACGCGGGCGGCTCGCTGTTCTGGGCGGACGGCCGGGCGCGCGGTGAGCTGGAGCGGGTGCGGGCGTACGGCAGGCTGCTCGCGGCCTGCGGCGTCAACGCGGTCTGTGTGAACAACGTCAACGTGCACGAGACCGAGGCGCACCTGCTGACCGACCGGCTCGGGGACGTGGCGGACCTCGCCGGGGCGTTCCGGCCCTACGGCATCCGCACCCATCTGGCGGTGTCCTTCGCCGCTCCGGTGCTGCTCGGCGGGCTGCCCACGGCCGATCCGCTGGACGCGGCGGTGCGGGCCTGGTGGGCCGGGGCCGTCGCGCGGGTGTACGAGGTGATCCCGGACTTCGGCGGGTTCGTCGTGAAGGCCGACTCGGAGGGCCAGCCGGGCCCGTTCGCCTACGGCCGCAGCCACGCCGAGGGGGCGAACACGCTGGCCGCCGCGCTCGCCCCGTACGGCGGCACCGTGCACTGGCGGGCCTTCGTCTACGACCACCGCCAGGACTGGCGGGACCGTACGACGGACCGGGCCCGGGCCGCCCACGACCACTTCACCCCGCTGGACGGGCGGTTCGCGCCGAACGCGGTGCTCCAGGTCAAGCACGGGCCGATGGACTTCCAGGTGCGCGAGCCCGTCTCGCCGCTGATCGGGGCGATGCCGCACACCCGGCTGGCGGTGGAGCTCCAGGCGACCCAGGAGTACACCGGGCAGCAGCGGCACGTGTGCTGGCTCGGGCCGATGTGGAGCGAGGTGCTGCGGTTCCGGCTCGGGGACACGTCCGTCGGTGAGCTGGCGCGCGGCGGACTGGTGGCCGTGTCCAACGCCGGCGACGACCCGTTCTGGACCGGGCATCCGCTCGCCCAGGCGAACCTGTACACCTTCGGGCGGCTGGCCTGGGCGCCGGACGCGGATCCCGGTGACGCGCTCGACGAGTGGATCGGGCTGACGCACCCGGACGCCCCGCGGCGGCTGGTCAGCGGCCTGCACGCGGTGCTCGACGGGTCGTGGCGGACGTACGAGAAGTACACCGCGCCGCTCGGCGTCGGATGGATGGTGCAGCCGGGGCACCACTACGGGCCCAGCGTGGACGGCTACGAGTACAGCCCCTGGGGCACCTACCACTTCGCCGACCGGGACGGGATCGGCGTCGACCGCTCCCGCGCCACCGGCACCGGGTTCGCGGCACAGTACCCCGAGCCCTGGGCGCAGGTGTACGAGTCGCCCCGCACCTGCCCGGACGAGCTGCTGCTGTTCTTCCACCACGTGCCGTACGGGCATGTGCTGCACAGCGGGAAGACCGTCATCCAGCACATCTACGACACCCACTTCGAGGGGGTGGAGGAGGTCGAGGCGGCCCGGCGGGTGTGGGCCTCGCTCGGCGATCTGGCCGACCCGGCGCGGCACACACGGGTGGCCGAGCGGTACGAGGAGCAGCTGCGCGGCGCCCGGGAGTGGCGCGACCAGATCAACAGCTACTTCTTCCGCAACTCGGGGGTGCCGGACGCGCACGGGCGGCGCATCCACTGAAGACCGCGGTCACGCGGTGAACTCCTCCCGGGTCTGGGTGATCACCGGGCGGCTGCTGTGCAGCCAGGACAGCAGCAGCGGGGCGGCGAGCAGGGCGGGCAGGGCCTCGGTGAGCCAGGCGGCCGACGCGGCGACCAGGACCAGCAGGGAGGCGGCGGCAAGGGTGGCCCGGCCGTGCCGGAGCAGGAAGTAGGCGGCGAGGCGGGCGGTGTCGCGGGCGCGGAAGGCGAACAGGGAGGTCAGCACCAGCGCGTGCGCGCCCCACAGCAGGGAGCCGGCGCCGATCACCGCCAGCAGGGCCGCCCACCAGCCGGGCAGGCCGGTGGCGGAGAAGTGGGTGAGGGTGAACGCGATGACGGTGAGCCAGCCGAGCAGGGGCGCCCACAGTGTCAGCGCGGGCAGCGCGTTGAGCCGCCAGCCGCGCCGGTAGGCGCGGGCCGGGTGCAGTGCGGTGAGGTCGCGGCCGCGGTGGTGCAGGGCGTACAGCGCGGCCGACAGGGCCGGGCCGAGGGGCAGCAGGCAGACCGCCGCGAGGGGCAGGTTGGACGGATCGGGGCGGAGCAGGAGCAGCCCGGCCAGGCCCGGCGCGGTGGTGAGCAGCAGCAGGGCCTCGACGGTGAGCAGGGTGTGGATGAGGGCGGCGGCCCGGGAGAGGACGCCGGTGCCGAAGTCGGTGGTGCGTACGGTGCTCACGGCGCCTCCCGGCCGAGCAGCCGCCGCTCGTCCCACCAGGGCGGGGTCTCGTCCTGGACCGGGGTGAGTTCGACGAGGGTGATCTCGTGGCGGGCGAGGGTCAGGGGCACCTCGACGCGGCCGTGCTCGGCCGTCAGCCTGCGGTGGCTGCGGGCGGGCTCGGCGGCCTCGCGCAGGACGTCGAGCTGGGCGGGCTTCGGTGAGCGGGGGCTGCCCATGTGCCGCCAGGCGGTGTGGGCGTTGCCGTGCTCCTCGTCCACGCGGGAGCGGCGCAGGAAGACCTCGGTGCCGGTCACCGGGAGGGAGAGGTGCAAGGCGTGCCGGTCCGGTCCGGGCGTCTCCCCCGTCGGGTCGACGGGCGCCCAGGCCAGTACGGTGACCCGGCCGTCGGGGTGCCGGGTGACCAGGTGGTCGGTGCCCCGGGCGAGCAGCTGCGGGCCCATCCGGGCCATGAAGGCGTACAGGTGGTACGTCGGCTTCTTCACCTGCCGGTGGGTGAGCAGCCCGAAGCCGCCGTGGAAGAGCGCGGTGGGCGGCCCGGCCTCCTCGAACACGTCGCTGAACGTCCAGTACGAGAAGGAGTCGACGTGGTCGCCGCCGCCCGCGAGGACGGGGGCCAGGTAGGCGGCGTTGAAGGCGGTGTCGTGGAGGGGGTTGTCGGGACAGTACGAGGAGTTGAACTCGGTGATGTGGACGGGGAGGCCGGCGAGCCGCGTGCCCTTCAGGCGGTCGCGGGGCGTGGCGAACTGGTCCAGCAGGTCCCGCGCGGGCGCCAGCGTCTGGTACGAACCGAACGGCACGTGCTGGGCGGGGCCCGAGGTGTAGGCGTGCTTGGACACGAAGTCGACGGGGGTGTCCGTGCGTGCGGCGAACTCGGCGAAGCGGTCGAGCCACTCGTCCGCGCCGGGCGAGATCGCGGGCCCGCCGACCTGGAGGTCGGCGTCCACCTCCTTGACCGCCGCGGCGGTCACCGCGTACAGCCGGTGGTACGCGTCCTCGTCGGCGTTCTCCCAGAAGTCGGACAGGTTGGGTTCGTTCCACACCTCGATGGGCCAGGTGCGGACCTCGTCGAGGCCGTAGCGGTCGACGAGGTGGGACACCGTCGCCTTGACGAGCGCCGCCCACTCCTGGTGCGAGCGCGGCGGGGTGACGTTGCCCCGCCACCAGAAGACGGTCTGCTGTCCGGACGCCAGCTCCGCCGGCATGAAACCGAGTTCGAGGAAGGGCCGGATGCCGAGTGCCAGGCAGGCGTCGACGACCTGGTCGACGTAGGTGAAGCAGTGGCGGACCTGGCGTACGCCCCGGGGCCACTCGTAGGGCCGGTACACGGCCATGCCGTCGCTCAGCAGGCCGTGTCCCCGGATGTACCGGAAGCCGATCTCCCGCTGGATCAGGGCGAGGGAGTCCTGGTAGTCGCGGCGCAGGGCGAGTTCGATGCGGCCGGTGCCGACGCAGGCACGCCAGGCGCCGGAGAGACGGCCGATCGGCTCGGCGGGGACGCGGATGATCACCCGTTCTCCTTCTTGTACCGCTCGTGGGCCTTGTTGTGCAGGTCGACGAGTTGCTGCAGGTTCTTCGCCTTCAGCTCGGCGAGGTAGTCGTCCCACTCGGACAGCGGGCGTTTGCCGAGGACGAACTTGAGGGTGTTCTGGGTGACGGTGTCCCTGAGCGGTGTCTCCCACAGGGAGGCCTGCTCCTGCTCGACGGACTGCAGGGGGTGGGCCGGGGCGATGGGCAGCTGACTGCGCCGGGTCATGGCGGCCTGGAACTTCTGCTCGTCCGGGCCGAACATCGAGGAGACGAGCTCCCAGCTGCCGCCGTAGGCGAAGACGCCGTTGTAGAAGCCGTAGTCCTTCTGGAGGTCCTTGGGGGCGTCCGGGTCGGAGCCCATCAGGCTGATGCCGGGCTTGGGCCGGTACCGGCCGCCGCTGCGGGTGTAGGTGACGCCCTCGACGCCCCAGCGGGCGAAGCGCTGGCCCTCGTCCGAGTACCAGAGCCAGTCCACGAACTGCATCATCGCGACGAAGCTGTCGCTCTTGAGCGCCTTGCTGGAGATCATCACGCCGTTCTCCAGCCGGGCGCCGCCCAGCACGACGGGGCCGGCGGGCCCGAGCGGCACCGGGATCATCTCGATCCTCGCGCCCTTGACCTGCTTGTTCAGGTTGTACCGGTACTCCTGCACCAGGACCTGCGGGTTGGCGCTGATCGCGAAGGACTTCTCGCCGAGCAGCTTCTGCGCGGCGTCGTCGTCGGTCTGGGTGAAGCTCTCCGGGTCCACCAGCTTCTCGGCGACCAGCTTGCGCACGTAGGTGATCATCTGCCGGAAGGCGTCGGTGGCGCCGGTGAAGACGAACTTCTGCGCGGTCTCGTCCCAGCTGATGTTGTCGTACGTCCAGCCGGCCCGGACCCCGTAGGCCTGGCCGAGGTAGCTGAACAGGGCGGCGGCCGGGTAGGGCGTGTTCTGGCTCCAGCGGTCGGAGAAGGGGTACTTGTCCGGGTACTCCTGCTTGATCGCCTTGAAGACCTGGTACACCTCGTCCCAGGTGGTGGGCAGGTCCAGGCCCAGCTTGTCGAGGACGTCCGTGCGCAGCGCGAGGGAGTAGCCGGACCTGACCTTCTCGTGCAGACCCGGCAGCAGGTAGAACCTGCCGTCGGCCTGGCGGATGGAGTCGAGCTCGGGCTCCAGCTTCCACCGCTTCACCTTGTCCCGGAAGTGGGGCATCAGGTGGAGGTAGTCGCTGACCGGGAGGATGGCGCCGGAGGACACGAAGGCGACCTCGGAGGGGTGGTACGTCTTCGGGATCAGGAACGGGGCGTCGCCCGAGCCGATGAGGACGCTGCGCTTCTTCTCGTAGTCGGTCAGAGGGACACCGACCGGCTTGAGGGTGACGCCGGTGCGCCGGGTGAGTTCCTTCCAGAACAGCCAGTTGTTCTTCAGCGGATAGACCGGGTTGATGTTGTGCAGGACCGAGAAGGACAGCGGTTCGGACGCCTTGAACGGCTGGCCGGCGCGGTAGTCCTGCATCGCGCCGTGTCGTTTCTTCGACAGGTCCTTGGCATCCCCGCCGTCGTCGCCGCCGCCGCAGCCGGTGAGGGCGGCCAGTCCGGCGCATCCGGCGGCGGCGAGGATCTGCCGCCGTGAGAGCTGTCCTGCGTTGTTCACGGGGAACTCCCTTGTTCCGTGAGCGGGTTGAGGAGGGTCAGGGAGGGTCAGCCCTTGACCGCGCCGAGCATCACGCCCGAGACGAAGTAGCGCTGGACGAACGGGTACACGCACAGGATGGGCAGCGAGGTCAGCACGATCGTGACGGCCTGGATGTTGGCCGCGGCCTGGCTGAGCTGGTCGGTGCCCGCGCCGGCGTTGCCGCCGGTGGTGGCGCCCGAGATGAGGTTGCGCAGGTAGACGGTGACCGGCATCAGCTCGGCCCGGTCCATGTAGAGGAAGGCGCTGAACCAGGAGTTCCAGAAGGACACCGAGTAGAACAGCACCATCGTGGCGACCACGGCCTTCGACAGCGGCAGCACGATCCGCAGCAGGATGCCGTACGTGCTCAGGCCGTCGATCTGCGCGGCCTCCTCCAGTTCGCTCGGCAGGCTCTCGAAGAACGCCTTCATCACCAGCAGGTTGAACACGCTGATGGCGTTCGGCAGGGCGATGGCCCACACGGAGTTCTTCAGGCCGAGGCTGGTGACCAGGACGTAGTGGGGGATCAGACCGCCGGTGAAGAACATGGTGAACACGGCGACGCCGACCAGGACGCCGCGGCCCTTGAGGTGTTTCTTCGACAGGACGTAGGCGTAGCAGGTGGTCAGCACCATGGCGACGGCGGTGGCGACGACCGTGTAGAGCACGGTGTTGCCGTAGTTCCGCCAGAACATCGAGTCCTGGAAGACGATCTTGTACGTGGTGAGGTTGAAGCCCCGGGGCCACAGCGTGACCTCACCGGCGCGGATCTGCCGTTCCCCGCTGAACGAGCGGGCGACGATGTTGACGAACGGGTAGAGGGTGACGAGCACGACCAGGGTGAGGACCACCCCGTTGACGCCCTGGAAGACCCGGTAGGAGCGGCTCGGTCTCACCACAGGCTCGTCCCCGTCGTGCGGCGCGACAGCTGGTTCGCGGACGTGATCAGGACCAGGCCGATGACCGCCTCGAACAGGCCGATCGCGGCGGCGTAGCTGAAGCTGTTGGACTCCACGCCGGTGCGGTAGAGGTACGTGGAGATCACGTCGGCCGTCGGATAGGTCAGCGGGTTGTACAGCAGCAGGACCTTCTCGAAGCCGACCGCCATGAAGGTGCCGATGTTCAGGATCAGCAGGGTGATCATGGTGGGGCGGATGCCGGGCAGGGTGACGTGCCAGATCTGCTGCCAGCGGTTGGCGCCGTCGATCCGGGCGGCCTCGTACAGGTCCTCGTCGATGGTGGTGAGCGCGGCGAGGTAGAGGATCGTTCCCCAGCCCGCGGTCTGCCAGATCTCCGAGGCGACGTAGATGGTGCGGAACCACTCGGGTTCCTGGATGAACCGGATGGGCTCGTGCCCGAACCAGCCGAGCACATGGTTGACGGGGCCGTCGGTGGCGAGCATCTGCATGGTGATGCCCGCGACGATGACGATCGACAGGAAGTGCGGCAGGTACGACACCGACTGCACGAACCGTTTCAGCGCCTGCCGGCGCACCTCGTTGAGCAGCAGCGCGAGCACGATCGGGATCGGGAAGCAGAACACCAGCGTCAGCCCGCCGAGCCACAGGGTGTTGCGGAACACCTGCCAGAAGGTGGGGTCGGTGAGGAACATCTCCACGTAGCGCAGCCCCACCCACTGCTCGCCCAGGATCGACCCGCCCGGCTCGAAGCGGCGGAAGGCGATCACGTTGCCGATCATCGGCAGATAGCGGAACACCAGGAAGAACAGCAGCGGCAGCACCGCCAGCGAGTACAGCTGCCAGTCCCGGCGCAGCGCCCGCCGCCAGCCGGTGCGCGCGGGCGGCCGCCGGCGTCGGGGCGGGGCCTTGGCCGGCGGCGGTTCCTGGGTGCCGTGCGGCGGAACCGACGTGGTGGAGGTGCTCATTGCTCGGGCCTCCCGTGGCATGGGACGCGGTACCGAAACTTTCGAGCTCTAATCCGTAACTTGCGGCAACCTAAGGGCAGGGAAAAGCGCTGTCAATGGGTGCTGCGGACTGGGGTGTTGAGGCGCGGTCAGTCTGGTGGGATTCAGCAGGCGACTGGAGTGGAAGAGATGGAAGGGGCTGCAGCGCACCGGAACTTTCCGTCCCGCGTCCGCAACGATCGGTCCCGTCCGCTGTCTCCACCGACTCCTGCGAGGTGCCCGTGCCCGCGTTCGACCTGCCGCTGACGGAGCTGGAACGCTACCGCCCGGACGTCGCGGAGCCCGCCGACTTCGACGCGTTCTGGGCGGACACGCTCAAGGAGGCCGGGACGGACCCGGTGCTGGTGTCGGTGAACCCGGTGCGGACGGGCCTCAGGCTGACCGAGACCTGGGACGTCACCTTCCGGGGCTTCGCGGGCGACCCGGTACGCGCCTGGTTCAGCAAGCCGGCCGGGGTGCGCGAGCCCCTGCCCGCGGTCGTCGAGTACGCGGGCTACGGACGCGGCCGGGGCCTCCCCCACGAACGGCTGACCTGGGTCAACGCCGGGTTCGCCCATCTGCTGATGGACAACCGCGGCCAGGGCGACCAGTACGGCTGCGGCGGCGCCACCCCCGACCCGCACGCGACGGCGCCCGGCGGCCCGGGCCCGGCGGCACGCGGCCTGCTCGCCCCGCACGACTACCACTACCGCCGGCTGATCACCGACGCGGCCCGCGCCGTCGCCGCCGTCCGTGACCTGCCCGGCGTGGACGGCACCCGGGTCGCGGCCGTCGGCAACAGCCAGGGCGGCGGCCTCGCCCTGGCCGTCGCGGGCCTGGTCCCCGACCTGGCGGCGGCCCTGGTCACCGCCCCGCTGCTGTGCGGCATCCGCCGCGCCCTCGACCTGACGGACACGGGCCCGTACGGCGAGATCGCCGCGTACCTGTCGGTGCACCGGGGCGCCGAGGAGGCGGCGTACCGCACGCTGGCCTACGTGGAGGGCATCTCCTTCGCACGCCGTGCACAGGCCCCGGCCCACTTCGGGGTGGGCCTGCGGGACACGGTGTGCCCGCCGAGCGGGGCGTACGCCGCGTTCCACCGCTACGGGGAGCTGAGCGGCGCCGAGCCCCGCACGGAGCTCCACGCCTATCCGTTCAACGGGCACGAGGGCGGGGACGCGGTGCACGTGCGGCGGCAACTGGACTGGCTGGGCGGGCTGTCGAGCTGAGCGGTGACGAGTCCCCGTAGGCGCTCCCGTGCAGGGCCCGGACCAGGGTGATTCAGACATGACAGGTCGACTCGTGCGCCGCCCACGAGCCGAGGAGGGTCCCCGTGTCGGTCCAGGTGGAACGGGAAGGCGTGGTCCTGGCGCTCAGCCACCGCAGCGGGGAGGGCAGACCGCTGCTGATCGTGCCGGGAGTCATGGCCGACGCCGCCTCCTGGCAGGGCGTGGTCGACGCGCTGTGCACCACACGGCCCGTGTACGTCCTCAACCGGCGCGGCCGCCGGCCCAGTGGACCGCTGGGCGACGGGTACTCGGTCCGCACCGAGATCGAGGACCTGTGCCGGGTACTCGACGCACTCGGCACGGCCGAGGACGGTGGCGCGCTGGACCTCTTCGGCTGGAGCTACGGCGGCCTCATCGCGCTGGAGGCCGCCGGGCGGCACGCCGGCATCCACTCCCTGACGCTCTACGAGCCCGTGGTACGGCCTTTCGGTCTGCAGGCGCTGGACGCCCTGCGACGGGCCGACGAGGCGGGCGACCTGGACCGCGCGGTGGAGATCGTGAACAGGGACGTGTCCGGCTTCTCCGCCGAGTACGTCGCGCAGCTGCGCCGGAGCCCGGCGTGGCAGGCGCTGCGACCGCTCGCGGCGCCGCTCGCCCAGGAGTTGACCGCGCTGAACGACCACCCGGCCGATCTGACGGGCTACGGGGATCTCCCCATGCCCGTCACGCTGCTGCTCGGCGGTGACAACGAGGGAGTGCCGCCCTACGGGGAGCCGTTGGCCCGTATCGCGGCGGCGATGCCCCGCGCGCGCGTGCGCGTGATGCCGGGGCAGGGACACCTCGCCCATGTCCAGGACCCCGGGACGCTTGCCCGGTACATCGTCGAGGCGCTGGACTGGGCCCGTCAGCAGGGCGCGCACGCCTGTCCCCGATGAGGGACGGCCCCGGACCGGCCGTCCGGCCACCGCCCCACGCCGTCCGGCCACCTTGTGGACCCCGGTGGCGGCTCGGTGTCCTCACCGGGGCCCTTCGCGCCCTGCCGGTTCAGCCCACCCGGCAGGGCAGGCTGGTCGTGCTGTCACCCCCGGAGCCCGAGACGACGTACCCGAACGTCGCGCTCTGACCCGGGCTCAGCGAGCCGTTCCAGCCCGCGTTGTGGACCATCACCGCCTGGCCGTTGTAGGTGGCGGTGCCGCTCCACAGGCTCTCCACCTTCTGGCCGGCCGGGAGGGTCCAGTCGACCATCCAGCCGAGCATCGGGACGGTGCCGGTGTTCTTGACGGTGACCTCGGACTGGTAGCCGCCGTTCCAGGTGCCCGTCGTCCGGCGCGTCGCGGTGCACTCGCCGGGGACCGGGTCGCTGGGGGTGCCGGGCTGCTTGATGCCCGTCACCTCTCCCTTGCCGCCGTCGAAGACGACGTCGGAGCAGGAGTAGAAGGTCTCCTGGCTGTCGGAGCGCTGCCAGACCATGTAGATGATGTGGCGGCCCGACTTCCCCTCCGGGAGCTTGCCGGTCCAGGAGTAGTTGGCCTCCACCGTTCCCGGGCTGCCCTTGAGCGGCGGGTGGTCGACCGTGAGGAAGGGCCGGTCCTCGATGTCGTTCCAGGTGAGGGTCTTCGTCGGGTCGAAGCCGTCCTTGGTCAGGTAGACGTGGAACCAGCCCGGGTGCGCGGCCCAGGCGTTGTAGGAGAAGTCGATCGTCGCGCCCGAGGTGAGGTGCGTCAGCGGCCAGTCCTTGCTGGGCGTGTTGAAGCCGGTGAAGTTGGGGTTGCCGCCGCTGCACAGCTCGCCGTCCGGGACGAAGCCGCGGGTGCGTCCGGCGCCGTCGGAGCGCAGGACGGAGAACCAGTTGTAGAACGGGGTCGTCCCGCTCACCTGCTGCGCCGTCCGGCACGCCGGGTTGACCGGCTTGATCTCACCGGTGTCGGTGAGGGCGTCCTGCCAGCACAGGAAGGTGCGGCTGCCGGGCTTCATCGGGGTGCCGTGGGCCTCCGCCTCGCCGCCCGCCGACATGACCAGGCCGAGGGCCGGGAGCGCGGCGAGGAGGGAGACCAGGACGAGGAACAGGGCTCTGGCGCGGGTGGGGGAGGTGGATCGGCGCGTCGCCGCCTTGCCTGTCATGATCATGACATGTCCGTCCGTTCGGGGAGTAGCGACCGTGCGGAGGTGCGTGCGGATGAGCGGGGTGGGGGCGACCCGGGCGGCGGGTTCCGGTCCACCGCGCATGGGAGCGCTCCCACCCCGCCTAGGGCGGAAGGTAGCGCCGGACGGCGCGCTTGTAAACGCCGGGCGCGAAGAGTGTGCGGGCGAGGAGTGCGCGCGAGGCACGCGGGCAGCACCGCATCCCCCGCGCAGGCGGGACCCAAGCAGGGAGCAATGCACGTATATGCGCCGATCCACCCCTGTTCGTCCGGTATGCGATTCTGATGTGTGGGTGCCCTGCCGCTCCCGGGCGTTCGGGGTTTCCCACCCGCCAGCACGTGCGGCACGGACGGGAGACGATGCGCAATGCCCCACAACGGCGGGACCCGGGCGGCGGCCCCGGGTCTGCGGGCCCCCGGGGCCGGGGCGGCGGACACCGGTCCGTCTCCCCCGGTGCCGGATCGCTCCCCGAGGGAGCGGGCCCTGGCGTTCGCGGGGGCGGCGGTGGCGGCCGTCTACGTGCCGGGGCCGACCGGCGGTGAGCTGGGGCTGGTCGAGTCGGCCGGAGCGGACATCGAGGCGTACGGGCTGCCGAAGAGCGTGCCGGTCCCCGGTGACTCCGCGATCGCCGAGGCCTTCCTGGAGGGCCGGCCCCGGTGGCTGACGACCGTGGTGCCCGGCTCGCGAGCCGGGGGCGGCTGGGAGCCGCCCGATACCGAGCTGCCGCTCGCGGTGCTGCCGCTGGGCTCGGCCGGGGGCGACTGGCTCGGCTGCCTCGTGGTCGTCGGCGACTGCGCGGACGGCTTCTGCGCCGAGCAGCGGGACTTCCTGGAGCGGTACGCCGAGGCCATCGCCGGCCGGCTGCGCGGCGAGGCCGACCGGGGCGCGCCCGCGCCGCTGCTGGACCCGGCCCTGCGGAGCATGCGGGTCGGCTCCTTCGCCCTGGTGCCGGGCACCGGCGTGGTCGAGACGGACACGGCGCTGCTGGACCTGGTCGGCATCGCCGCGCACGCGTTCGACGGCAGGACCGACACGCTGCTGTCGTACACCCTGCCGGAGGACGTGCCCGCGCTGATGTCGGTCGTGGAGCCGTCCGCGCAGCTCGCCGGGTGCCGGGAGCTGGAGTTCCGGATCCGCCGGCCCACCGGTGAGCTGTGCTGGCTGCACCTGTGCGGCCGGGTACTGAGGGGCCCTGACGACCGGCCGCGGCGGGTGGTGGGTGTGGTGACCGCGGCCCCCGTGCTGCGCCGCAGTTCCAGCGACGTCGCCCGCATCCAGTGGCTGACCGCCGCGCTCGACGAGGCCACCACGGTCCGGGACGTCAGCCGGGTCGTGGTCGCCGCGCTGCGCGAGCCGCTGGGTGCCGACCGGGTCGCGCTGGCCGAGCTGCTGGAGGACCGGCTCGCGGTCTCCGTGCTCGATCCGCCGACCGCCGAGTCCTGGCCCGAGCTGTGGCGCGCCCAGTGGCGCTCGGAGTGGCCGGACGCGCCGGTCAGTGCCCTGCCCACGCTGGCGGCGACGCTGCGGGACGGCCGGATGAGCCTGTGGCCCGCCGGGGCCGCACTGGAGCCCGGGCTGGCCGGGGTCGGCCCCGGCGGGCTGGCCGTCCTGCCGCTGCCGGCCCGCAGCCGGGTCGCCGGGGTGTGCCTGGTCGGCTGGGACGAGCCGCACGCCTTCGTCCCCGAGGAGCGGGCCCTGCTCACCGCGACCGCGGGCCTGGTGGGGCAGGCCCTGAAGCGGGCGCACGCCTACGACGCCGAGCAGGAGCTCGCCACGATGCTCCAGCGCAGCCTGCTGCCGCCGCGCCTGCCCGAGCTGCCCGGGGGCATCGCGGTGGCGCGCTACCTGCCCGCCAAACGCGGGCTGCAGGTGGGCGGCGACTGGTACGACGTGATCGCGCTGTCGGACCGGAAGGTGGCCCTGGTCATCGGGGACGTACAGGGCCACAGCGCCGGAGCCGCGACGATCATGGGCCAGATGCGCACCGCCGTACGGGCGTACGCCGTGGAGGGTCATCCGCCCGACGTGGTCGTCTCGCACGCCAACCGGCTGCTCGTCGGTATGGAGACCGACCTGTTCGCCACCTGCTGCTACGTCGAGCTGGATCTGGAGGAGGGCACCGCGCTGTTCGTGCGGGCCGGGCATCTCGCGCCGCTGGTGCGCCGCCCCGACGGCACCGCCGAGGAGGTCGCGGTCGAGGGCGGGCTGCCGCTGGGCGTGCTGGCGGACGCGGAGTTCCCGCTGACGTCGGTGGCGCTGGCCCCCGGATCGGTCCTGGCGCTGGTGACCGACGGGCTGGTCGAGGCCGTCGACCTGGAGGTGGACGAGGGCATGCGGCTCACCCGTCAGGCGCTGGCCGCGGCCGACCCGTCCGACCCGGGGCGGATGGCCGACGCGCTGCTCGGGGAGGCCGGCCGCCGCGAGGACGACGTGGCGTTGCTGCTGCTGCGCTACGACGGGATGCGCGTCCGGCCGGTGCGGGCCGGGTGGGTGGTGTGGCGGCTGCCGGACGCGGTGATGCACGCCCGGCGTTTCACCGCCCGCACCCTGCGGTCCTGGCGCGTCGGGGCCGACGCGGACACGGTGCTGCTGGTCGTCTCCGAGCTGGTCACCAACGCGCTGGTGCACACCCAGGGCCCGGTCCGTCTCGACCTCACCCTCGCCGCGGACCGGCTGCGGGTCACGGTGAGCGACTCCTCGCCGCGCGCGCCGGCCAAGCCGGTGGTCGTGGACTGGGAGGCGACCGGGGGGCGTGGCCTGTTGCTGGTCGAGGCGGTGTCCGCGTCCTGGGGGTCGGTGCCGGTCGGCGGGGGCAAGCAGGTGTGGAGCGAGCTCGTCCTGACGACGGGGGCGGGCCGCGGGCAGGACGGGGACGGGCCGGACGGGCAGGACAGGCAGGACGGTGACGGTCCGGGCGGGCGGGGCGAGAGGGGCCGGCGATGACAGCCCGCCGGTGGCGTGCGGTGGCCGCCGTGCTGTCCGGGCTGCTGGCCGCGTCCCTGGCCGGGTGCGGCACCGACGGCGGCGCGCAGCACAGCGGGCTGACGGTGGGTCTGCTGCTGCCGGGCCGGGCGCTGCCGCGCTGGGAGCACTCCGACAAGCCGCTCATCGAGCGACGGGTGAAGGAGCTGTGCGCGGAGTGCAGCGTGACGTACGCCAACGCCGAGAACGACGTGTCGAGCCAGCGCCACCAGATGAACTCCCTGATCACCAACGGGGCGGCGGTCATCATCCTGGACGCCGTGGACGCCAAGGCGCTGCGGTCCTCGGTCCGGGCGGCACACCGGGCGGGCGTGCCGGTGGTGGCGTACGACCGGCTGGTGGAGGGCCCGATCTCGGGTTTCGTCAGCTTCGACGGCGCGCGGGTCGGACGGCTCCAGGGTGAGGCGCTGCTGAAGGCGATGGGCCGCAAGGCGGACGGCGGCCGGATCGTCATGATGAACGGTGACCCGGCCAGCCCCAACGCGCGCTGGTACGAAGGGGGCGCGCTGTCCGTCCTGAAGGGCCGGGTCCGGATCGGCAAGTCGTACGACACCGTGGGCTGGCGGTCGGAGAACGCCCACCAGAACATGGCCGCCGCGATCAGCGCCCTCGGGCCGCACCGGATCGACGGGGTGCTGGCCGCCAACGACACCATCGCCGCCGGCGTCATCTCGGCGCTCAAGAGCGCCGGTGTCTCGCCCCTGCCGCCGGTGACCGGCCAGGACGCCGATCTGGAGGCCGTACGGCGCATCGTGAAGGGCGAGCAGCACATGACGGTCTACAAACCCTTCCGGCAGCAGGCCGACGCCGCCTCCGTGATGGCCGTGGCCCTGGCGCGCGGCAGAGGTCTCCACGGTCTCGTCACGACGACGGTGGACAGTCCCACCACCGACGACATCCCGGCCGTGCTGCTGTCCCCGGTCGCCGTGACGGTCGGCACCATCAGGCAGACGCTCGTGCGGGACGGCGTCTACACGATCGAGCAGATCTGCGTTGCGAAACTCCGGCCGGCCTGCGACCGGGCCGGACTCACCAGGTGAGGGGAGGTGGTTGCCGTGGGGTTCCCGCCCGTACTGGCGTTGCGCGGCATCTGCAAGCGGTTCGGCGGCGTACAGGCGCTCCTGGACGTCGACCTGCAGCTCCGGGCCGGGGAGGTGGTGGCGCTGGCCGGCGACAACGGGGCCGGCAAGTCCACGCTCGTCAAGGTGATCTCCGGGGTGAGCCCCGCCGACCGGGGCGTCATCGAGTGGCAGGGCCGGCGGGTGCAGATCAGGCGCCCGCACGACGCGCACGCCCTGGGCATCGCGACCGTGTACCAGGACCTCGCGATGTGCGACAACCTGGACGTGGTCGGGAACCTGTTCCTCGGCCGGGAGATCGCCCGGGTGGGCATCCTCGACGAGGTGGAGATGGAGCGCCGCGCCCGGGAGCTGATGCGGAGCCTGTCCATCCGGATCCCGGATGTGCGGATGCCGGTCGCCGCGCTGTCGGCGGGACAGCGGCAGGCCGTCGCGATCTCCCGTTCGCTCATGGGCTCGCCCAAGGTCCTCCTCCTCGACGAGCCCACCGCGGCCCTGGGGATCGAGCAGACCAGCCATCTGCTCGACCTGATCGAGGAGGTGCGCGACCGGGGCATGGCCATCCTGCTCATCAGCCACAACATGGGGGACATCAAGGCGGTCGCCGACCGGGTGGCCGTGCTGCGGCTCGGCCGTAACAACGGGCTGTTCGACGTGAGCACCGTGTCGCAGGAGCAGATCATCTCCTCCATCACCGGCGCGGCCGACAACGCGGTGGCGCACCGGACGACGGCTGACGGGGAGGGGTGGCCGTGAGCAGGAGCGGGACACCACGTGACGCCGGGCCCGGCGGGCAGGGCGGGCCGGGGGGCGGTGGGCCGGCAGGTGGTGCCGGTCCGGCCCTGAGGGATCTGAAGGACCAGGGGCTGAAGGGCCTGAAGGGTCTGAGGGGATACGCCGCCGGACTGGGCAGCGGGGTGCGGAGCACCGAGCGCGGTCCGCTTCTGCTGGTGCTCGGCCTCGCGGTGATCTGGATCGTCTTCCAGGCGCTGGACGACAACTTCCTCTCGCCGCGCAACCTGTCCACCATCAGCGTGGACATCGTCGGCACCGGTCTGGTCGCGGTCGGCATCGTGTTCGTGCTGCTGATCGGGGAGATCGATCTGTCGGTCGGTTCGGTCAGCGGGCTGGCGGGGGCCGCGTTCGCCGTGCTGAACGTCAACCACGGTGTGCCCGAGTGGCTCGCCCTGATCGTGGGGGTGGTGTGCGGTACGGCCGTGGGGGCCTTCCACGGGGCGTTCTTCGCCTGGCTGGGGGTGCCCGCGTTCGTCGTCACGCTGGCGGGGCTGCTGATCTGGAACGGGCTGACGCTCTACCTGCTAGGCGCGAGCGGCACGATCAGCATCGACGAGGAGGGCCTGGTCGCCGACCTGACCGGCACCTACTTCGCCGCCGACGGCGTCGCCTACGCCGTGGCCGCGCTCGGCACGGCCGGTTATCTCCTGGCCGCCCGGCGCATGGCCAACCGGCTCAGGGCGGCCGGGATGCCGTTCCGGCCGGCACGGGACATCTGGGTGCGGGCCGGAGTCCTGGCGGTGGTGTCCTTCGCCGCGGCGTACACGCTGAACCGGTTCCAGGGGCTGCCGCTGGCGCTGCTGATCTTCCTGGTGGTCCTCGTCGTCGCGGACTACGCCCTGCGCCGCACCCGGCCCGGGCGGCGGGTGTACGCGCTCGGCGGCGGCGTGGAGGCGGCCCGGCGTGCGGGCATCGGGGTGGAACGGGTGCGGATCGCGATGTTCACGGTGTCGGGCACGCTGGCCGCGGTCGGCGGGCTGTTCGTCGCCTCGGGCCTCACCTCGGCCAGCCCCACCACGGCCCGTGCCGCCGGTTCGGGCATGCTGCTGATCAACGCCATCGCGGCGGCCGTCATCGGCGGCACGAGCCTGTTCGGCGGCCGGGGCACTCCCTGGTCGGCGCTCCTGGGTGTGCTGGTCATCCAGTCCATCGCCTCCGGCATGGCCCTGCTGGGCGTGGAGGACGCGATCCAGTTCATGATCACCGGCGGGGTCCTCCTCGTCGCCGTCGCCGCCGACGCCCTCTCCCGCCGGGCAAGCGCGGGACGGGGGCGGACGTAGCTACGCCGACGAGTTCCGGCCACTGCCGCACCCGCCCCCATCCCACCCGAGCACCACCGCCCCGGACCGACTCGGTGCGCCACCGGACAGGCCACCCTTCCCCGCCGACAGGGCACCGACGAAGACCGCCACGCTGAGCGGTGAGCTGCCGCTCGCCGCCGCCGGACTCTCCTGCTCTCGGGCGCGGCACACGGCCGATGGGCGTCCGCACGGTCGGCGGGCAACCGGTTCGGGGTTGTGCCGCCGTCCGTGCGGCAGGCGGTCACCCAGTCCGGTCGGCCACCTCGAGCCGGGGCGGCTCGGCATGGTGCCAGCCACGCCGGCAGCCGCGGGCGCGCAGGGGGTCCGGCCCACGCTGCTCCCCCAGGCCGACCGCCCGGTGCCCCGCATGACTCTGCCGCGAGACAGCCAAAGAGTCGTAAAGTCGGATATACACCTCATGTCCGACTGAAGGAGACGCTGTCGTCATCGGAGTGCCATGAAGCGCAACAGCCTCATGCGGGCGGCCGTGGCCGCCGCGGTCGGGACTGGTCTGGTGCTCTCCGGCTGTGGTGGGGGCGCGGGGTCGCCCTCCGGAGGAGGGCCGGCGCAGACCATCCACGTGCTCAGTGTGAACAATCCGCCGATGCAGCACCTGAAGAGCCTCACCAAACGGTACTTCACCGCCGAGACCGGCATCAAGGTCACCTACACGCTGCTGCCCGAGAACGAGGCGCGCGAGAGGATGAACAACGAGTTCGCGACCCAGGCCGGGCACTACGACGTGGCGAGTGTGAGCGCGTACGAGGTGCCGATCTACTCGAAGAACGGCTGGCTCGCCCCGCTGGACTCCTATGTGAAGGCGGACGAGGACTTCGACCAGGACGACATCTTCCCGAACCTGGTCGCCGCGCTGACCGGGGCCGACGGCAAGATCTACGCCCAGCCGTTCTACGGCGAGGGCTCCTTCCTGGCGTACCGCAAGGACCTGTTCCGCAAGACCGAGCTGACCATGCCCCCGAACCCGACCTGGAAGCAGGTCGCGGAGCTCGCCGCCAAGGTCGACGGCACCGACGGCGCGAGCGGCATCTGCCTGCGCGGTCTGCCCGGCTGGGGCCAGAACCTCGCCCCGCTCAACACGGTCGTCAACACTTTCGGCGGCTCCTGGTACGACATGGAGTGGAACGCCCGGCTCACCTCGCCGCGGTTCAAGGAGGCCGTACGGTTCTACGTGGACCTGCTCCGCGAGCACGGCCAGCCCGGCGCCCACCGCATGGGCTTCCTGGACGTCCTGGACACGTTCGTGGCGGGCAAGTGCGCCATGTGGTACGACGCCACCGTCCTGGCCTCGTCGGTGGAGGCCGACGGCTCGTCGGTCAAGGGCAAGGTCGGCTACGTCGCGGCGCCGCACGAGAGGACCGAGAAGGCCGGCTGGCTGTGGACCTGGGCGTGGGGCGTGCAGAAGGCGAGCGAGAAGAAGGACGCCGCCTGGGAGTTCATCTCGTGGGCCTCCTCCAAGGAGTACCAGGCCCTGGTCGGCAAGGAACTCGGCTGGACCGCGGCCCCGGCCGGCAACCGCAGGTCCCTGTACGTCAACCCGGAGTACCAGAAGGCGGCCCGCGCCTGGTACCGGCAGGAGTACGCGGCGGTGACCAACTCCGCCGACCCGAAGAACCCGGGCGTCGGTCCCCGCCCCTACACCGGCATCAGCTTCCTGGGCATCCCCGAGTTCGCGGTCCTGGGCACCGCGGTCTCCCAGCAGATCGCCGCGGCCATCGCCGGGCAGCAGTCGGTGGACGTGGCGCTGGAGAAGTCGCAGGACCTCGCCCACGCCGCCGCGGCGAAGTACCGCGGCGGCTGAGCGCACGGCGGCACGGCGAGGGCCGCATCCCCGGGGTACGGGGATGCGGCCCTCGGCCTGCCTGCCGCCCGACCGCCTACTTGCGGATCAGGCTGCGCAGCACGTACTGCATGATGCCGCCGTTGCGGTAGTAGTCCGCCTCACCGGGGGTGTCGATGCGGACGACCGCGTCGAACTCGACGCCCGTGTCGGTGGTGACCTTCACGGTGCGCGGCGTGGTGCCGTCGTTGAGCTCGGTGACGCCGGTGATGGAGAAGGTCTCCTCGCCGGTCAGGCCGAGCGACTCGGCGGACTGCCCCTCCGGGAACTGCAGCGGCAGGACGCCCATGCCGATGAGGTTCGAGCGGTGGATGCGCTCGTACGACTCGGCGATGACGGCCTTGACGCCGAGGAGCGCGGTGCCCTTGGCGGCCCAGTCGCGGGACGAGCCGGAGCCGTACTCCTTGCCGGCCAGGACGACCAGCGGGATGCCGGCGGCCTGGTAGTTCTGCGAGGCGTCGTAGATGAAGGAGACCGGGCCGCCCTCCTGGGTGAAGTCGCGGGTGTAGCCGCCCTCGGTGCCCGGCGCGATCTGGTTGCGCAGGCGGATGTTGGCGAACGTACCGCGGATCATCACCTCGTGGTTGCCTCGGCGGGAGCCGTAGCTGTTGAAGTCGCGGCGCTCGACGCCGTGCTCCGTGAGGTACTTGCCCGCCGGGGTGTCGGCCTTGATGGCGCCGGCCGGGGAGATGTGGTCGGTGGTGACCGAGTCGCCCAGCTTGGCCAGGACGCGGGCGCCGGTGATGTCCTCGACCGGGGCCGGGTCCATGGTCATGCCCTCGAAGTACGGGGGCTTGCGGACGTAGGTCGACTCCGGGTCCCACTCGAAGGTGTCGCCGGTCGGGATCGGCAGCGCCTGCCACTGGGCGTCGCCGGCGAAGACGTCGGAGTAGGACTTGGAGAACATGTCCTCGCCGATGGCGTTGGCGACGACGTCGTTGACCTCGGCCTCGGACGGCCAGATGTCCTTCAGGTAGACCGGGTTGCCGTCCTGGTCGGTGCCCAGGGCCTCGCGCGTGATGTCCACCTTCATGGAGCCGGCGAGGGCGTAGGCGACGACCAGCGGCGGGGACGCCAGGTAGTTCATCTTGACGTCCGGGTTGATCCGGCCCTCGAAGTTCCGGTTGCCGGACAGGACCGAGGTGACCGCGAGGTCGTTGTCGTTGACCGCCTTGGAGACCTCCTCCGGCAGCGGGCCGGAGTTGCCGATGCAGGTGGTGCAGCCGTAGCCGACGAGGTTGAAGCCGACCTTGTCGAGGTACGGGGTCAGGCCCGCCTTGTCGAAGTAGTCGGTGACGACCTTGGAGCCCGGGGCGAGGGTGGTCTTGACCCACGGCTTACGGGTCAGGCCCTTCTCGACCGCCTTCTTGGCCACCAGGGCGGCGGCGACCATGACGTACGGGTTGGAGGTGTTGGTGCAGGAGGTGATGGCCGCGACGGTCACCGCACCGTGGTCCAGCTCGTACGTCGTGCCGTCGGGGGCGGTCACGGTGACCGGGTTGGACGGGACGGCGGCACCGGTGCCCTCGGCGTGCTGCGGCGCGCCGGCGCCGTTCTCCTGGCTGCCGTAGGCCGGGGCGTCGGAGGCCGGGAAGGACTCGGCGCTGGCCTCGTCCACCGGGGAGGCCGCGGCGGCGGCCTGCTGGGCGACGGGCGCCTCGACGTAGTTGAGGACGTCCTTGGCGAACTGCTCGGCGGCCTTGGACAGCTCGATGCGGTCCTGCGGGCGCTTCGGGCCGGCGATGGACGGCACGACCGTGGACAGGTCCAGCTCGAGCTTCTCGGAGAAGTCCGGCTCGGCCTTCGGGTCGAGCCACAGGCCCTGCTCCTTGGCGTACGCCTCGACGAGGGCGACCTGCTGCTCGGAGCGGCCGGTCAGACGCAGGTAGTTCAGGGTCTCGTCGTCGATCGGGAAGATCGCGGCGGTCGAGCCGAACTCCGGCGACATGTTGCCGATGGTGGCGCGGTTGGCGAGGGAGGTGGCGGCGACACCCTCGCCGTAGAACTCGACGAACTTGCCGACCACGCCGTGCTTGCGGAGCATCTCGGTGATGGTCAGCACCAGGTCGGTGGCGGTGGTGCCGGGCTGCAGCTCACCGGTCAGCTTGAAGCCGACGACGCGCGGGATCAGCATGGAGACCGGCTGGCCGAGCATGGCGGCCTCGGCCTCGATGCCGCCGACGCCCCAGCCGAGGACGCCGAGGCCGTTGACCATCGTGGTGTGGGAGTCGGTGCCGACCAGGGTGTCCGGGTAGGCCTTGCCGTCGCGCACCATCACCACACGGGCCAGGTGCTCGATGTTCACCTGGTGGACGATGCCGGTGCCGGGCGGGACGACCTTGAACTCGTCGAAGGCGGTCTGGCCCCAGCGCAGGAACTGGTAGCGCTCCTTGTTGCGGCCGTACTCCAGGTCGACATTCACCTTGAAGGCGTCGTTGGTGCCGAACTTGTCGGCGATGACGGAGTGGTCGATGACCAGCTCGGCCGGCGCCAGCGGGTTGATCTTGGCCGGGTCGCCGCCCAGCTCCTTCACGGCCTCACGCATGGTGGCGAGGTCCACGACACAGGGCACGCCGGTGAAGTCCTGCATGATCACGCGGGCCGGCGTGAACTGGATCTCCTGCGACGGCTGAGCCTGGGAGTCCCAGGAGCCGAGCGCGCGGATGTGGTCGGCGGTGATGTTCGCGCCGTCCTCGGTGCGGAGCAGGTTCTCCAGCAGGACCTTGAGGCTGTACGGCAGGCGGGCCGAGCCCTCCACCTTGTCCAGCCGGAAGATCTCGTACGACTCGTCGCCCACCTGCAGCGTGCTGCGGGCGTCGAAGCTGTTCGCCGACACGACAGTCTCCTTCATTGATGTGCGCGTACCACCACGATCCTGCCGCCACGGCATCTCGGCCTGTCCGCTAAGGTAAGGCTAAGTTAGGCCAGCCTTACCGGCTTGGCGGCTGCGGTGCTCCCCGGCAGATATCTCGATGTCGAGATAACTCTAGTACACCGGGGCCGAATGGTCATGCCCGGGTTCTCGGTGCCGCCGGCGCCGCCCTGCCATCTCCGCGCCGACTCGGGGTAAACGTGCTGAGCCGGGAACACCCCGGCGAACCCCGAAAGGAGACAGGAATGGGGCTCACGTTCCGCAAGAGCTTCCGGATCCTTCCGGGAGTGCGCCTGAACATCAACAAGCGCTCCTGGTCGATCACCACCGGCACGGGCAGGAACGGGCCGCGGTACACCCGCAGCAGCACGGGGCGCCGTACGACGTCGATGGATCTGCCCGGCCCCTTCGGGTGGCGGAGGACCCGCACCGCCAAGCGGGACTGACGGCCTGTCACCCTCACCCGAACAGACCCCCCATGAGGCGCCATCTCATATCTGAGATAACCTCAACCTCATGGCAGACGACTACCTCGTACGCATCGGCAAGCTCATCCGTGACGCCCGGCAGCACCGGGGCTGGACGCAGTCGCAGTTGGCGGAGGCGCTGGGAACCAGCCAGAGCGCCGTCAACCGCATTGAGCGGGGCAACCAGAACATCAGCCTTGAGATGATCGCCCGCATCGGGGAGGCCCTCGACAGCGAGATCGTGTCCCTCGGCTACGCGGGCCCGATGCATCTGCGGGTGGTCGGCGGCCGCCGGCTGTCCGGCGCCATCGACGTGAAGACGAGCAAGAACGCGTGCGTGGCCCTGCTGTGCGCCTCGCTGCTCAACAGCGGGCGCACAGTGCTGCGCCGCGTGGCGCGCATCGAAGAGGTGTACCGCCTGCTGGAGGTGCTCAACTCCATCGGCGTGCGCACCCGTTGGATCAACGACGGCGTCGACCTGGAGATCGTGCCGCCGGCCGAGCTGGACCTGGCGGCGATCGACGCGGACGCGGCCCGCCGCACCCGCTCCATCATCATGTTCCTCGGCCCGCTGCTGCACCGCATGGACCGCTTCAAGCTGCCGTACGCCGGCGGCTGCGACCTCGGCACGCGCACCGTCGAGCCGCACATGATCGCCCTGCGCCGCTTCGGCCTGGAGATCGCGGCCACCGAGGGCCAGTACCACGCGGTCGTCGACCGGTCGGTCCGCCCCGACCGCCCGATCGTGCTGACCGAGCGCGGCGACACCGTCACCGAGAACGCGCTGCTGGCCGCCGCCCGGCACGACGGCGTCACCGTCATCCGCAACGCCTCCTCCAACTACATGGTCCAGGACCTGTGCTTCTTCCTGGAGGCACTCGGCGTCAAGGTCGACGGCATCGGCACCACCACGCTCACCGTGCACGGCGTGCCGGACATCGACGTGGACGTGGACTACTCCCCCTCCGAGGACCCGGTCGAGGCGATGAGCCTGCTGGCGGCGGCCGTGGTCACCGAGTCGGAGCTGACGGTGCGTCGGGTGCCGATCGAGTTCCTGGAGATCGAACTGGCCGTGCTCGAGGAGATGGGCCTCGACCACGACCGCACGCCCGAGTACTTCGCCGACAACGGCCGCACCCGCCTGGTGGACCTCACCGTCCGGCCCTCCAAGCTGGAGGCGCCGATCGACAAGATCCACCCGATGCCGTTCCCGGGCCTGAACATCGACAACGTCCCGTTCTTCGCGGCGATCGCGGCGGTGGCGCAGGGCAAGACCCTCATCCACGACTGGGTCTACGACAACCGCGCCATCTACCTGACCGACCTCAACCGGCTGGGCGGCCGCCTCCAGCTGCTCGACCCGCACCGCGTCCTGGTCGAGGGCCCGACCCGCTGGCGCGCCGCCGAGATGATGTGCCCGCCGGCCCTGCGCCCGGCCGTGGTCGTCCTGCTGGCGATGATGGCCGCCGAGGGGACGTCGGTGCTGCGCAACGTCTACGTGATCAACCGGGGATACGAGGACCTGGCGGAACGGCTGAACTCGATCGGGGCGCAGATCGAGACGTTCCGGGACATCTGACGGCTCATTCACCGGCCTCGGCGGGGGAGCGCGCCGCACGCGGAGAAGTCCGGAACGAACACAGGAGTTTGACCTGCCTCCACGGGGAACTCGGCGGATCGTCACAAAGGAGGTACGTTCCCATGGGCATCATCGCGTGGATTTTGATCGGACTGCTCGCCGGGGCCATCGCCAAGGCCCTCATGCCCGGTAAGGACCCGGGCGGCATCATCGTCACGATGCTGATCGGTATCGCCGGAGGCCTGCTGGGTGGGTTCCTCGGGAAGGTGATCTTCGGCGTCGACTCGGTCGACGGCTTCTTCGAGCTGTCGACGTGGATCGCGGCGATCGTGGGCTCGGTCATCATCCTGGCTCTGTACCGGCTGTTCACCGGCCGTACGCACAGCCGAGCGGGGCACCGGTCCAGCCACGCTCACTGACAGGCCGTGAACGGATGCCGCCGCACCCCGGTGCGGCGGCATCCGCCTGTCCGGGCTCAGTCGCCGGCCGGAGGGGTGAGGACCACGAAGTCCGCGTCGGCGGGGTCGAGGCAGACCGCCAGCCGACCGACGCCCTCCGCGTCCTCCGGGCCCATCTGCACCCGGCCACCGCTCTCGGTGACCCTGGCGACCGCGGCGTCGCAGTCGGGGACGGCGAAGACGGGGTGCCAGTAGGGCCGGCCGTGCGCGAGGGCGAGGCCCTCCTCGCCGACCTCCATGAGGCCGCCGTGCATCCGCTCCTCGGGCAGTCCGGCGGGAGTGATGAGGGAGTACGTGCCGCCCCCGCCCGGCAGTTCCATGTCGCTGAACTGCCAGCCGAAGACACCGCCGTAGAACTCCTTCGCGGCCGCCGCGTCGCTGGTGTACAGCTCGGTCCAGCACAGCGAGCCCGGCTCGTCCACCAGCTCGACGCCCTGGTCCGAACCGGGCTGCCAGACCGCGAACTGGCCTCCCAGGGGGTCGCTGTACTGGGCCATCCGGCCCCACTCGCCGAGGTCTCTCGGGGCCACCCGGACCGTGCCGCCCGCGCGCCGCACCGCCTCGGTCGTGCGGTCCGCGTCGGTGACCTTGTAGTAGATCATCCAGGCGGAGCGGGCGCCCTCCTCGGTGAGCTTGCCGAGTCCGGCGACGGTCTTGCCGTCCTTCCGGAACATCCCGCCCTCCACGTCCTCCCCCTCCCCCATGGCCTCGTACTCCCAGCCGAGCACCGCGCCGTAGAAGTCCGCGGCGGCCCGTACGTCGGGGGCGCCCAGGTCGAGCCAGCAGGGGGAGCCGGGAGCGAAGTCAGTGGTGATCACGGCGAGTCCCTTTCGCAGATCCTGTGTGACCTCAGCGTGACACCGGGCACTGACGATCGCCCGTCGGCCTGGGCATCCGGGCGTCGGCCCGCGTGCCGCCGCTGCCGGAGCGGCGGGTGGAGGGGGCCTGGCCGACGGAGGAGCTGACGAAGACCGGGCCCGTGGCGCCGAGGCAGCGGTAGGTGCCGCTGAGGGTGACGGTGCCGTCGGCGGCGGCCGGTGCTGAGGGTTCCACTGGTACCGGGCGGGTGCGCCGGCAGCCGTCATCCTCACTCCCTTCGGTGGCGAGTCCGTGCCGACCGTCGTGGAACCGTCCGGGGCTCGTCAGGGAACGGTCACAGTCCCCGGCGCGCCGTTCCGATCAGCGCGCGGCAGGAGGACGGTCTCCTCATACGAGCCGTCCGCGTACGGCTCGCGGGAAACCGCCGGACGGCCCTACCGATGTGGAGGTGCGCCATGTGTGCCCACAAGCCCACGTGCCCCCGGACCGACTCCCCCGCCCCGCACGTCGTCGCCGCCCACCCCGAGCAGGGCTGGAACCTGCGGTGCGACGGCTCGATCGTCTTCGACGACACCGGCGAGCTGCTGCCCGACGGCCGTGTCGTCGCACCGCACCGGGCGGACGTCCGGCGCGGGCTGGCGGTCGCGGCCTGACCGGTCGGCCGTCGCCCTGCGGGGCCACGGCGGTCCGGGCCCGGCAGGCGGGGGTGGCTAGGGCAGGACGGCGAACCCGTCGAGCTCCACCAGCGCCTGCTCGTCCCACAGCCGTACGACCTGCACGACCGCCATGGCCGGATAGTCACGGCCCGCCAACTCCCGCCAGATGCCCCCTATTTCGGGTGCGTGGGTGCGGTAGGCGGCCACGTCCGTGGCGTAGACGGTGACGCGGGCCAGGTCGGAGGGGGTGCCGCCCGCGGCACGCAGGGCGGCCAGCAGGTTGGCCAGGGCCCGCCGGAACTGCTCGGGCAGGGTGTCCGCGACCACCTCGCCGTCGGGGTCGAGCGCGGTCTGGCCGGCCAGGAAGACGACGCGCGAGCCCGTGGCGACGACGGCGTGGGAGAAGCCGGCCGGCGGGGACAGGCCGGGCGGGTTGAGGCGCTCGACGGTCATCGGTCCTCCAAGTGGCCGTACAACTCCTTGGCGATGATGCCGCGCTGGACCTCGCTCGCGCCCTCGTAGACGCGGGGTGCGCGCACCTCGCGGTAGAGGTGTTCGAGGAGGTGGCCGCGGCGCAGGGCGCGGGCGCCGTGCAGCTGGACGGCCGCGTCCACGACGTACTGCGCGGTCTCGGTGGCCAGCAGTTTCGCCATCGCGGAGCGCTGGGGGACGTCCCGGGCGCCTGTGTCGTACGCGGTCGCCGCCGCGTACACCATCAGGCGGGCCGCCTCCGTGCGCAGGGCCATCTCGGCGACCTGGTGGGAGACAGTCTGCAGGTCGCGCAGCTTGCCGCCGAAGGCGTCCCGTCGCGCGGTGTGGGCGAGGGCCGCGTCGAGGGCCGCCTGGGCCATGCCGACCGCGAAGGCGCCGACGCTGGGGCGGAACAGGTTGAGGGTGCCCATGGCGACCCGGAAGCCGTGGTCCACCTCGCCGAGCAGGTCGTCCGCCGTCACGGGTACGGCGTCGAAGCGCAGGGTTCCGATGGGGTGCGGGGAGAGCATGTCGAGGCCGGTGCCGGTCAGGCCGGGCCGGTCGGCGGGGACCAGGAAGGCGGTCACGCCGCGCGCGCCGGCGCCGGGGGTGGTACGGGCGAAGACGGTGTAGAAGTCGGCCTCGGGGGCGTTGGAAATCCAGCACTTGTCACCGGTGAGCCGCCAGCGGGAGGAGCCGTCGGGGTCGGCGACCAGGGCCCCCACGTGCGACCCGGACCCCGGGCCCGGCTCGGATTCCGCGTGCGGCCCGGACCAGGCGCCCGGCCCAGACCCCGCGCCCGGCGAACCCTCCGGACCGACACCCACCGGCCGGTCCGTCCCCGCGCCCGGCGAGCCCATCGACCCGACACTCAGCTCGCCACCCGGCCCAGTGGCCACCGGACCTCCCGCCCCGACACCCAGCCCATCGTCCGGCACAACCCCCACCGGACCACCCGCCCCGACACCCAACCCACCACCCGGCCCAGCCCCCACGAGACCGCCCGCCCCACCCCCCGGCACCCCCTCCCGCTCCGCCCGCAGCGTCAGCGCCGCCGCGTCCGATCCCGCCCCCGGCTCGCTGAGCGCGAAGGCGGCGACCGCGCTGCCGTCCCGCACCCGGGGCAGCCACCGCTCCCGCTGGCGGTCCGTGCCGTGGGTGTGCACCGGGTGGGCGCCCAGGCCCTGGAGGGCGAGAGCCGTCTCCGCCTCCGTGCAGGCGTACGCCAGGGACTCGCGCATCAGGCACAGCTCCAGCGCGCCCGAGGTGAACAGCCGTCCGAGCAGCCCGAGCCGGCCCAGTTCGGCGACGAGGGGGCGGTTCACCCGGCCGGGCTCGCCCTGCTCGGCGAGGGGCCGCAGCCGGTCGGCGGCCAGGGCGCGCAGCTCGGCGCACCAGGCGAGGTGTGCCGGTTCGAGCGAGAATGCGGGCACGGCCGAACTCCCTCCGGAGTGATGCCTCCACGGTCCCGATGGTTCCCCGACGTTCCTCCGACGTCCTGCGACGCGTCTCTCACGACCGTATCGCGCCCAGTTGACTGCCGTCACCAACACGATACGCTCCCCAGGCGAGCCCACCACGACAAGGGGGCGAATCGTCATGAATCCCCGGGGCACGGCCCACGTCGACACCTTCGCCCGCGACCGTCTCCCGCCGCCCGGCGAGTGGCCCGAACTCCGCTTCGACCTGCCGGAGCTGCGCTACCCCGCACGGCTGAACTGCGCCGAGGAGCTGCTCAGCGGCCCGCCCGACGACCGCCCGGTGTTCCACACGCCCACGGGCGGGACATGGACGTACGGCGACCTGCGGGCCCGCGTCGACCGGCTCGCCCACCTCCTCACCGGCGACCTCGGCGTCGTCCCCGGCAACCGGGTGCTGCTGCGCGGCCCCACCACCCCGTGGCTGGCGGCCTGCTGGCTGGCGGTGCTGAAGGCGGGCGCCATAGCGGTCACGGTGCTGGCCCAGCAGCGCCCGCACGAGCTGAGCCAGATGTGCGCGATCGCGCGCGTCCAGCACGCCCTGTGCGACATCCGCTGCGTCGACGACCTCGCCAAGGCGGGGGTTCCGGGCCTGCGGATCACGACGTACGGCGGTGACGCGCCCGACGACCTGCTCAACCGCCCGGCGCCCGGCACGCCGTACCGGGCCGTCGGCACCGCGGCCGACGACGTGGCGCTGATCGCCTTCACCTCCGGGACCACCGGCCGCCCCAAGGGGTGTCTGCACGTCCACCGGGACGTGCTGGCGATCGCGGACACCTTCTCCCGGCACGTGCTCAAGCCGCGTGCGGACGACGTGTTCGCGGGCAGTCCGCCGCTCGGCTTCACCTTCGGGCTCGGCGGGCTGGTGGTCTTCCCGCTGCGGGCGGGCGCCGCCGCACTGCTGCTCGAACAGGCCGGTCCGCAGCAGCTGTTGCCGGCGATCGCCGAGCACCGCGTCTCCGTGCTGTTCACCGCGCCGACGGCGTACCGGGCGATGCTCGGCGACCTCGGCGCGCACGACGTCTCCTCGCTGCGCCGCTGCGTCTCGGCGGGCGAGAACCTGCCCGCGGCCACCTGGCACGCCTGGCACGAGCGCACCGGACTGCGCCTCATCAACGGCATCGGCGCGACCGAGCTGCTGCACATCTTCCTCTCGGCCGCCGACGAGGACATCCGCCCCGGCACGACGGGGGTTCCCGTACCGGGGTGGTACGCGCGCGTGCAGGACGACAAGGGCGACCCCGTGCCCGACGGGGAGCCCGGGCTGCTCGCGGTGCGCGGGCCGGTCGGCTGCCGGTACCTGGCCGATCCGCGGCAGCGGGAGTACGTGCGCGACGGCTGGAACATCACCGGCGACACCTACGTCCGCGAGCCCGACGGCTACTTCCGGTACGTGGCCCGCGCCGACGACATGATCATCTCGGCGGGGTACAACATCGCGGGGCCGGAGGTGGAGGACGCGCTGCTGCGGCACCCGGACGTCGTCGAGGCGGCCGTGGTGGGGCGGGGTGACGAGGCGCGCGGGCAGGTCGTGGTGGCGTTCGTCGTCGTCGAGGAGGGCGCCGAGCGGGACGCCGAGGCGCTGCGGGCCTTCGTCAGGGGCGAGCTGGCACCGTACAAGTGCCCGCGCGAGATCGTCTTCCTTCAGTCGCTGCCGCGCACGGCGACCGGCAAACTCCAGCGGTTCCTCCTGCGCACCGAAGGTGACCAGCGGTAATACCGGCCCGGAAGGGGTCGGTGGCGTGCCGTACGACCTAAGATGATCAACGTGTCCGACCAGCATGCACCACGGTCTCTCATCGTCACGCTCTACGGCGCGTACGGTCGCTTCATGCCGGGCCCGGTCCCGGTCGCCGAGCTGATCCGGCTGCTGGCCGCGGTCGGCGTGGACGCCCCGTCCGTACGGTCGTCGGTGTCGCGGCTGAAGAGACGCGGACTGCTCGTGCCCGCCCGCACCGCCCAGGGCGCGGCCGGATACGAACTGTCGCCTGACGCGCGGCAGTTGCTCGAGGACGGCGACCGGCGCATCTACGCCACGGAGCCGCCCGGGGACGAGGGCTGGGTGCTGGCGGTGTTCTCCGTGCCGGAGTCCGAGCGGCAGAAGCGGCACGTGCTGCGCTCCCGCCTGGCCGGTCTGGGCTTCGGCACCGCGGCTCCGGGCGTGTGGATCGCCCCGGCCCGGCTGTACGAGGAGACCCGGCACACCCTGCAGCGGCTGCGGCTGGACGCGTACGTCGACTTCTTCCGCGGCGAGCACCTCGGCTTCGCGCCGACCGCCGAGGCGGTGGCCCGCTGGTGGGACCTGGCCGCCATCGCCAAGGAGCACGAGGCGTTCCTGGACCGCCACGCGCGCGTGCTGCGGGCGTGGGAGCGGCGTGAGGACACCCCGCCTCAGGAGGCCTACCGCGACTACCTCCTCGCCCTGGACTCCTGGCGCCACCTGCCCTACACCGACCCCGGGCTGCCGGCCCGGCTGCTGCCCGAGGGCTGGCCGGGCTCCCGTTCGGCGGCGGTGTTCCGGGGGCTGCACGAACGGCTGCGGGACGCGGGGGCGCGGTTCGTGGGCCTGGTCAGTTCCCCGGAGTGAGCCGTGGCCCGGGCGCGTCCGTGCGGCCCGTCGCAGGCCGGCGGCTGCCCGCCCGGTACGGCGCCGGCCAGACGGCGCCCGGGCCCTCGTAGCCCTGCTCGGCCGCCGCGTGCAGGGTCCAGTGCGGGTCGTACAGGTGCGGGCGGGCCAGCGCGCACAGGTCCGCCCGGCCCGCCAGGATCAGGGAGTTGACGTCGTCCCAGGAGGAGATCGCGCCGACCGCGATCACCGGGACGCCCACCTCGTGCCGGACGCGGTCCGCGAACGGCGTCTGGTACGACCGTCCGAACTCCGGCTGTTCGTCGGCGACGACCTGCCCGGTCGACACGTCGACGGCGTCGGCGCCGTGCGCGGCGAAGGCCCGGGCGATCTCCACGGCCTCCTCTGCCGTGGTGCCGCCCTCGGCCCAGTCGGTGGCGGAGATCCGCACCGTCATGGGCCGCTCCCCCGGCCACACGGCCCGTACGGCGTCGAAGACCTCCAGCGGGAAGCGCAGCCTCCTCTCCAGCGAGCCGCCGTAGGGGTCGGTGCGGCGGTTGGTCAGCGGGGAGAGGAACCCGGAGAGCAGATAGCCGTGCGCGCAGTGCAGTTCCAGCAGGTCGAAACCGGCCCGGGCGGCCCGCCCGGCCGCCGCCGCGAACTGCTCGCGGAGGTCGGTGAGCTGGGCGCGGGACAGCTCGCGCGGGGTCTGCCCGTACGGCTTGTAGGGGATCGGGGAGGCGGCCACCAGCGGCCAGTTGCCCTCGTCGAGAGGCTCGTCCATGCCCTCCCACATCCGCTTGGTCGAGCCCTTGCGGCCGCTGTGGCCGAGCTGGACGCCGATCGCGGTGCCGGGCGCCTGCCGGTGCACGAAGTCGGTGATCCGCCGCCACGCCTCGGCCTGCCGGCCGGTGTACAGGCCGGCGCAGCCGGGTGTGATGCGGCCCTGCTCGCTGACGCACACCATCTCGGTCATCACCAGCCCGGCGCCGCCCAGCGCCCGCGCCCCGAGGTGGACCAGGTGGAAGTCGCCGGGGACGCCGTCGGCCGCCGAGTACATGTCCATGGGTGAGACGACGACCCGGTTGCGCAGGGTCAGGCCGCGCATCCGGAACGGGGTGAACATCGGGGGCGTACCCGGCGGGCAGCCGAACTCGCGCTCCACGGCCTCGGTGCAGCGGGCGTCCCGCAACCGCAGGTTGGCGTGGGTGACGCGGCGGCTGCGGGTGAGCAGGTTGAAGGCGAACTGCCGGGGCCGCTGGTCGACGTACAGGGCGAGGTTCTCGAACCACTCCATGCTGGCGCGGGCCGCGCGCTGGGTGGAGGCGACGACGGGCCTGCGCTCCTGCTCGTACGCCGTCAACGCGCTCGGCACGTCCGGCTGTTCGCCGAGACAGGCGGCCAGGGCGACGGCGTCCTCGACGGCGAGCTTGGTGCCGGAGCCGATGGAGAAGTGGGCGGTGTGGGCGGCGTCGCCGAGCAGGACGACGGTGCCGTGCGACCAGCGGTCGTTGACCACCGTACGGAACGTGGTCCAGGTGGAGTTGTTCGACCGCAGGGGGCGGCCGCCGAGCGCGTCCGCGAAGATCTTGGCGCAGCGCTCGACGGACTCGCCCGTGTCCAGCTCGTCGAAGCCGGCCGCCCGCCACACGTCCTCGCGCATCTCGACGATGACCGTGGACGCGTCGGGCGCGTACGGGTAGCCGTGCAGCTGCATCACCCCGTGCTCCGTCTCGGCGATCTCGAAACGGAACGCCTCGAAGGGGAAGTCGGCGCCCAGCCAGATGTAACGGCAGCGGTGGCTGGTGAGTCGGGGGCGGAAGAACGCGGCGTAGGTGTCGCGGGTGGTGCTGTGCACACCGTCGGCGGCGACGACCAGGTCGTGGGTCCGGGCGAGCCGGTCCGGGTGGGGGGCCTCGGTGCTGAAGCGGAGGTCGACGCCGAGGTCGCGGCAGCGGTCGTGCAGGATCTTCAGCAGGCGGGTGCGGGCCAGGGCGGCGAAGCGGTGGCCTCCGGCCGTCTGGCGGGTGCCGCGGTGGACGATGTCGATGTCGTCCCAGCGGACGAAGGCGTGCTGGAGGGCCTCGTGGACGACGGGGTCGGCGTGTTCGATGCCGCCGAGGGTCTCCTCGGAGAGGACCACCCCGAAGCCGAAGGTGTCGTCGGGGGTGTTGCGTTCCCAGACGGTGACCTCACGGGCCGGGTCGAGGCGTTTGAGGAGGGCCGCGGTGTAGAGGCCGCCGGGGCCGCCGCCGATGACCGCGACGGTGGCCGCACCTGCGCCACGGCCCCGCGCCCCGGGGGTGGGCGCGCTCACCGGCCGCTCCACTTGGGCGGGCGCTTCTCCGTGAAGGCCGCGTGGAACTCGGCGTAGTCCTCGCCCGTCATGAGCAGGGCCTGGGTGGAGGCGTCGAGTTCCACCGCGGCCGCCAGGGGCATGTCCAGTTCCGCGGTCAGCAGCGCCTTGGTCTGGGCGTGGGCCAGCGCCGGGCCGTCGGCCAGGCGGCGGGCCAGGTGCTGTGCCGCCGCGCCGGCCCCGCCCTCCGCCGTCAGTTCGCTGACCAGGCCGATCCGCTCGGCCTCGGCGGCCCGGACCGGTTCGCCCAGCATCAGCAGGCGGGTGGCGTGGCCGAGGCCGACGACCCGGGGCAGCAGGTAGGCGGCGCCCATGTCGCCGCCGGACAGGCCGACCCGGGTGAAGAGAAAGGCGAAGCGGGCGGTCGGGTCGGCGATCCGGAAGTCGGCCGCCAGGGCGAGGACCGCCCCGGCCCCGGCCGCCACACCGTGCACCGCCGCGATCACCGGGAACGGGCACTCCCGTACCGCCCGCACCACCTGGCCGGTCATCCGGTTGAAGTCGAGGAGCTGGGCGGTGTCCATGGCGAGGGTCGCGCCGATGATCTCGTCGACGTCGCCGCCGGAGCAGAAGCCCCGGCCCTGGCCGGCCAGCACCAGGGCCCGGACCGCCCGCTCCCGGGACAGCTCGGCGAGCAGGTCGCGCAGGTCGGCGTAGGCGCCGAAGGTGAGCGCGTTGAGCCGGTCGGGGCGGGCGAGGGTGACGGTGGCGACGCCGTCGGTGAGGTCCACGCGCAGATGTCGCCAGTCGGCGGTGCGCGCGGCGGAGCCGGTGAAGGGACTCATGACGGGCGGCCTCCTCGCGGGGCGGGCACTGCCTCACGGCGCTCTCCCTCACGAAGTTATCACCCTTCTTTGACTGTCGTCATGAGTGCGCGACAGCCCGTCCGGGTACGAGCTGGGTGTAACCCCGGGTACGCCCCTGAGCGGTGACCCGGGCCCGTCACGTCCGTCACGGCTCGTCGACACACCCGTAACGGCGGGAGTCGTCGTGCGAGGCGGGGCGTTGGCCGGGGTAAGCCGCCCGGTGCCGGGGCCGACGGTCCCGGACGGTGCCCGTCGGACGCCTCCGTCGGGCGGCCCCGTACCATTCCTCAGGTTGAAAGCAGGACTACCTGCTCCATGAACGGACCCGCCTTGCACGAACGCCCCTCAGCCTCCGCCTCCTGGCGCATCGCGCTGCCGCACTCCGTCGCGGCCGTGCCCGTGGCCCGCGCCCTGGTGCGTACGGCGCTGGCCGAGCTGGAGCACGCCGCCGACAGCGACACCGCGGAGCTGCTCACGGCGGAACTGGTGGCCAACGCCGTGGAGCACACCACCGGCGACACGCCGATAGAGCTGGTCGTGGAGCTGCTGCCGACCGGTTGTCAGGTCGAGGTGCACGACCCCGACCCGGCGCCGCCGGGCGATCTGACCCGGCCGGGCGCCGGTGAGCCCGACCCCTGGCAGGAGCACGGGCGGGGGCTGCTGCTGATCCGCGCCCTGAGCTCGTCGTGCGGGCACCGGCCGACCGAGTCGGGCAAGGCGGTGTGGTTCAGGCTGCCGGTGGTACCGCGCCAGCGGAGCGGCTCGCAGTGACCCGCCGGTCGCGGCCGGCGCGCGGTCAGGCGAGGGTCGCCACCAGCACGGCCTTGATGGTGTGCAGCCGGTTCTCCGCCTCGTCGAAGACGACCGAGTGGGCGGACTCGAAGACCTCGTCGGTCACCTCGAGGGACGCAAGGCCGTGCGTCTCGAAGATCTCCCGGCCGACCTTGGTGCCGAGGTCGTGGAAGGCCGGCAGGCAGTGCAGGAACTTCACGTCCGGGTTGCCGGTGGCGCGCAGCACGTCCATGGTCACCGCGTAGGGGGCGAGGGCGGCGATGCGCTCGTCCCAGACCTCCTTGGGCTCGCCCATGGAGACCCACACGTCGGTGGCGACGAAGTCGGCTCCCCGCACCCCCTCCTCCAGGGACTCGGTGAGCGTGATCCTGGCCCCGCTCGGCTCGGCGAGCTCCCGGGCCCGGTCGACGATCTCCTGGGCGGGCCAGTAGCTCTTCGGCGCGACGATCCGTACGTCCATGCCGAGCAGGGCGCCGGTGACCAGGTAGGAGTTGCCCATGTTGAAGCGGGCGTCGCCGAGGTAGGCGAAGGAGATCCCGCCCAGCGGCTTGGCACAGTGCTCGGTCATGGTGAGCACGTCGGCGAGCATCTGGGTGGGGTGCCAGTCGTCGGTCAGGCCGTTGTAGACGGGCACGCCGGCGTGCGCGGCCAGCTCCTCGACCTTCTCCTGGCTGTCGCCGCGGTACTCGATCGCGTCGTACATCCGCCCCAGCACCCGCGCGGTGTCCTTCACGGACTCCTTGTGCCCCATCTGCGAGCCGGACGGGTCGAGGTAGGTGGTGTGGGCGCCCTGGTCGGCGGCGGCCACATCGAAGGCGCAACGGGTGCGCGTGGAGGTCTTCTCGAAGATCAGCGCGATGTTCTTCCCGCGCAGGTACGGGGTCTCGGTCCCGGCCTTCTTCGCGGCCTTCAGCTCGGCGGCCAGCTCGATCAGACCGCGGAACTCCTCGGCGGTGAAGTCGAGCTCCTTGAGGAAGTGGCGGCCGGCGAGGGCGGTCGGGACAGTCGCCATGGGGCGCTCCAGGTCTGGCGGAACACGGACGGCTGGAATTCTATACGAAAATTCGCATGGCTATACAGCATCGCGCTCGACCGGACAGCTCATGCAGCGCGGCCCGCCCCGGCCCCGCCCGAGCTCGCTGCCCGGGATCTCGATCACCTCGATGCCCTGCTTGCGCAGGTGCGTGTTGGTGGTGGCGTTGCGTTCGTAGGCGACCACGACACCCGGCTCGACGGCGAGCACGTTGCAGCCGTCGTCCCACTGCTCCCGCTCGGCCGCGTGGACGTCCTGGGTGGCGGTCAGCACCCGGATCTCGCTCAGCCCGAGCGCGGCGGCGATCGCGCGGTGCATGTGCTCCGGCGGGTGGTCGGTGACCTTCAGCTCCTTGTCGCCGACGCCCGGCTCGATGGTGTAGGAGCGCAGCATGCCGAGCCCCGCGTACTGGGTGAAGGTGTCGCCGTCGACCATCGTCATCACGGTGTCGAGGTGCATGAAGGCGCGCCGCTTCGGCATGTCCAGGGCCACGATGGTCTCGGCGGAGCCGGCCGCGAACAGCTTGTGCGCGAGCATCTCCACGGCCTGCGGGGTGGTGCGCTCGCTCATGCCGATCAGGACGGCCCCGTTGCCGATGACCAGCACGTCCCCGCCCTCGATCGTGGAGGGGTAGTCGGCCAGCCCCTCGGACCAGACGTGGAACGACTCGTGCGCGAACAGCGGGTGGTAGCGGTAGATCGCCTCGAAGTGCACGGTCTCGCGCTGCCGGGCGGGCCAGCGCATGGCGTTGACGGAGACCCCGTCGTAGATCCAGGCGGAGGTGTCCCGGGTGAACAGGTGGTTGGGCAGCGGGGCCAGGAGGAAGTCGTCGAGCTCCATGACGTGGAAGCGCACGGAGGTCGGCTCCGGGTGGGCCTCCAGGAACTCCCGCTTGGTCATCCCGCCGACCAGCGCCTCGGCCAGTTCCCGGGCGGGCAGCGTCTCGAAGGCGGCCCGGAGGTGGTCGGTGGCCAGCGGGCCGTACGCCTTCTCGTGGAAGACCCGGTCCAGGACGAGCGCTCTGGCCTCCGGGATGTCCAGTACCTCGGTGAGCAGGTCGCCGAAGAGGTGGACGGCGACGCCTCTGTCGCGCAGCACGTCGGCGAACCCGTCGTGCTCGGCGCGCGCCCGGCGCACCCACAGCACGTCGTCGAAGAGCAGCGCGTCCTTGTTGCTGGGGGTGAGCCTTTTGAGCTCGAGGTCGGGCCGGTGCAGGATGACGCGGCGCAGCCGCCCGGCCTCGGAGTCGACGTGGTAGGTCATGTCTCCATCCTGACCAACCGGACGCGTGTTCACCCCTCTGTGTCGCGAAACCGGGCGGGATCCGCGCGGGCTCACACCTGACCGACCAGCGAAGCCGGCCCATCGGCGCGCGCCGAACCAGGCTGCTTGACATCGCCGGGCACAGCGAGGGGGGTGGGCGACGGCATGCCGTCGCCCACGTCCTCACAGGCGCGGGTCCACCGGCTCCGACTCCAGGGCCAGCACCCCGAACACCGCCTCGTGCACCCGCCACAGCGGCTCGCCCTGCGCGAGCCGGTCCAGGGCCTCCAGGCCGAGGGCGTACTCGCGGATCGCCAGGGACCGCTTGTGGTTCAGGAAGCGGCCGCGCAGCCGGGTCAGGTGGTCCGGGCGGGTGTACTCGGGGCCGTAGATGATCCGCAGGTACTCGCGGCCCCGGCACTTGATGCCGGGCTGCACCAGGCGGCCCTCGGCGCTGCGCACCAGCGCGCCGACCGGCTTGACGACCATGCCCTCGCCGCCGCGGCCGGTCATCTCCAGCCACCAGTCGATGCCGGCCCGGACCGACTCGGGGTCGGCCGTGTCGACGTACAGGCGCCGGGTGGTCTGGAGCAGGCCGCCGCCGTCGTGCTCGACAAGCCGGTCGATCAGGGCGAGCTGCTCGTCGTGCGGCAGGCCGGCCAGGCTGCGGCCCTGCACCGCGAGGATCTGGAACGGCGCCAGGCGCACGCCGTCCAGGCCGTCCGTGGTCCAGCAGTAGCGGCGGTACGCGGCCGTGAACGCGGCGGCGTCGGCGGCCCGGTCCCGCTGCCGGGCCAGCAGGTCAGCGACCTCCACGCCCCGGGCCGCCGCGCCCTCCAGGGCGGCCAGCGCGCCCGGGAACACCGCCCCGGATGCGGCGCCGACCGCCGCGTACTGGGAGCGCAGCAGGCCGGTGGCCTTCAGCGACCACGGCATCAGCTCGGCGTCCAGCAGCACCCAGTCGGTGTCCAGCTCCTGCCAGAGGCCGGCCGCGTCCACCGCCGCCCGTATCCGGCCGAGGATCTCCTCGGTGACGGACGGGTCGTCGAAGAACGGGCGGCCGGTACGGGTGTAGAGGGACCCGGTGGAGGCGTCGGTGCCGAAGCGCCTGCGGGCCGCCTGCGCGTCCCGGCAGACCAGGGCCACGGCCCGCGAGCCCATGTGCTTCTCCTCGCACACCACCCGCGCGACGCCGTCGCCCTGGTACTGGGCGAAGGCCTCCGCCGGGTGCTCGAGGTAGCCCTCGACGTGCGAGGTGGCCGTCGGTGCCATGGTCGGCGGGAGGTAGGGCAGCAGCCGCGGGTCGATGGCGAAGCGGCTGATGACCTCCAGGGCCGCGGCCGCGTTCTCCTCGCGGATCGCGATGCGGCCCTGGTGCCGGGTCTCGACCACCCGGCGGCCGCGCACGTCCGCGAGGTCCAGCGGCCGCCCGTCCTGCCCGCCGGGCGCCTCGCTGCGCAGCGGCTTGGCCGGCTCGTACCAGACGCGCTCGGCCGGTACGTCGACCAGCTCGCGCTCCGGCCAGCGCAGCGCGGTCAGCTTGCCGCCGAAGACGGCGCCGGTGTCCAGACAGATGGTGTTGTTCAGCCAGGTGGCCTCCGGGACCGGGGTGTGGCCGTAGACCACGGCGGCGCGGCCGCGGTAGTCCTCCGCCCAGGGGTAGCGCACCGGCAGCCCGAACTCGTCGGTCTCGCCGGTGGTGTCGCCGTACAGGGCGTGGCTGCGGACCCGGCCGGAGGTGCGGCCGTGGTACTTCTCGGGCAGGCCGGCGTGGCAGACGACCAGCCGGCCGCCGTCGAGGACGTAGTGGCTGACCAGGCCGTCGATGAACTCCCGTACCTCCTGCCGGAATTCCTCGCTCTCGCCCTCCATCTGCGCGATGGTCTCGGCGAGGCCGTGGGTGTGCTGGACCTTGCGGCCCTTGAGGTGACGGCCGAACTTGTTCTCGTGGTTGCCGGGCACGCACAGCGCGTTGCCGGACTTCACCATGGACATCACGCGGCGCAGCACGCCCGGGCTGTCCGGGCCGCGGTCGACGAGGTCGCCGACGAAGACGGCCGTACGGCCCTCGGGGTGCACGCCGTCGGCGTAGCCCAGCTTGCCGAGCAGGGCCTCCAGTTCGGCTGAGCAGCCGTGGATGTCGCCGATGATGTCGAAGGGGCCGGTGAGGTGGGTCAGGTCGTTGAACCGCTTCTCGGTGCGGATCGTCGCGTGCTCGATCTCCTCCACGCCGCGCAGGACGTGGACCTTGCGGAAGCCCTCGCGCTCCAGGTGGCGCAGGGAGCGGCGCAGTTCGCGGATGTGGCGCTGGATGACCCGGCGCGGCATGTCGGCGCGGTCGGTGCGGGCCGCGTTGCGCTCGGCGCACACCTCCTCGGGCACGTCGAGCACGATGGCGATGGGCAGCACGTCGTGCTGTTTGGCCAGGTCGATCAGCGCGCGCCGGGCCTCCTGCTGCACGCTGGTGGCGTCCACGACCGTGCGGCGGCCGGCCGCCAGGCGCTTGGCCGCGATGTAGTGCAGGACGTCGAAGGCGTCCTTGGTGGCGCTCTGGTCGTTCTCGTCGTCGCTGACCAGGCCCCGGCAGAAGTCGGAGGAGATGACCTCGGTGGGCTTGAAGTGCCGTCGGGCGAAAGTGGACTTGCCCGAGCCGGACGCGCCGACGAGGACGACGAGGGAGAGGTCGGTGACGGGCAGGACCCGCTCCTTGGTCCGGTTCTCGCTCATGCCGCCTTCGCCTCCTTCCCGGTCGTCGCGGCGGCGGTGTTCATGACGAACACGGCCATCTGGGTGGGCGGTCCCACCTCGGGGTCGTCGGGGCCGACGGGGCCGAACTCCACGTCGTAACCGTGCCGTGCGGCCACGTCACGGGCCCAGGCGCGGAACTCCTCGCGGGTCCATTCGAACCGGTGGTCGCCGTGCCGGACGTGACCGGCCGGCAGACTCTCCCAGCGCACGTTGTACTCGACGTTGGGCGTGGTCACGACGACGGTCCTCGGGCGGGCCGCGCCGAACACGGCGTACTCCAGGGCGGGCAGCCGGGGCGGGTCGACGTGCTCGATCACCTCGCTGAGCACGGCCGCGTCGTAGCCCCCCAGCCGGCTGTCGGTGTAGGCCAGCGAGCCCTGCAGGAGCGTGACGCGGGAGGCCTGCCGCTCCCCCATGCGGTCCAGCTTCAGGCGCCGGGAGGCGATGGTCAGGGCGCGCATCGACACGTCGACGCCGACGATCTCGGTGAAGGCCGGGTCCTTGAGCATCTCCTGCACCAACTGGCCCTGACCGCAGCCGAGGTCCAGCACACGAGCGGCGCCGGACCGCTTCAGCGCGGCCAGGATCGCCTCGCGGCGCTGTACCGCGAGCGGGGCCGGCTTCTCCTCGGCCTCGGTCTCCGCCTCGACCGCGTTGTCGATCTCCTCGACCTCGCTGTCGTCGGCCTCGGCCAGCCGCACGAGCTCCAGGCGTTCCATGGCCTGCCGGGTGAGCGACCAGCGGCGCGACAGGTAGCGGGCGGTGATGAGCTTGTGCTCCGGGTGGTCGGCCAGCCAGCCGTCGCCCGCGCGCAGCAGCTTGTCGACCTCGTCGGAGGAGACCCAGTAGTGCTTGGCGTCGTCGAGGACGGGGAGCAGGACGTACAGGTGGCGCAGGGCCTGGGCGAGGGTGAGGCCGGCTGAGGCCAGGACCAGACGCACGTACCGCGAGTCGCCCCACTGCGGGAACTCGGTGTCCAGCGGCACCGGTTCGGCGGTGACCGTCCAGCCCAGCGGCTCGAACAGGCGCCGTACGAGGCCGGGGCCGCCGCGGGCGGGCAGCGCGGGTATCTCGATGCGCAGGGGCAGCGGCTCGGCGGCGCGCTCGGGGCGGGCACGGCACACGCCCCGCATGGCGCTGGAGAAGACGCTGCTCAGCGCCACGGCGAGCAGCGAGGAGGCCGCGTAGGGACGGTCGTTGACGTACTGCGCGAGGGCCGCGTCGGGGGCGCCGCCGCGGCCCTTGCCCTTGCCGCGGCGGACCAGTGCCACCGCGTCCACCTCCAGCAGCAGCGCCGCCGTGCAGCGCCGGGCGTCCGCCTCGGGGTAGAGGACGTGCGCGGTGCCGTAGGAGGTGGAGAACGCCTGTGCCTTGTCCGGGTGCTTGTGCAGCAGGAAACCGAGGTCGGTCGCGGGGCGCTCGGGCGTACCGGTGGTACTGATCGTCAGGAACATGCGGGAGCCTCGTCAGATGTCTGAGCCGGGGATGCGCGCCGGAGGGCCGGGCGCCGTGCGCATGCGTGCGCGGGCTCGGTGTGCCTGCTCAACGTACCGGGATCGCCCCCCGCCAGGTCGGGCATTTTCCGCCGCCGGGCAGCCCCGCGGCGCGGTCCCTCACCCGTCGTCGCCGAGGAGGGCACGGGCGGTGCGGACGGCTTTGCGGTTCCACGCGCGCTGCTCCTCCAGCCTCGGCCGGTCGCGCGCGATGAGCCGGTTCTGCACGCGTACGTCGACCGCGTGCACCGTGCGGACGTAGCCGGTCTGCTTCTTGCACCGGACGTCGGCGACCGCGGTCCGCTTCTCCCGTGCCGTCGGCTCGTCGGGGTCGGTGCGCCGGCCGGACAGCCGGTCCGTCAGCTCCTGCTGCCGGCGGTCGCTGCCCTCCTGGGCCTCGGCGGGCGTGGCGTAGGGGAAGCCCGCGGTCTTCATGCAGGCCGACCAGGCCCGGTCCGCCTTCTTCCAGGCCGGGTCCCGCTCGGCCTGCCGAAGGCTCTCGTTCTTCAGCGTCAGGACCGCGTCCTTGCGGTCCATGGGACTGCTGCCGTGGATCCTGCGGTCCGCCTCGCCCAGGCAGCCGCGCTCGGGGATCGGCCGGCCGTGGGCGGTCCTGGGGTCGCCGCGCAGGAACTGCCCCGTCAGGGCGAGGTGTTCGTCCAGCGTCCACTTCCTCGCCGGGTGGCGGCGCTCGTACGCGGCCTGGGCTCCGCGGTAGCCGTACGCCGCGGCCTCGTCCGGGTCCTGGACGCCGTAGCGCAGCTCGTCCGAGGCGTACAGCGTGAGCGCGAACGCCCCGGTTCCGGCGGGCCGTACGGGCCAGGCGGGCACGGGGTCGGTGGGCAGGTCCCGCTGGCCGGTGAACCCCAGGCGCAGCATGCACTGCTTGGCGAGGGTCCATCGGGCCCGGCCGACCGCGCGGGCGTCGTCGTCGGTCATGTCGTAGGCGTCCAAGGGCAGGAACGCCGGGTCGTCCGACGCGGTGGGCCGCGCTTCGGCGGCGGACGTCGCGGACCCGGGGCCGCACGCCGCGAGCGTCAGCCCCAGGGCGAGAAGCAGGGCGAGGGGGGTGGCTCGGTGCATCCGGCCACCCCACCAGGGCGGGATCGGCCGAGCTGTGGCGGAGGCCATACTTCCGGGTCACAGGCGCGTCACAGCTCAGCGATCGCGCGAGCCGCGGGTTACGACAGCTGCGACTGGACCTCGGCGGAGATCAGCTCCAGGTGGTCCAGGTCGCCGAGGTCGAGGACCTGGAGGTAGATGCGCCGGGAGCCGATCTCGGCGTAGCGGCCGATCTTGTCGACGACCTCGGCGGGGGACCCTGCCAGGCCGTTGAGCTTGAGTTCGTCGACCTCGCGGCCGATCGCGGCGGCCCGGCGGGCCACCTCCTGGTCGTCCCGGCCGACGCAGACGACGAGGGCGTTGGAGTAGACGAGCTCGTCGGGGTCGCGGCCGGCCTCCTGCGCGGCGGCCCGGACGCGGCCGAACTGGCGCTCGCTGTCCTCGATGGAGGCGAACGGGATGTTGAACTCGTCGGCGTAGCGCGCGGCCAGCCGCGGGGTGCGGGTGGCGCCGTGGCCGCCGATGAGCACCGGGATCTTCTCCTGCGCGGGCTTGGGCAGGGCGGGCGAGTTGGTGAGGTCGTAGTACGTGCCGTGGAAGTCGAAGGTCTTGCCGACCTCGGTCGCCCACAGCCCGGTGACGATCTCCAGCTGTTCCTCGAGGCGGGCGAACTTCTCCTTCGGGAAGGGGATGCCGTACGCCTTGTGCTCCTCCTCGAACCAGCCGGCGCCCAGGCCGAGTTCGACACGGCCGCCGGACATCTGGTCGACCTGCGCGACCTGGATGGCGAGCACCCCGGGGAGCCGGAAGGTGCCGGCGGTCATCAGCGTGCCGAGCCGGATGCGGCTGGTCTCGCGGGCCAGGCCGGCCAGGGTGATCCAGGCGTCGGTGGGGCCGGGCAGGCCGTCCACGGAGCCCATGCGGAGGTAGTGGTCGGAACGGAAGAATGCGTCGAAACCGAGGTCTTCGGTGGCCTTGGCCACGGTGAGCAGCGTGTCGTAGGTGGCCCCCTGCTGGGGCTCGGTGAAGATGCGAAGATCCATGTCTCCATCCTGCCTGCTCGCGGTGTGGCGGGGTCCTCCGGTATCCGGCCGCTGTTCTCCCCGGCCGGGTGAAAAGGCGTCAACCAGGTGACGGGCTTCACGGGATACCTCGGGCGCGGACGGTCGGTGGTGGGCGCGGATACCCCGAGCTGGGAGGCCGGTAGTGGGCGGGGATGCCGAGGGGGTGGGGGTGCCGGGGGGTGTCCGGCTCTCGGGTTGTGGAGGGGCGCCGGGCGAGAGGCCGTGCCGGGTGGGAAGCGGTGTCAGGCGGCGGGCCACCGGGCCCGGTGGCCGTGCGGGGCAGCCGTCAGAACGCGTACCGCACACGGAGCCACGGAGCGTGCGCGGCGATCAAAGCGCGCAGGTCGCTCACCGCCTCGGCCTTGACGCGGTTGCGGTAGCGCACGTTGAGCGCGCCGTTCTGCGAGCGCTTGGCCTGTTGCAGTTCCGGTCGCCACAGGACCTGTTCGGCACGGGGGTGCCAGCCGAGGTTGACCTCGTGCAGCCCCCGGTTGTGGGTGAGCATGATCACCTCGGCGGCGGCCTGCCGCTTGACCCGCTCGGGGAGGACGTCGTCGAGGTGGGTCAGCAGGTCCCCCCACGCCTCCCGCCAGCCAGGGCGTACGACCACCGGGGAGAGGTTGAAGTGGACCTCGTAGCCGGCGTCCAGGAAGTCGGCCGCGGCGGCGATACGTGCGGCCACGGGCGAGGTGCGCAGGTCCAGCAGCCGGGAGTCGTCCGCGGGCATCAGGGAGAACCGGACGCGCGTACGGCCCTGGGGGTCGAGCGCGAGCAGGCCGGGATTGACGAACTTGGTGGCGAAGGACGCCTTGGCGGTGGGCCACTCCCGGAAGGCGTGCACGAGGTCGGCGGTGTTGTCGCAGATCAGGGCATCCACCGAGCAGTCGCCGTTCTCCCCGATGTCGTACACCCAGGCCTCGGGGTCGCACTGGTTGGGCTCGGGCTTCGGGCCCTGGCGTGCGATGTGGCGCCCCAGGTGGGCGATGATCCGATCGATGTTGGTGAAGACGGTGATCGGGTTGGCGTAGCCCTTGCGGCGCGGCACGTAGCAGTAGGCGCAGGCCATGGCGCAGCCGTTGGAGGGGCCGGGGGCGATCCAGTCCGCCGAGCGTCCGTTGGGGCGGGTCGTCAGGGACTTCTTCTCGCCCAGCACGAGCGTCTCGCCCTTGACGCGCACCCAGCGTTCGATGTTGCCGTCGTTGCCGTGCAGTTCCGGGATGCGCCAGTGGGAGGCGACCTCGACGAGGCGGGCGCCGGGGAAGCGGCCGATGATCTGGCGCCCGCGCGGGGAGAGCGCGGCGGCGGGTTCGGCGTAGATCTCCCGCACCGGCAGCAGGCGGCGCGCCTCGGGGTGGTCGCGGTCCGGCCGGTCGCCGCTGTCCGCGCGCGCCGGTGACCCGGGGGCGAGCGCGTCGAGGCCGAAGAGGGTGTCCGAGCCGGAGCCGTCGTCCGGGGCGGTGGACGGGTGTGGCATGAGCGCTCCAGCCTGGGTCCGCCTGGTGGCGCGGAATGAACCCATCCATTCTACGCGCATCACCGTACTAATCGGATATGTACCTTTTGATCGGTTTGTCCTTCCTGGGAGAGGGCACTTCCCACCACGACCGACGGAGGCATCCATGACGAGCAACGGTGACGGTCCCGACCGTGCGCATCAGCGGCCCCACGGCCTCAGCGACAAGACGGTGGAGGCCCTCGGATCGCTGTCCAAGGCCCTGGAGACCACCGAGCACGCCCGCGGGCTGCTGTACGGGTTCCACCGGCTGACGGGCAGCGCCGACCTCGAGCTGGACCGGGCGGTGCGGCTGCTCCGCGAGGCGGGCCACCCCGAGTGGGCCGAGAGGGTGCGCACGCAGGTGCTCGGCCGCAACGTCATCCCGGGGCACTGGACCTTCCAGGTCGTGGAGGCCTACGACGAGACGTACTACGGGCCGTTCCGGGACCTGGAGCGCGCGGCCGTGGCGGAGCTCGCCGACGGGCGGTCCCACCTGTACGAGGCGGAGCTCAAGGAAGCCCGCCGCACCGTCGGCCACCCCGACCACACCGCCCGTCCGGACACCTGAGGGCACCGGCCGGGGGGGTGTGCCGTGCGGGAGCCGGGAGAGAGGACGAGACGATGGCGAAGGACAGCCGGAGCCGGGGCCGCAAGGGGCAGGACAAGCCCGGCAAGGGCGACAAGGTCGCCTGGCGCAGCCACGGCAGCGAGACCGAGGGCACCGTCGAGCGGGAGATCACCGAACGCACGGAGGCAGCCGGGCGCGAGGTGGCGGCCTCGCCGGAGGAACCGCAGTACGAGGTCCGCAGCGACAAGTCCGGCAAGTCGGCGATGCACAAGCCGTCGGCTCTGCGGAAGAAGTGAGCCGGGGGCAGGCCCCGCCAGGGAATCGGCTCGCTACCCCGCCTCGCGTTCCGGGAGTGCCTGTTCGCGGTCCGCGAGTCTGCGGAGCATCTCGCGGACCCGGTCCCGGGACTCGTCCGCCGCGTCGATGGCCTCCATGCACTGCCAGTACGTGCTCTCCTCCTCCGCGGCGCTGGCGAGGCCGACGAGGGCGATGCCGACCTCGCCGAGCAGTCCGCCGAGATACACCAGAGCCTGGCGGGCGTCGCCCAACTCCGTGAGCTGGGCCGCGCGCAGTTCACCCGGGCCGAGCTGCGGGGTGTCGAGCACTCCGCAGCCCCGGCCCGCGAGTTCCGTCAACCCGATGGCCTCGCCGCGCAGTTCGGGCGGGCCGGAGACCGCCAGGCGGCTGCCTATCGCCTGCGCGAGGGCCTGCGCCTGCCACACCTCGGTCAGGACCTCCGGCGCCGCGCCGCCGGCCGCCAGGGCACGCCTGCTCGTCACGATGAGCCGCACCGCGTCCATGCGCTGCCCCCGTCTGTCCGACGCGCGCTCCCGCGCGTCCGCCCGAACTCCCACACCGGTCCACTACCCAGAGTGAGGGCGCTTGAGACGAAAAGCCAGGGGAAGACGGAAATCTGTGGACAACAATTCAGACTCGCCCCACCCGTTGACCACGGAGAGTAATAGTGGAGTGATCACCTCCTCACGGCGCCGGGAACCTGTGCTCGTTCCGGTCGATCTTCGCCGCGAGCGCCCGGAGCGGATCGACGCCCAGCACCTCGCACAACTGGAGCAGGTAGGCCAGGACATCGGCGACCTCGTCCGTCACACGGTGCGCGGTACCGGGGTCGTCCATCACCCGGGCCGACTCCTCCGGCGTCAACCACTGGAAGATCTCCACGAGTTCGGAGGCCTCGACGCTCAGCGCGGCGACGAGGTTCTTGGGCGTGTGGTACGGCTGCCAGTTGCGCGCGGCGGCGAACTCGGCGAGCCGGCGCTGGAGCGTCGCCAGGTCCGGGGGCGGTTCGTGCTGAGGCTCGGTCACGGAGTCAGGTGTACCACCGTGATCCCGTCGACCCCGGCGGCCCAGGAGGGGTCGCTCACCGCGCCGACGAGCCGGATGTGCCCGCGCTCGGACATCCTCGCCGCCAGCCGCAGCAGTTCGGTCCGCTGCCGGACGTCCAGGTGCCGGTCGAGTCCGTCGGCCAGCACGGTGAGCGTCTGGAGGGCGGCGGGCACCTCCCCGGGCGCGTCGATCTCCAGGACACCGGGGCCGGTGAGCAGGACGAGCGCCAGCGCCAGGTAGCGCAGTTCGCCGTCGCCGAGCCGGCCGAGGTCCGTACGGATGCCGTCGCCCCGGTCGAGCCGCGCGCGGACCACTCCCCCGCTGCCGGGCTCGGCGCGTACGTCCGCCACCGGTCCGGCGCACCCGGCGCGCACCGCCGCGACGAACTGCGCGTGCCGCCGCCCGCATTCGGCGCGGGTGCGCCACAGGACGTCGGCGAGGTTGGCGCAGCCGCCGAGCAGCCGCCCGGTGCCGGCCGGTACGGGGCCGCGCATGACGTCGGGCCGTGGGTCGCAGGGGAAGACGGAGCGCAGCGCCACCACCATCTGCTCGGCGGCGGCGAGCACCCTGCGCTGCCCGGGCGTCTTGCCCGCGACGCGCAGCGGCAGCAGGGCGGTGCCGAGCCGGTCGTCCGGCAGCGGTGCCCGGGTCACCGGCGTCGCCCCCGCCGTGTGCCAGGCGGCCTGCACCGTGCGCCGCGCCGGATCGCGCAGGGCGGTCTCCAGCAGGACGAGCCCGTCCGACGTGAGCCGCTCGCCCACCACGCGCAGGTGGGGCTCGGCCTGGACCGCGAGATCGAGCCGTACGGGGCCGGCCGGGCCGTCCGCCGTGCAGCCGATGCGGAAGCCGCGGCGGCCCTGCGCGTCGGGCCGGGCCCGCTCCGGTACCCAGGCCACCGGGTCGGGGAACACCTCACCCAGTTCGGCGCCGCCGCCGAGCCGGGCCAGCGCCTCGTACGCCCGCAGGGCGGTGGTCTTGCCGGAGCCGCTGGGCCCGGCGAGGAGGGTGAGCGGCCCGACCGGAAGCCCGACGCCCCGGTGCGCGCCGAAGGCGGACAGGTGCAGGGCGGTGACATGGGGCCGGCCGGGGTGCGTGCCGACGCGCTCCGCGCCAGACGACGGGGTCCGCCGTACGGCGGCGGAGGGCCCACCACCGGCCGTCACCGACACCGCAGGGCCGCCGGCCGGGGACGGTGCGGGGTCGCCGGAGGGGGAGGGGGAGGGGGAGGGGGCGGCGCCGGTGGGTACGGCAGGCGTAGGGCGGGTGGGCACGGACGACGCAGGACCGGCCGGCACCGACGACGCAGGATCAGGGGACACCGGAGGCACCGGACCAGTGGGTGCGGAGGGGAAGGTCATGGTGCGGACGCTAGGGACCGTGTCGTGCGGTGAACCGTTCCGCTGCTCCGGGCTTCCTACGATCGGGCGACCCGCCCTGCTGGACCGGCGTCCAGAGGCGTCTCACACCCCGGGTACCCCGGCCTGCTCCATGAGGCCGGTCACCTCCGTGCCGGCCGGGGTGAGCAGGAAGACGTTGCGGTCCACGCGGTGCATCCCGCTGGCCAGGCCGAAGACGACCCCGGTGCTGAAGTCCAGGACGCGCTTGGCGACCTCCGTCTCCGCGCCCGTCAGGTCGAGCAGCACCGGCACGCCCGCCATCAGCGTCTCGGCGACCTCCCGGGCGTCCGCGAACACGTTCACGCGCAGCACCACGAAACGGCGCCGCGCCTCCGTCTCGGCCTCGGGCATCGCCCGGTGGTTCACCGCGGACGGCCAGGCGTCCCGGCCCCGCAGCGGCACGACCTGGGCGAGCCCCTCCCACTGTTCGTCGGTGACATCGTGGCTGTTCACCGGCATGCTCCGTCCTGGGTCGCACTGGCTGTCTGCATCGGGCAATTCTTGCGCATCGTCACCCGTTCGGCCCAACAGCGACACGTTCCGCCAACTCGATGCACCTCACACCGGCCCGGCCCCGGCTGTGTGACGGGCGTAACCCCTCATGATCAGGCCGTGTGACAGTGGCGTAACGGGCGATTCGTACCGTCGAGGGCATGACCACGCCCCCGCGGACCCGGCAGGACACGCAGCAGGTACGGACCGTCTGCTCGTACTGCGGGGTGGGCTGCGGCCTCGTGCTGGACGTCGGCCGGGGGCCGGACGGGCGGCGCACGGTGCTGAAGGCGTCCGGCGACAAGGCGCACCCGGCGAACGCGGGGCGGCTGTGCACCAAGGGCGCGACGACCGCCGAGATGCTGGCCGCGCCCGGCCGGCTGACCACGGCGCTGGTGCGCGACGACCGGGGCGCGGAGCCGGTGCCGGCCCCGGTGGCCGACGCGATCGCCGAGACGGCCGCACGGCTGCGGGCGATCATCGACGCGCACGGGCCGGACGCGGTCGCCTTCTACGTCTCCGGGCAGCTGGGCCTGGAGGCGCAGTACCTGGCGAACAAGCTGGCCAAGGGGTTCGTGCGGACGAACCAGATCGAGTCGAACTCGCGGCTGTGCATGGCGAGCGCGGGCACGGGCTACAAGCTGTCGCTGGGCGCGGACGGGCCGCCGGGGTCGTACGAGGACTTCGACCAGGCGGACGCCTTCCTGGTGATCGGGTCGAACATGGCCGACTGCCACCCGATCCTGTTCCTGCGGATGATGGAGCGGGTCAAGGCGGGCGCCAGGCTGATCGTCGTCGATCCGCGCCGCACCGCCACCGCCGCCAAGGCCGACCTGTTCCTGCAGATCGAGCCGGGCACCGATCTCGCGCTGCTCAACGGTCTGCTCCACCTGCTGCACGCGAACGGGCACACCGACGCGGAGTTCATCGCCGCGCACACCGAGGGCTGGGAGGCACTGCCCGGGTTCCTCGCCGACTACCCGCCGGCGGCGGTCGCGCGGATCACCGGGCTCGCCGAGGACGACCTGCGGGAGGCGGCCCGGATCATCGGCGAGGCGGGCACGCGGTGGATGAGCTGCTGGACCATGGGCCTCAACCAGTCCACGCACGGCACCTGGAACACCAACGCCCTGGTCAACCTGCATCTGGCGACGGGAGCCGTCTGCCGCCCGGGCGCCGGGCCGTTCTCCCTGACCGGCCAGCCCAACGCCATGGGCGGCCGCGAGATGGGCTACATGGGACCGGGGCTGCCGGGCCAGCGGTCCGTTCTCGTGGCCGAGGAGCGGGCGTTCGCCGAGGAGGTGTGGGAGCTGCCGCCGGGCACCCTGCGCGCGGACGGCGTCGGCAGGGGCACGGTCGAGATGTTCCGGAAGATGGCCGACGGCGAGATCAAGGCCTGCTGGATCATCTGCACCAACCCGGTCGCGTCCGTGGCCAACCGCCGTACCGTCATCGAGGGCCTGGAGGCGGCCGAGTTCGTCGTCACGCAGGACGTGTTCGCCGAGACGGAGACCAACGCGTACGCGGATGTGGTGCTGCCGGGCGCGCTGTGGGCGGAGGCGGAGGGCGTCTTCGTCAACAGCGAGCGGAATCTGACGCTCACTCAGGCCGCCGTGGACCCGCCCGGGGAGGCCCTGCCCGACTGGCGGATCATCGCCGAGGTCGCCTGCGCGATGGGCTTCGAGAAGGGCTTCTCCTACGACAGTGCCGAGCAGGTCTTCGAGGAGATCCGCCGGTTCTGGAACCCGGCGACCGGGTGGGACCTGCGCGGGGTGACGTACGAGCGGCTGCGCGAGACGCCCGTGCAGTGGCCGGCCGCGACCGAGGACGGGTCGGAGCGCAACCCGGTCCGGTACGTGGGCCCGGGCGGGCTGCGGTTCCCGACGGCGTCCGGGCGTGCCGCCTTCTTCGCCCGGCCGCATCTGCCCGCGGCCGAGATGCCCGACGACGACTACCCGTTCGTGCTGAACACCGGCCGGGTGCAGCACCAGTGGCACACGCTGACCAAGACGGGCAAGGTCGCCAAGCTGAACAAGCTGAACCCCGGGCCGTTCGTGGAGGTGCATCCGCGGGACGCTGCCGCGCTGGGGCTCGCGCAGGGCGATCTGGTGGAGGTGGCCTCGCGGCGCGGGCGGGCCGTGCTGCCCGCGGTGGTCACGGACCGGGTGCGGCCGGGGTGCTGTTTCGCGCCGTTCCACTGGAACGACCTGTTCGGCGAGTACCTGAGCATCAACGCCGTGACGAGCGACGCGGTGGACCCGGTGTCGTTCCAGCCGGAGTTCAAGGTGTGCGCGGTGTCGCTGGCGAAGGTGGCGGCTCCCGCCCGGTCCGAGCCCGCCGAGCCCGCCGAGCCCGCCGGGGCCCTGGCGCCGACGGCCGTGACCCCGGGTTCCGCAGGCCCCTTCGGTCTGGAACCCTCCCCTCCCCCGGTGCTGTCCGCGCAGGAACGCCAGTACCTGACCGGTTTCCTCGCCGGGCTCGGCTCGGGCGCCCCGGGCGTGCCGGTGCTGCCGCCGGACGCGCCGTTCTCCCCGGAGCACGCGCTGTGGGTCAACGGCGTGCTCGCCGGGATGTACTCGCGCGCCGAACCCGTCGCACGGCCGGAGCGGTCCGGCCGCGAGGTCGTCGTGCTGTGGGCCTCGCAGACCGGCAACGCCGAGGAGTTCGCCGTGGCCGCCGCCGAGCGGCTGGGCGCGGCCGGGCACCGGGCGCGGCTGGTCGGCATGGACGAGGCCGACGTCGGCGCCCTGGCCCGCAGTTCCGATCTGCTCTTCATCACCAGCACCTTCGGCGACGGTGACGCCCCCGACAACGGCGCCGGCTTCTGGGACGCCCTCTCCGGCGAGCAGGCCCCGCGGCTGGACGGCGTGCGGTACGCGGTGCTGGCCCTCGGGGACTCCTCGTACGACGACTTCTGCGGGCACGGGCGGCGGCTGGACGCGCGGCTCGACGAGCTGGGCGGGGTGCGGCTGGCGCCGCGCACGGACTGCGAGCCGGACTACGAGCCGTCCGCCGGGGCCTGGCTGGAGCAGGTGCTGACGGCGCTGGGCGGCAGCCCGGCCGGGCAGCGGCCGGCGCGCGAGGCCAGGAAGGCGAAGCCCGCGGCCACCACCGCCCGTCTGGTCGGCAACCGGCTGCTCAGCCTGCCCGGCGCGGGCAAGGAGGTGCGGCGGTTCACCTTCGACACGACCGGCACGGACCTGACGTACGAGGCAGGGGACGCGCTCGGCGTGCGGCCCGTCAACGCGCCCGCGCTGGTGGAGGAGTGGCTGGCGGTGACCGGCCTGGACGCCTCGACGGCCGTGGAGGTGGCCGGCGTCGGCGAGGTCCCCTTCGGCGAGGCACTGCACCGGCACCTCGACATCACCAGGATCACCCCCGACCTGCTGCGGTTCGTCGCCGAGCGGATCCGGGACGACCACGAGGTGCGCAGACTGCTGCGGCCCGACAACAAGGACGGGCTGGCGCGGTGGAGCTGGGGACGGCAGGCCGTGGACGTGGTCGCCGAGTACGGGGTGCGGGCCGGTGCCGGGGAGTGGGCCGGGGTGCTCAAGAGGCTTCAGCCGCGCCTGTACTCCATCTCCTCCAGCCCGCTGGTCGACCCGCACCGGGTGTCGCTGACGGTGTCGGTGGTGCGCTGGGAGAACCTGCACGGCAGGCCGCGCGGCGGTGTCTGCTCGCCCTTCCTCGCGGACGCCGAACCGGGCACCGGGGTACCGGTGTTCGTGCAGCGCTCCCCGCACTTCCGGCCCCCGGCCGACGCCGGCACACCGATGATCATGGTCGGCCCGGGCACCGGGGTGGCTCCGTTCCTCGGCTTCCTCCAGGAGCGGCGGGCGCTCGGCCATCGCGCCCCCAACTGGCTGTTCTTCGGCGAGCAGCACCGGGCGACCGACTTCTACTACGAGGAGGAGCTGACGGAACTGCTCGACGCGGGCGTCCTGACCCGGCTGGACACCGCGTTCTCCCGCGACCAGCGCGCCAAGGTGTACGTGCAGGACCGGATGCGCGAGCACGGGCCGGAGCTGTGGCACTGGCTGCAGGACGGCGCCCGTTTCTACGTCTGCGGCGACGCCTCCCGCATGGCGAAGGACGTGGACCGGGCCCTGCGGGACATCGCGGTCGCGCACGGCGGTCTGAGCGAGCCGGAGGCGGCGGCGTACGTGAAGCAGCTGGCGGCGGACAAGCGGTACGTGCGGGACGTGTACTGAGACGTGCGGCGGAGCGGGACTCTTACCGCGCTCACACCGGACTCTGCCCCTCCACCCGCCGGCGGCTCACCGGCGCTCACTAGCGTCCGACCGTGTGTACTCGGCAGAAACCACGCTGGTGGCAACCGGCGGCCGGCAGGTGCAGCCGACGGCGCCCGCCCCGCAGGCCCCCGCGCAGTGGCACCGTGTCCTGACCCTGCTCGCCGACATCAGTTGCCTGATCGGGACGCGCGCGGTGTGGACGCAGGCGGCCGGCCACCGCCCGGCCGTGGCCGCGGTGATCTCGGTGTGTTACGCCTCGATCCTCGTCTGCGGGGTCCTCACGCTGGTCGTCCGCCGGACACGGTCGCTGGCCCGCCTCGACGGGTGCGTGCTGGCGACGGCGCTGACCCTCGCCGTGTGCGCATGGGTGATGCTGCACGGCGGCTCCGACGAGGCCGATCTGACCACCCAGGCCGCCCGGGAGCTCGTCGCGGGCCACCCGGTCTACGGGCAGCCCTGGCCCTGGCTCTTCGGCCCTCATGTGGCGCGCACCCCCACCATCTACGGCGGCTACGACTACACGTACGGTTATCCGCCCCTGGCCCCCCTGCTGGCCGCGCCACTGCTGTGGCTGGGGCACGGCGGTGCTCCCGCGACCGCGCTGAGCACGGGCGCGCTGCTCACCGGCGCAGTGGTGCTGTGGCGGATGCTGCCGGTGCCGTGGCGCCCGGCGGCGACGATGGTGTGCCTCGGCTTCGGCATGCTGCCCTCGTACGGCCGGCTCGGCTACCCGGCGATCCTGGCGATGGCCCTGCTGATCCCGGTGGTGGTGCGCTGGCCGGGGATCGGGGCGGGCGGCCGGCTCGGCGCGGCGGGGCTGGCCCGGGCGGTCTGCCTGGGCGCGGCGTGCGCGGCGCAGCAACTGCCGTGGTTCCTGGCGCCTTTCCTGCTGGCCGGCATGTACGCGGTGCGGCGCGGTGAGCTGGGCGGCCGGGCGGCGGCCCGGGTCCTGCTGCGGTTCGCGGGGGCCGCGGCCGGGGTGTGGTTGCTGATCGACGCGTACTTCGCCGTGACCGAGCCGGGGCGCTGGCTCTCGGGGATCGCGCTGCCGCTGACGCAGGGCGCAGTGCTGCACGGGCAGGGCCTGGTGGGCGTGTCGCTGTACCTGACCGACGGCAGCGACCGGCTCGACTGGTACTCCCGCGCCGCCGTGCTGCTGGCCGCGGGCCTGCTCGTGCTGTTCGTGCTGTTCGTACGGCGGCTGGGGCCGGCCGCGACCGTACTGCCCTGGTGCGCCTTCTTCCTGGCGACCCGGTCGCAGGACGGCTACTACCTGATGATGACGCCCCTGTGGCTCGCGGCGGCGGTGACCGCTCCGGCGGCCGAGTTCCGCACGGCGTGGCAGCCGCGCCTTCGGGCCCTGTCCGGGGTGCGCCGCCGCCCGGCGCGGATCGCGGTGGCGGTGCTGCTGCTCACTCCGGCCCTGGTGAGCGCGGCCGCGGCGGCGACGGGCGGTCCGCCGCTGCGCATGCGGGTCACGGCGGTGCGGCACGCCACCCCCACGACGGTCTCCCGTCTCACCGTCCGGGTCACCAACACCGCCGGCACCCCGCTGACCCCGCACTTCACCCTCACCACGGGCCAGGGCATGGACCCGTACTGGTCGATCGTGCGGGGCCCGAGGACCCTGCCCGCCCACGCCACGGCCCGCTACGAACTGCGCCCGTTCTCCGGGCGGTTCGCGATTCCCCGCCCGAGTGTGCGCATCCGGTTGCGGGCGTTCACGGGCGGGCCGCAGACGTTGTCGAGCACGGACGTGCAGCGGCAGGTGCGGCGCCTGCGCTGAACCGCGCCCGCCTCAGGCCGCCGCCCTCGTGGGGCCGGCCCGGCGGGAGGCGCCGCGCGCGCTGATGCCGGATCCGGCGCGGGAGCCCGGGTCGCCCCAGGTGTGCTGTCCACCGCTTCCGGGAACACGAGCCGCCTCCCACGCGTTGTTCCGGACGCACACCCGACGAAGGAGCACGTCCTTGTCCGCCAGACCGACGGACCCCCCGGGGCACAGTCCCCGACCATCCCGCCCGGGAACAGCTGATCGCGGCACACGGCGGGGTGGTGTTCGATGAGTGCCGCCGCAGCCCTGCCGGGCCTGCTCGCCGTGTTCGTGCTGACCGCCGGCACCGGCTACTTCGTGGCCCAGGAGTTCGCCTACGTCTCCGCCGACCGCCTCACCCTCGCCCGCGAGGCCGAGGCCGGAGACCGCAAGGCCGCCCGCGCCCTGCGCGTCCTGGAGCGGCTGTCGTTCATGCTCTCGGGCGCCCAGCTCGGCATCACCGTCACCGGCCTGATCGTCGGCTTCCTCGCCGAACCATCGGTGTCCGCGCTGCTGAAGCCCGCCCTGTCCGGCCTCGGCATCCCCGACGGCGCCGTCACCGGCGTCTCCGTCACCCTCGCGTTCGTCCTGGCCACCGTCGTGCAGATGGTGCTCGGCGAGCTCGCCCCGAAGAACCTGGCGATCGCCGTACCGGAACGCCTCGCCAAGGCCCTCGCCGGCTCCACACTGGCGTACCTGAAGGTCGCCGGCCCCGTGGTGCGGGTCTTCGACGGCGCCGCCGACCGTCTGCTGCGCAGGGCCGGCATCGAACCGGTCGAGGAACTGCACCACGGCGCCACCCTGGAGGAGCTGGGCCACCTGATCGGCGAGTCCCACGAGCAGGGCGCCCTGCCGAAGGACACCGCGGCGCTGCTGGACCACGCGCTGGAGTTCTCCGAGCGCACCCTGGACGAGGTGATGGTGCCGCGCGCCGACGCCGTCTTCGTCCGCAGCGACGCGAGCGCCGACGAGGCGGTCGGTCTGATCGCCGCGCACGGCCACTCGAACTACCCCGTCCTCGGCGACCACCCCGACGACCTCGCGGGCGTGCTCGGCGTACGTGAGCTGATGGCGCTGCCCGCCGGCCGGCTCACCGGCACCACCGCGGGCGCGCTGGCCCGGCGGCCCCTGCTGCTGCCGGACACGCTGCCCCTGCCGGACGCGGTCGCGCGGATGCGCGAGCAGGACGACGAGTTCGCCGTCGTCCTCGACGAGCACGGGGGTGTGGCGGGCATCGTGACGTACGAGGACATCGCCGAGGAACTCGTCGGTGACATCGCGGACGAGTCCGACACCGTCACCGAGCTCGCCGTCGCGGACGGCGACGGCTGGCTGGTGGACGCCGGCCGCCGCCTGGACGAGGTGGCCGAGGCGACCGGCGTGGAGCTGCCGGAGGAGGACGGCTACGACACCGTGGCCGGCCTCGTCGTGGACCGGCTGGGCCGCTTCCCCACGGTCGGCGACCGGGTCACCGTCGAGCTGTCCGGCGGCGGCCGCGCGGTGATCGAGGTGCGCAGGCTGGACCGGCACGTGGCGGACCGCGTACGGATCAGCCCGGCGGCGGACGAGAGGGTGGAGGAGCCCGCGTGAGTTTCCCGATGGCGCTGTTCGCGACCGTCCTGCTGCTGATCGGCAGCGGCTTCTTCGTCGCGGCCGAGTTCGCCCTGGTCGCGGCCAAGCGGCACCGCATGGAGAAGGCGGCGGCCGAGGGCCGGCGTGGCGCCCAGGCCGCCCTGGCCGGCATGCGCGAGCTGTCGCTGATGCTGGCCGGCGCCCAGCTGGGCATCACCGTGTGCACGCTGGGCCTGGGCTCGGTGTCCAAGCCCGCCATCTCCCACGAGCTCGACCCGCTGCTGCACAGGCTGGGCCTGCCCGCCGCGCTCAGCTACGGCGTCGCGTTCGCGGTGGCGATGATCGTCGTGGTGTTCCTGCACATGGTGGTCGGCGAGATGGCCCCCAAGTCGTGGGCGATCGCCCACCCGGAGCGTTCGGCGATGCTCCTGGCGCCGCCCTTCCGGGCCGTGGTGAGGGTCGTACGCCCGTTGATCGGGGTGCTGAACACGGTGAGCAACGCCCTGGTGCGGCTGTGCCGTGTCGCCCCGCGCGACGAGCTGGCCTCGGTGCACAACCGGGAGCAGCTCGCGCACCTGGTGTCGGAGTCGGAGCGGCTGGGGCTGATCAGCGCCGTGGACTCGGAGCTGCTCACGCGTTCGCTGACCGAGCCGGAGACGCCGGTCCGGGATCTGCGGATCCCGGCCGCGGAGATCACCTCGGTGGACGGTGGCGCGGACGTCGAGGAGCTGCTGCGGGTGGCGGCCGCCAACGACCGCACCCGCCTGCTGGTCCGGGAGCACGGCACCGTGCTCGGCTCGGTGCACGCGCGGGACGCCCTGGTCGCCCGGTCCCGGGGCCGGGCCGGCACCGCGCGCGACCTGGCCCGCCCGGTGCCCGTGCTGACGGAGACCACCACGGTCGCCGACGCGATCGACCTGCTGCGCCGCCGCCGTTCCTCCCTCGCCGTCGTCCACGACGACAGCGGCCGCCTCACCGGCATGGTCACCCTGGACGACCTGCTGGCCCGCCTGATGCAGCCGACGGCGGGATGACCCGCGGACTCCCGGCAGCCGGCGCGGCCGGCCTGGCAGCAGGCCCTCCTCGAGCGGGGCGTACTGGCCCGTCTGCGCCGGTACCTGCGGGAGGATCCGTCCCTGTGCGAGGCTGCCGTGGAGCTCACCGCAGCCGCCACCACCCGACCGCCACGCGCACGCCGTCCCGGCCCGGGACGCGCAGGAGAGAGAGCAGGACACCCATGTTCGGACTGAGCGAACTCGCCGTCATCCTCGTCGTCGTCATAGCCGTCCTCGTCGCCAAGAAGGGCCCCGAACTGGCCCGCTCGGCCGGCAAGTCGGCCCGGATCCTCAAAGCGGAGGCGCGTGCGATGAAGGAGGAGGAGCCACGGTCCGGAACGGACGCCCCGCCCCGGATCGTCAAGGGAGAAACGCTCCCGCCGACCGACGACTCCACTCCCGGCCCGGGGCAGCAGGCTCACTAGCGGGTGCCGTAGCCGGGTCCGTCACCGGACCCGGCCGCGACCCCGCGTCAGGCCGTTCCGCCGCGGCGGGTCCTGAGCCACCACGCTCCGCCGCCCAGGGCGAGCACACTCGCCCCGATGCCGAGGGGTACGGCCAGGGGCATGCCGTCGTCCCCCTCCGCGCTGTCCGCGGCGGGTCGCGCCGACCGCTGCGTCGGCTCCCCGGTTCCGGCGGCGCCGGCGCTCGGCGACGCCGTGGTGGTCGCGGACTCCTGCGCGGGGCCGGGGCTCACGGGCTTCGCGCCGGGCGCGGCGGGCTCCAGCTTCAAGCGGGGTGCGGGGTGACCGTGGCCGTGCCCGTGCTCGTCGGCCTCCTCCTCGAGTTCGATCCAGCGGTCGACCTGACCGTCGCTGTAGGTCTGCAGGGTCTTGAACACCAGCTCCTCGGTGTCGGGCAACTGCCGTACGGTCACGACGTACTCGGCGTCCTCCCCCACGGCCAGCTTCGGCCCGGACACGGTGTAGCCGCGGCCGGTGGGGGCGAGCTTCCAGCCCTTGGGGCCTTCCTCGTAGGTGATGTCCTTCGGGGTGAGGCCCTGGGGCAGGATCACCTCCAGTTCGCTGATCCCCGCGGAGGCGGACTCGGACTCGGCGGTGAAGGTCAGTTCGACGTACTGGCCGAGGGCTCGGGCGCCGTCCGCCTCGACCTCGGTGTGCGCCGCGGCCGGCCCCGCGGTGGTGAGGAGGGCCGCGAACGCGACTGCCGTGAGGACGCCGAGGCGGCGCGCGCCGCGTGCCGGGGTGGGACGGGTCGGGCGGTGCATGGTGGGTTCCCCTCGGTGCGGTGTCGGTGTGCTGAACGGGTGGATGGCGATCAGTCGGGTGCCGTTCGGGTGGGTGCCCGACGGGTGGCTGAGGTCCTGCCTCATGCCGCGGGCCTCGCTGCCGGCGCGGCTGCGCAGGCCTGGGCCTCGGCGGCGGCGAGCAGGTCCACGAGGGTCGCCCGGGCGCGGGCCACGCGGGAGCGGACCGTCCCGACGGGACAGCCGCTGACCTCGGCGGCCTCCGCGTACGGCAGTCCCAGCAGCTGGGTGAGGACGAACGCCTCGCGGCGTTCGCCGGGCAGGGCGGCGAGCAGGTCGAGCAGGGCTATGCCGTCGTCGAAGCCGGGCAGGCCGTGCGGCTGGGCGAGTTCGGCGGCCACGCGCCAGTCCGCCCGGTCGGCCAGGCGGGGCCGGGCCGCGGCGTGACGCAGGCTGTCGCAGACCGAGCGGCGGGCGATGGACAGCAGCCAGGAGCGGGCGGAGGAGCGTCCTTCGAAGCGGTGCAGGCTGCCCAGGGCGCGCAGGAACGTGTCCTGGGCCAGGTCGTCGGCGGCCTGCGGGTCGGCGCTCAGGTGGGTGACATAGCGCCGGACGTCGCGGTGCAGGGCTCGGACGAACCGTTCGACGGCGTCCGGGTCGCCACCGCGGGCGGCGAGCGCCCACGCCGTCACCGACTCGTCCGGCCAGGCGGAAGTGATCACGTGGTTGTCCTTCTCGGGTCCGCGGAACCGCCGCCTCGGCATGCGCGCGCAGCCGTGGGCGGTCCGGTGAAGAGGGAGTCCTGCCGCGGGCGCGGGCCTGCGGCAGGTGCCCGAGGGGCGCACGGGCCGCCTCGGGATACCGGCTGTCGTCAGGCGACAGCGCTCCCCCTGGGCGGGCCCCGGGAGGTGAGGACGTGGACGAGCAGGAGCCGCCGCGGTGACCGGTCGTCACGGCGGCGGCGTGGGCGGATGCGCGGACGGTGCGGCGGGGCGGGCAGGGCGAGCGGCAGCCGCAGCGGCGCGGCCAGCCATCCGGCCACCGCGCGCAGGATCCGGAAGGCCGCGCGTTCCCCGTGCGCGAGCCACAGGCCGCACAGCAGTGCGGCCAGCAGGTGGGCGGCGAGCATCCCGGACGACCATGTGCCGCCGTTCATCGCGTGCCCGGTGTGCTCCATGGCGCCCATGGGGGCCATGCCCCTGTGCGCGGCGTCCATGGTGTGGTGTACGGCGTCTGGGCCCGGGGAGGTTCCGGCATGCCCCGGGGCGTGGGCGAACAGGGAGTGCAGGGCCGTCTGGAGGCCGACCACGGCCGACACGATCGAGGCGCCACCGCGCTCACGGCCGGCCAGGCACCATCCGGCGAGTCCCGTCCCGGCGGCCGCGGCGGCCAGGGTCAAAGCCCCCACATGGCTGCCGGACATCATGACGTGCCCCAGGGCGGCGAGCAGCACGCACACGGCCGCGAACACCGCGGCCCGTAACGCGCGAGAACCCCACCCGGCAGACATGGCGCTTCATCCTCGCATCCGGACACGCGGTCGTCATGCGGTGATACGGAAACGGGCCCCCTCGGACACTCACCTCGTGGCGTGTGATCCCTGCCACGGGCGAGGAGCGGGCCCGTTCGCCGTCCGCGCCACGCTGATGTCAGGCGGTACCGAGCATGCCTTCGCGCAGGCGGGCCAGGAGACGGGAGATGAGCCGGGAGACCTGCATCTGGGAGACGCCGAGGCGTTCGCCGATCTGGGCCTGCGTCAGTTCCTCCACGAAGCGCAGGTGGAGGATCGTGCGGTCGCGGGGGGCGAGTTCGGCGATCATCGGGGCGAGGGCGTGGAAGTCCTCGACCAGGCCGAGGGCGGCGTCCTCGTCGCCGATGAAGTCCGCCAGTGCCGCCTCACCGTCCTCGCTGCCGCTGATCGCCGCGTCCAGGGAGGCCGACCGGTAGCCGTTGGACGCCAGCCGGGCTTCGACGACCTCGTCCTCCGGCAGGCTCATCAGCTCGGACAGCTCCTTGGTCGTCGGCGCCCGGCCCAGCCGGCTGCGCAGTTCCTCGTCGGCGCGGGCGAGCTGGACGCGGGCCTCCTGCAACCGGCGCGGGACGTGCACGGCCCAGGAGGTGTCGCGGAAGAACCGCTTGATCTCGCCGACGATGTACGGCACGGCGAAGGAGGTGAACTCCACCTGGCGGGACAGCTCGAACCTGTCGATGGCCTTGATGAGGCCGATCATGCCGACCTGGACGATGTCCTCCATCTCCTCCGGCCCCCGGCTGCGGAACCGGGCGGCCGCGAAACGGACCAGGGACATGTTCATCTCGATCAGCGTGTTCCGCGCGTACTGGTACTCGGGCGTGCCCTCCTCCAGCACCGCCAGCCGGTCGAAGAACAGCTTCGACAGCTCCCGCGCGTCCTTCGGCGCGACCTTGCAGGGGTCCGCGATCTCCGGAACGTCCACCGTCTGTCCAGTGGTCTGCACCGTCGTCGTCCTCATGCGCCCCTCCCGGCCGGTCAGCGTCCTGCTCGCCGGTCAGTCGTCCGGCGAGCAGGCGTCTACCCCGGTCGCCGGCCGGCATGCCTCTGACCTGGGTCAAGAAGCGCCCGGCTCCCCGTGGCTGCGCACGATCTCCTTCACCTTGGCCACCGCGAACCCCCAGCCCTGCTCGACGGTCGGCTTGGCCGGGACGGCGATCTCGTCCGGGTTGGTGAGGACGTCGAGCAGGACCGGGCCCGGACTGTCGAAGGCCCGCCGCACGGCGCCCTCCACGTCGGCCGGGTCGGTCACCCGGATGCCGGTGATGCCCATGGCCTCGGCCACGGCGGCGAAGTCGGGGTTGTCCAGCACCGTGCCGAACTCGGGCAGCCCGGCCTGCTCCTGTTCCAGTTTGACCATGCCCAGCCGGCGGTTGTCGAAGACGACGAGCTTGACGGGAAGACGGTACGTCCTCAGGGTCATCAGGTCCCCGAGCAGCATGCTCAGTCCGCCGTCCCCGCAGAACGCCACGACCTGACGCTCGCGGTCCAGGCACTGGGCGCCCAGGGCCTGGGGCATGGCGTTGGCCATCGAACCGAGGTTGTAGGAGCCGATGAGGCGCCGTTCGCCGCGCATCTCGACGAAGCGCGAGAGCCACACCGTGGCCATGCCCGTGTCGGAGGTGAACACCGCGTCATCGGCCGCGATCCGGTCGACGGCGGCGGCGAGCGCTTCGGGACGGATGTCGTGGGTGCGGTTGTCCAGCGCGGATCGGAGCCGGCCGACGACGCTCTTGTCGTGCGAGGGGTCGGCGAGCCTCGCCTGAGCGGAGCGCCACTGCTCGAAACGTTCCCGTGCCTTCTCCAGGTGGGAGCGGTCCCGGGCGCCTGGGGACCCGGCGGGCGGAGCGGAGAGGTGCTCCAGGAGGTCGCGTACGGTGGCGCCGGCGTCGCCCACCAGGCCGACGTCGACCGGTACCCGGCGTCCGATGTGGGTGGCCTCGGTGTCCACCTGGATCACGGTCCGGCCCTCGGGATACCAGTCCCGGTAGGGGAAGTCGGTGCCGAGCAGCAGGAGGGTGTCCGCGTCCTGGAGGGCCGACGCGGCGGCGGGGTTGCCGATCAGTCCCGTCTGGCCGACCTGGAAGGGGTTGGTGTCGCCCTCGAAGCCCGCCTTGGCCTTCAGGGTGAGCACCATGGGGGCGGCGAGGCGGTCGGCGAGGGCGAGGACGTCCTCGCGGGCGGCGCGAGCACCCTCACCGACGAGCAGGGTGACCCGTTCGGAGCGGTCGAGGAGTTCCGCGGCGCGGCGGACGGCGGGCCCGTCCGGCCTGCTCACCGGGGTGTTCAGGGAGAACCGGGCCGGCCGGTCGGCGGTCAGTTCCCGCTCGCCCAGGTCGCCCGGCACGGTGAGGACGGCGACGCCCCTGCGGCCCAGCGCGTGGCGCACCGCGGTCTCCAGCATCTGCGGCAGCTGGTCGGGAGAGGTGACGGTCGCGCGGAAGACGGCCACGTCACTGAAGAGCGCGTCGTTGTCGACCTCCTGGAAGTAGTCGCTGCCGAGTTCGGCGAGCGGTACCTGCCCGGCGATCGCCAGGACCGGGGCGTGGCTCTTGGCCGCGTCGTACAGCCCGTTGAGGAGGTGCACCGAGCCCGGTCCGACGGTGCCCATGCACACCCCGAGGGTTCCGGTGAGCTGCGACTGGGCGCTCGCGGCGAACGCCGCCGCCTCCTCGTGCCGGCAGCCCACCCACTCAAGGCCCTCGGTGGTGCGGATGGCGTCCGTCAGCGGGTTCAGCGCGTCTCCCACGACGCCGAACACCTGACGCACACCGAGCTCGCTCAACGCGTCCACGATGACGCGGGCAACAGTACGGGCCACGACAATCCTCCAGGTCACACGGTGAAACGGTCGGGGTCGGCGGCCTGCCAGTCGGCCGCCCAGGCAAGCGGGGGCTCGGCGAGCAACTGTCCCGGCGCGAGCCACTCGTACAGTTCCTCGTAGGAGCGGTCGGTGCAGGGATCGACACGCCTGCGGAGCATGTGCGGACGCAGGTCCGCCGGGTCGGTGACCCCCATCGAGGCCATGATCTGCAGCGCGCTGGCCACGGTCGCTTCCTGGAAACGCCGCACGCGCGCGGTCTTGTCACGCACGTCGAGGGCACGGGCACGCCGCGGGTCCTGGGTCGTGACACCGGTGGGGCAGGTGTTCGTATGGCACCTCTGTGCCTGGATGCAGCCGACGGCGAACATCATCGCCCGCGCGGCGTTGCCGTAGTCGGCGCCCTGCACCATGCGTTTGACCAGGTCGGTGCCGGTGGCGATCTTGCCGCTGGCGCCGATCTTGACGCGGTCGCGCAGACCCACGCCCACGAGGGCGTTGTGCACGATGTGCAGGCCCTCGGTCAGGGGGGCGCCCACATGGTCGGCGAACTCCAGCGGCGCCGCGCCGGTCCCGCCCTCGGCGCCGTCCACCACGATGAAATCCGGCGCCGTGCCCTCCTCCAGCATGGCCTTGCACACGGCCAGGAACTGCCGGCGCGAACCCACGCACAGCTTGAACCCGGCAGGCTTGCCACCGGCCAGCTCGCGCATCCGCGCGATGAAGCGCACCAGTTCACGCGGAGTGGAGAACACCCGGTGGTACGGGGGTGAGACGACCGTCCGCCCCTCGGGCACGTCCCGGACCCGGGCGATCTCGGCGTTCACCTTGGCTCCCGGGAGGACTCCGCCGATGCCGGGCTTGGCCCCCTGCGACAGTTTGAGCGACACGCATTTGACGTGATCGTGAGCGGCTTTGTCGGCGAACTCGTCCGCGTCGAAATCGCCGTCCTCGGTGCGGCAGCCGAAGTAGCCGGTGCCGATCTCCCAGATGAGGTCGCCTCCCGGACGCAGGTGGTACGCGGACAGCCCGCCCTCACCGGTGTCCTGGGCGAACCCCCCGGCCGCAGCGCCCCCGTTGAGCGCGAGGACCGCGTTGGCGGACAGCGAACCGAAGCTCATCGCCGAGACGTTCAGCAGCGCCATGTCGTAGGGCCGGCTGCAGTCCGGGCCGCCGATCCGCACGCGCGGCGGCGTCTTCGGCACCGGGCACGGCGCCATGGACGGGACCAGGTACTCATGACCGGGCTGGTACACGTCCCGTTCGGTGCCGTACGGCTCCTCCGCGTCGGTGCCCTTGGCCCGCTCGTACACGATGGTGCGGATGTCCCGGTCGAAGGGCCGGCCGTCGTAGTTCCGCTCGATGAAGTACTGCTGCAGCTCGGGGCGTATGCGTTCCATGAGGAAGCGGAGGTGGCCGAGCACGGGATAGTTGCGCAGCACCGAGTGCCGGCGCTGCACCAGATCCCAGGCACCCAGCACGCCCACGCACAGCAGCGGAAGGGCGGCGAACCACCAGGCGGGCGAGAGGCCGACCGCCGCGGCCAGAGCCGTGAGAGCGGTCAGCAGGATCAGAACAACGATGGCAACGCGGGTCACACTTGGCGCATTGCCCGGTTGTCGATCGCCATGCGCGACAAGAGGGGGTAGCCGAGCCGGCTGAGCGCCCTACGCAGGTCGAAGAGGCCCGGCGAGCCGTCATCGAGACCAGCACCGACTCCTACCGCCTCGCGCACGCCAAAGCCCAGCAGAACGGCGGCTGACCAGAACCACCACCGCTGTCACGCATCGAACGTCCCACCGGCCCGGACCCAAACATCGTGCCGCTGGGCACCTGGACGAGCAGACGGTGTCGAGGGGCGATCAGCAGGATCTGCTGGAGGTGCTGGAGATCTCGATCGCGCAGAGCAGCGAGCGTGCCCTGCGTCGTCGTCTGGCCCGAGTGCGGTACGACGTACGAGGCGATCGTCGACGGAGTGCCCGCGAGCGGGTCGAGCAGGTGCGGCGGGCGGTGTACCGCTGGCGCGGAGTGACCCCGGCCCGGCTGGGCAGGGGGGCAGGAACCGGGAGTGCCCACGCGCCACCGAACCCCGACTGCTTCCACCGCCGAAAGAAGTGATGATTTCGCCTTCGCTGTATGCGGCGACGCAGACCACCCCGGCTTCGACGCCACGCGCGAGACGGAACGCGGGTCCACACCGAGGCGGCAGCCCGTATGCGGCGGCGCACGCCATCCGCACCGCCTCGGCAGGCAAGGCGTTTCGCCGCGGTGGCGAACCAGCCCAGCACCTTGGGCCGTCGCTACGGACCCTCGCCGACGCCGAGGGGCCAGAAGCGGGACCATTCATGGGATGTCCCAGCCCGGATCGTGGTATCTATACGGGTGCGCTTGTGCGGCGTGTTCAGGCCGACCCGCTCGGTATGCGTTTCCCCCACCCGACCGTTCTGCCAGTAGGTCAGGCGGCCGCCTGCGCCAAAGGGAAGGCGTTGCGGCCGAGTTGCTGACACGAACGGCGATCACCCCCGCTGATTCAGCACTCACTCGCAGAAGAGGACGTCTGCATGAGAAGATCCTGGATTCTTCCCCTGATCACCCTGGTAGCCGCCACCTTCGGGGTGACGACCGCGGGGGCCGCCCCGGCCGCCGCCGCCTCGAACACGCCGTTGCGGGTCATGCCGTTGGGCGACTCCATAACCTGGGGTGTGGGAAGCAGCACCGGCAACGGTTACCGGAAGCCGTTGTGGGACAAGCTTGCGGCGGACGGACATCCGCTGGACTTCGTGGGCACGGTGCGGGGCGGTTCGATGTCCGACCCCGACAACGAAGGCCACTCCGGGTACAAGATCCACCAGATCGCCGCTCTCACCGACGCCTCGCTGACCCGCTACCGGCCCAACGTCGTGACGCTGCATATCGGCACCAACGACCTCAACGAGAGCTACCAGGTCTCCACCGCCACCGACCGGCTGAAATCGCTGGTCAACCAGATCACCGCTGCAGCTCCCGACGCAACTGTCCTCGTGGCCTCCCTGGTCGTGTCCACCAGCGGTTCCGAGGAGCAGTACCGGGCCGCCTACAACCAGGCGATCCCCCAGATCGTGCGGGACGCGCAGTCCGCGGGCAAGCGCGTCGCCTACGTCGACATGAGCAGCCTGACCACGGCCGACCTGATCGACACCCTGCATCCCAACGACGCGGGCTACCAGAAGATGGCCGACGCCTTCCACCGTGCTGTCCAGGCCGCGGACAGCGCCGGGTGGCTGAAGAACCCCGCCCCCGCGCCCGCCCGCGTGCAGTCCGGCATCGCCGGCAAGTGCATGGACGTCAACGGTGCCAACAGCGCCGACGGGACCGCCGTCCAGACGTGGAGCTGCGGCGAGGGTGCCAACCAGTACTGGTCCGCGTACACCGACGGCACCCTGCGCTCCCTGGGCAAGTGTCTGGACGTCGCCGGCGGGGCCACCGCCAACGGCACCAAGGTGCAGCTCTGGGCCTGCCACGGCGGCGCCAACCAGGTCTGGCAGCCTTACAACGGCGGTTACCGCAATCCCGCCTCCGGCCGCTGCCTCGATGTTCCGGGCTCCTCCACGGCCGACGGCACCCAGCTCGTGCTGTGGGACTGCAACGGCGGCTCCAACCAGAAGTGGACCACTTTGACCGCCGGATGAACCCCGAGCCCGGGATCTGGGCCTGACAGGCCCAGATCCCGGGCGAACATCGCGCACAGGTCAGGCCCAGGGGCTGACCACCGTGAAGGAGCTGTCGGCGCGGAACGTGTCGGTGTTCTGGTAGGGGTCCACGCGCAGCGCGTAGTCGTAGTGGCGGATGTAGCGGCCGGGGTAGTTGTACGACTCCAGGCGGACGGAGCCGGCGGCGCTGCCCGGGCGGGCGCAGTAGGTGGCGTCCTTCTTGAAGGTGTCGGTGCCATTGCTGCTGTCGAAGCGGACCCGGAAGTCCCAGTGGCGGAGATAGCGGCCGGAGGAGTCGCGGAAGGAGTAGCAGTTGGCGTCGGCGAGGCCGGGTACGACGGTGAAGGTGGCGCTCTGCTTGACGGCGGTGCTGCTGGAGGTGCTCACCGGGTCGATGTAGCCGAGGCTGTCGGAGCGTTCCACGGCGTACCGGTCGGGGTAGTTGACCGACCGCAGCGACCTGGTGGCGTTGGTGGGCAGGGTGACACCGCCGGGGACCGTCTCCTTCAGCACGGTGGCGTGGCGGATGAAGCCGGACAGCCCGGGCACCTCGGTGGGCGCGGACCAGGTGGCGAAGTTGTCGTGGCTGTCGCTGTACCAGTACTTCCCGGCCCGGTATCCGTCGTAGTAGATGCGCCAGCCGCCGTTGTCGAGCTGGACCAGGGCCGGACCCTCCACCCAGTCGCCGAAGCCGGCCCAGTCGCCCGTCTTACGCAGGGTGTAGGGGCCGGTGAGGCTGGAGGCGGTGGCGTACTCGATGTACTTCGTCGTCTCGTTCTTGGTGAACGCGTGGTAGGTGGAGCCGACTTTGACGATGAAGGTGTCGATGTAGTTCGGGCCGATGCCGGACAGCTGGGTGGGCGCGGACCAGGTGGTCAGCGCTGCGTCGGTCGCCGTGATCTTGTAGGCGGTGAAGTGGGTGGCGGTGCTCGCCGCCGTCAGGGACACGATGACGTTGACGCTGCCGTCGGTGTCGATGAACCACTCAGGTGCCCAGGTGCGGGTCAGCCCGCTGATCGGGATCGTGTGGTTGTACAGGAACGTCCAGTTCACCCGGTCGGCGCTCCGGGCGAAACCGATCGTGTTCCCCGTCCAGTTGGTGGTGTACGTGAGGTAGTAGTAGCCGTCGGTGTGCTTGAAGATGCTGGGGTCCCGGATCAGCCCGGACGGCGGGGTGTAGGCGGGGCCTTTTTGCAGGGTGAATCCGGTGGCGTCCGGCGAGTCGTACACATACAGGTTCGACTCACTGCTGTTGGTGAACGCGGTCATCGTGTACCGCGTGGCCTGCCCGGCCGGCGGGGCGGCGGCGGAGGCGGTGCCCTCGAAGACGGCGCCGCCCAGCAGGACCAGCAGCAGCGGGCCCAGCAGGGCGAGCAGCTTTCTTACGGTTCTGTTCAACTCTTCCTCCGGGCTCGGCCAGTCCGCTGGGCCGATCGCCGTGACGAGACATGCGTTATTCGAAATGACGAACAGCGTGCGGAACTTCGAGCAGAAGATAGGTTTGGGCCGTGGTTCCGTCAACGTTTCCGACGAGTACCGTTCGGTGCATTTCGCGCCGCCCGGATACCGAAGAAGCCGCCCTGTCACACACGTTGACTTCCGTACGGGAAACCCTTTACGTTCGGCGCCAACCCCGTCCGGCAGTTCGACCTACGTTCGGAATATCGGTCATTCGCGGTGCGAGAGCGGTCCCGCCTCCGGAAGGAACCCACCCCCCATGCCCCGAACCGCGCGCTTTCCAGGCGCGAGCCCTTCCCCTACCCCACCGCCTGGACACCGGCCTTCAGCGACTGGGACTGCACCCGGGCCGGCTCCGACTACTACGGCCTCACCAGCACGTTCGGGTACTTGCCCGGCATGGCCGTCCCGCCCTCGAAGGACCTGGTCAACCGGCGCTCGCTCGGCGGCGCGGTCGAGGATGTCACCCGGATCGGACCGGAGTTGAACCGGAACCGGATGAACAGCTACGGCCGTGTCGTGTCGGTCGGCGCCCTCCGCTTCCATACAGGGCGACTGGCTGTACGTCAGCACGCCCGAGGAGGGCTTCTTCATGACGTCGGCCTCGTCGCCGACCGGGCCGTGGGAGCCGTTGCACTCACTGTGGCGGATCTCCGGCTGGAATCCACACGTGCGTCAGCGTGCGCGGCGGCAAGGTCGCCGACGTCTGCCGTGCGTCGAACGCGGACGGCGCCACCGTCATCCTGAGTGGCCCGACACCGGCGCGTCGAACCAGCAGTGGGCCTTCCAGTCCCTCTGGGACGGCTGTCACACCATCGCCTGGGTCCGCAGCGGCAAGGTTGCTCGACGTGGCGGGGTCCTGGACGGCGGACGGCGCGGCGGTCGTGCAGATGACCGCCGACGGCCGGAGGACCCGGCAGCGGCAGCCGCGCCCGCAGGCCGGGGGGTTCGTCCTGGTCAACCGCAACAGCGGCAAGGTGCTCGACGTCAGAGGAAGCAGTACGGCGGACGGTGTCGCGCTGATCCAGTACCGCGACGTCGGCCGTTCCCACCAGCGATGGACCTTCCACCGCGTCACCGGCCAGGGACCTTGAGGGGTGGAGGCGGGATCTCGCCGGGTGTCAACGACCAAGCAATCGCTCTCTCGTCATCGAAAGGTGCAGGATGTCTTCCTTCGTCAGCAGACGGCGCCTGCTGCAGGTAGCCGGGGCCACGGTCGCCGCGTCTGCCACGGGATCCTTCATGGGCGCATCTCCCGCGCAGGCAGCCGTTCCTCCCGCAAGGGCCGACACAGGGGTCTTGGCGCACCCCTTCGAACTCGGTCAGGTCCGGCTCACCGCAAGCCGGTGGCTGGACAACCAGAACCGAACGCAGAACTATCTGCGGTTCGTCGATGTCGACCGCCTGCTGTACAACTTCCGCGCCAACCACCGGCTCTCCACCAACGGCGCCGCCGCCAACGGCGGCTGGGACGCACCGAACTTCCCCTTCCGTACCCACGTGCAAGGGCACTTCCTCACGGCCTGGGCACAGCTGTACGCCGTGACCGGGGACACCGTCTGCCGGGACAAGGCCACCTACATGGTCGCGGAGCTGGCCAAATGCCAGGCCAACAACGGCGCCGCCGGTTTCAACGCCGGGTATCTCTCCGGCTACCCCGAGTCCGACTTCACCGCGCTGGAGCAGCGGACCCTGAGCAACGGCAACGTGCCGTACTACACCATCCACAAGACCCTCGCCGGCCTGCTGGACGTATGGCGCCACATCGGCAGCACACAGGCCCGTGACGTGCTGCTCGCCCTGGCGGGATGGGTCGACTGGCGCACCGGCCGGCTGACCACCCAGCAGATGCAGGCCATGCTGCAGACCGAGTTCGGCGGCATGAACGCCGTACTGACCGATCTCTACCAGCAGACCGGCGACGCGCGGTGGCTCACCGTCGCCCGGCGGTTCGACCATGCCGCGGTGTTCGACCCGCTGGCGTCGGGCCAGGACCAGCTCAACGGGCTGCACGCCAACACCCAGGTGCCCAAGTGGATCGGTGCCGTGAGGGAGTACAAGGCCACCGGCACCACCCGCTACCGGGACATCGCCACCAACGCCTGGAACGTCACCGTCAACGCGCATACCTATGCCATCGGCGGCAACAGCCAGGCGGAGCATTTCCGCGCCCCGAACGCCATCGCCGGCTACCTGAACAAGGACACGTGCGAAAGCTGCAACACCTTCAACATGCTCAACCTCACTCGGGAGTTGTTCGCGCTGGACCCGAATCGGGTCGCGCTGTTCGACTACTACGAGCGGGCGTGGCTGAACCAGATGATCGGCCAGCAGAACCCGGCCGACAACCACGGTCACGTCACCTACTTCACCCCGCTCAACCCGGGAGGCCGACGCGGTGTGGGCCCGGCGTGGGGCGGCGGCACCTGGAGCACCGACTACGGCACCTTCTGGTGCTGCCAGGGCACGGGCCTGGAGATGCACACCCGGCTGATGGACTCCATTTACTTCCGCAGTGACAACACGCTGATCGTGAACCTGTTCGTGCCCTCGGTGCTCAACTGGTCGGAGCGCGGAATCACGCTCACCCAGACCACGTCGTACCCCGTCAGTGACACCACGACCTTGCAGGTCACCGGCAACGTCAGCGGAACCTGGGCCATGCGCATCCGCATCCCGAGCTGGACCAGCGGGGCCACCATCAGCGTCAACGGCGTCACGCAGAACATCGCCACCGACCCCGGCAGCTACGCCACCCTGAGCCGCTCGTGGGTCTCCGGCGACACGGTCACCGTCCGCCTGCCCATGCGGATCGTCATGCGAGCGGCCAACGACAACAGGAACGTCTCCGCGATCACCTACGGCCCGGTGGTCCTGTCCGGCAACTACGGTGACTCCTCGCTCAGCTCCCTCCCGACGCTGAACACGTCCTCGATCACACGGACCAGCAGTAGTTCGCTCGCCTTCACCGCCACCGCCAACGGCTCCACCGTCAACCTGGGCCCGTTCTACGACGCGCACGGCCACAACTACACCGTCTACTGGAACGCCAGCGGCACCTTCCGTCTGGTCAACGTGGCCAGCGGTCTCCTGCTGGGCATCCAGAACATGTCCACGGCCGACGGCGGCCGCGCTCTGCAGTGGTCGGACAACGGCACCGCGGACCACGACTGGCACATGATCGCCGACGGAACCGCGTTCCGCTTCCGCAACACCCACAGCGGCAAGGTGCTCGGCGTCCAGGGCATGTCCACGGCAGACGGCGCGACCGTCCTGCAGTGGTCGGACAACGGCACCGCCGACCACCGATGGACGCTGGTCGACCAGGGAGACGGAACCTACAAGATCCGCAACGAGAACAGCGGCAAGTTGCTCGCCATCGCGGACAACTCCACCGCTGTGGGTGCGTTCGCAGTCCAGGACTCGGACGACGGCACCGCCGACAACCGGTGGCGCATCGTGAGGAACTAGGCCGTACCGGTCGGGCTTGCTCACCCTGCAGCGCTGACCTGGCGCGCACATGATCACCAGCTCGTGAACTCGCCCCTCGAGGGAGGCAGAGCAGCTTCCGCTTTGCCTCCCAGGAAGGACCTCCCATGGTTCCCCTACACAGACGCCTGCTGCGTCTCGTCACCGCCGCCGCGCTGACGGTCACCGCCAGCGTCACCGCCTCCGTCGGCACGACCGCCGAGGCCGCACCGGGCAGCCCCGCGCTCACCCCTCCGCTGGGGTGGAACAGCTGGAACAGCTTCGGGTGCGGGATCACCGAGGCGCAGGTCCGCGAGGCCGCCGACGCGATGGTGTCCTCCGGCATGCGGGACGCCGGCTACCGGTACGTGGTGGTCGACGACTGCTGGTTCGACCCGCAGCGTGACGCGGCCGGCAACCTGCGGGCCAACCC